>NZ_JBQFOD010000007.1:0-204526 GCF_056533095.1 Ruegeria sp. H3 | reverse complement strand
ATAGATTACTCATGTTATACCCCTGAAACTCAGGGGTTTGAATCACGCAGCCGAGATGACGGCAACCAAATTAATGGGTCCAGAACCTAGTGCCGAATTTAGACGCATGGTATTGAAGCCGACCCCGTCTCGTCTGAGTCTTCAGCCAAGCTCTTTCTTTCTGACGACGTGAGAGGCTTCGCACCAGACCCGTAGTGATGGAGAACAGTTCATGGCTCCTGCCATCAAATGTGAATCTGTACAACAGTTGCGGTCCAATACGAAACAAATTGCCGTTCGAGCGCAAAGCACCGGCGTCTTCTATTGAACCAACAAATGCTCTAAAATCACTGCGTGTTTTCTCGACAACCAACTCAGATACGGGTTCACCCTCTGAATCGATCCAATTCTGCTTGTAGAGGGCAACAAATACATCAGGTGCCGAAATCCAACCATCCGTGGCAAACATCAGCCGATCCTCACAATATCTGCTTGCTTTATTGTAACGAAATCTGCCCACCGCTGCATAAGGATCCGCCTTTGCTCCAAATGATCCGTGCGTCTATAGGCCCGTTCTACTGTACTTCCGACAACATGACCCAAGCAGGTTTCTGCAACCTCATGCGGTGTGTTTGTCGTTTCGGCTACCCAATCTCGGAAGCTCGACCGGAACCCGTGAGGTCGTGCATCCATCTCCCTGCGCTCCATCAAGCGGGACATTGTCGCGTCGGAGATGACGCCCTTGCGAACGCTTGGAAATAAAAATCCATCGCGCGACTGCTTCTTAGCTGCTTCGATCACGTCCAGCGCAGCATCCGATAAAGGCACCCGAAAATCCTTAGTTGCATCCCTACGGCCCTTTATGATTTCTGCAGGGATCGTCCAAACATCGTCCTTGAACTGGTCTTCGTGAGCCTTACGCACCGGACCAGAACGAACCGCCGTCAGGATCAACAAGCGCAATGCAAAGTGTGTGGTCGTGCCTTCGGTCAAGCTGGCATAGAAAACCGGCACGTCAGGCCAAGGAAGGGCAGGGATGTTCTTAGGTTTGTGGCGCTGCTTTCCCAATAGCGCCCTAGCTTTCATCGTCGCCTGCAAATCCACGTCTAAACCCAGAGCGGCGGCATGCTTGAGGCAAATGCCCAAGCGATCCATCGCCTTACTGGCGGTCTCCGCCTTTTCATGCCAAATTGGGGCTAGCGTGTCTCTGATGTCTATCTGGTCGATATCGGCAACCGGCACTTTCCCCAGCTTCGGCAAGACGTGCAGCTCCAATGGAGAAAACCAGCGCCCGGCCTTTCCATCACCTTTTAATTCGGCCTTGCGGGACTCGAATGCATCTAGAGCAATGTCTTTGAGTAGGTTCATATTGCGCTCTAGTTGTCTGCGTTCGCGTTCACGCTCTTTGATTGGGTCCAGGTTTCGCCGAACGACTGCCCGCCATCTTTCGGCTGCTTCGCGCGCTTCTTTCAGCGATACGTCTGGATAAGCACCAAGACCCATTTCCCTACGGCGACCGTGTACGGTGACCAGCAGCACCCACTTGCCTTGCTTGGCATCACGCTTGTGCAGCCACAGTCCGCCACCATCGCCGTACTTACCGGCTTGGGCGGTTCTGACTTTGGCTCCACTGAGCTTGTTGATTTGGCGCATGATTGGCAGGGGCTTTCTTATGGTCCAACTTATAGTCCCACTTCTATATCTTGTATATCATGGAGCGCTTCGGAACAACTTGGAAGGAAAATATTTAATATATACAGCTAACTACGACCTTTAGCAGATATGCTGGAGCAAATAAGCACGTTACGGAATGCTTGTTCAATGCCCTCCACCCGCACCAATTATATTTAACATAATCATCATTATGAGTATTTATACAGCCTCGAGGTTGCCCAAAAGGATGGATGTCATGTCCGCTTCGATCACGCCATCGATTGCGACAACATCTATTCCCGTATCATAATCGACATTGGACGCGGTGATCCCTGACAAATCTGCACTAGCGTCCAGAAAAACCCATTCGGCTTCATGTGTGGGCGTCTGCCCAACGGCCACTTGCAAGATTGCCAATGCGTCTAGTGCATTGATTCTACCGTCTTGCGTAATGTCCGCAGCGATAAGGTTTTCCGGCGCAGCGGGCCCGAAGGTCGGGTCCAACCCAACCGCGATCCGCAACACTTGCAATGCATCAAGTGCGGTGATCTCGGCACTTGCCGTCGAATAGGATTTGGTGATGTCGAGATGCCCGGAGTAAGTCCCCGAGGGCAGGCCGAGATCGAAATTTCCGTCTTCGTCTGCGGTTGTGGTAATCGGGCTGTTTCCGTCAGGTGTGAATTGAATTTCAGCATCCCCTAGACCCGGATTGCCGGTCTCGGAGCTGATCGAGATATCGCCTTGTATCCCTCCTGAACTGGGTGGTTCGGACACACCAAAATCACTGAAATCAACAGGGATATGGTCGGGGCCGCCAAATCCTGTGCCAAAGATCTCGGTGCTGGTCAGAGGCCCTCCGGTCGAAGAGGTGATGTGGATGACTTCGCCTCGATAGGTGATATCCGCACCGTCTGCCGTGCTGGTAACGATCAGCTGGGTCGGCGATCGCAGCAGCAAGTAGTCAAATAAATCAAGCCGGTCTGTTCCCGCCTCAAAATCTGTGATGGTTGTAACGCCGCTGCCGGATTGCATCACGAATATATCCGCCCCTGCCCCCCCCGTCATCGTAGTGGCTCCTTCCCCTGCAATCAGGATGTCATCCCCTGCCCCGCCCAGCAGGTTTGCATTCAACACGCCACCGCTGAGCATGTCGTCCAAAGCAGTGCCAGTGACGGTGCCGAAGCCTTCCCGGACATCGCCCAGATTTGCAACGTCGACGGTCAGAAGGTTCACGCCTGCATCAATCTGGCTGGTCGCCAAAATCTGCAGCTCACCCCCGACTTGGGCCACGCTCAGGTTTTCGACATTTTGCAACCCGCTCAGCACCGTGTCCGCGAAACTGTCCATATGGATCAGTTGTCCGTTTGGGCTCATGGTGAAAAGCGTGATGCCATCATCGCCTCCGCCAGCGACCACAAAGACCCGCCCGTCGACTTCTATAACCGCGATGTCTTGTACGTCTTGGAACCGGGTGTCCAACGTATCCAGCACATGATCGGACGGCGAAAGTGTACCATCACTGTTCACTCGCATAACGCTTAGCGAGTTGCTGCCCGATCCGGCGACCACGATCCAGGATTCGCCATACGCCTCGACAGTTTCAACCGCAGTTGGAGTCGAAATGCCAAGGGTTGCAATGGCGTCGCTGTTGTCGACCGCACTGAGCGTCCCGTTTGCCGGATCGATGTGATACACAGTGATGCCGTCGCCTGTTGCATCTGTTCCAACAATAAACTGCCCGGCACCAGACTGAATTGCCTGCATCGAATCGGCTGTTCCGGTGATGAGCCCGGCTAGCGACAAGCTGCCGTCACCGTTGACGATATAGGTTCCGATTTGGCCGGTATCTTCATGCGCGAGCGCCAGATAGTTGGACGATGCGACAGAAAACTGGGTCACGGCAGACAGATCGCCACCGCCGCTCAACGTTCCGGTTTCCTGCAAATCTCCGACCGTGCCGTCGGTGTTCAGATCATAACTGACAATCCCGGTGGCCGTATCGATATCAAGTACCAGATGATCTGTGCCCGCCAGCGAAACAGGCGTTCCTGTGCCGCCCACCTGAAACATGATCGACCCGCTGTAATACTGGGTATCCACCAGTTGTGGGATTGCGCCGTCAACCAGCCTCCATACCGCGATGCCCCCGGTTGGGCCGGTCAATGTGTAGAGATACGTGTCCCCGTTAAACGTTTTTAAAGCCGTATCGCCGATACCTGAATCGAGCGCCGTGCTTCCCGTTGCAACCAATGTTTCGAATTGCAGCATCATAGTCATCACCCCACCGCCACCCCTGGCGTTGAGCACAAAGATGATCCGATGCCCAGACCGAAACCATAGCAAGAATGTGGTGAAAACGAGGAGTTCGGCTTGAGTTTAGTTCAATTTTTTCGGGTCCGATCGCCGACGCAGTCAAAGGGTAAGACAGATGAGCAAAAGCCTAAACGGTGCGGATTGTCCCCCTTCCAAGATCGCCGGCAATACATGTGAGGGTAAGATGACCAAAGCACCTGAGACCAATACGAATCCTGCAGCGGATCAATCAGAAACGGACCGCTCGCGCCGGATTCGCCAGTGGATAGATGGCAAAATGGGCCGCTGGGTAGGGCGTGGTTTGGCAGGTGGGCTGGGGTCCTCTCTGTTGGCGCTGCCCGCGTTTGCTCAGGCCACGATTGAAGAGCTGTATGCCTACCAGTTCGCTGAAACCATTCCCGGCGTGCAATCGGCCAAGCTGCTGAAAAATGGAGATGTTCTTCTCAAGATGACCGACGGGCGCAGCATGATTGTTGCCGCCGAGAATATTCAGGTTCTGGACAGCGGCGCCATCATGATCGCCGAAGCGGCGGTTGCCGAGATCGCACAGTTCAGCCTGGCTGAAGCGGGCGCTGCTGCCGCAGGCGGTGTCAGTGGGGCTGGGGCGGCCTTGGGCGGTTTGGGCCTGGCGGGGGCTGCCGCCGCTGCTGGTGGCGGTGGTGGTGGCGATGATGCCAGTCCTGCGTCGACGCCAACACCTCCGCCAGCTCCAAGCCATCCGGGCCTGAACCTGGCTCAGTTACAGGGAACAACGCTTAGCAGTTCGACCATCAATTCCGTGGCTCCAGCGGGCACCGACAGTGTCGAGATTACCATTGGATCAGTGGTCAAAACCGTGACCCCGGACTCAGATGGGAACTGGAGTGTCTCTTTGACCCCGTCAGAGGCCAGCGGCGTGCCTCAGGGCGTGACGGATATCACCATTCGACATCTCGATGACATGGGGGATGAGCTGTCGGTTGAAACTGTTACATTCGACATTGATACAGTACCCCCGACCCTGGCTATCACCAGCTTCTCGGATGGGGCGGTGATGAACACTGCCGAACAAGCAACGGACTTGATCGTCACCGGAACAACCAATGCCGAGGACGGGCAAACTGTCACGGTATCGCTCAATGGTCAGACCTATACAGGCACTGTCTTGGGCGGCAATTGGAGCGTGACTATCCCGGCTGCTGATCTTGCCTCATTGCCGGATGGCACAACCATATCGGTAACTGCCGATGTTTCGGATGGGGCCGGCAACCCTGCCCCTCAAACAAGTAGCGGTTTCGATACCGATTTCAGCGCTCCGACCATTTCATTGGACCCGGTCGCTGGCGGTTCGATCGAGCTTATTGATGTCAGTGGCGATTTGATCCTGACCGGCAACACCAGTGCCGAAGATGGCCAAACCGTTACGGTTACGATGGATGGCCAAACCTATTCGGGCACCGCCTCGGGTGGCAGTTGGAGCGTGACAGTCCCGAACGCTGATCTTTCGGGTCTCACAACCGGAACGCCTGCGGTGATCAGCGTCACCGTTGAAGATTTGGCAGGAAACTCGGCGGTCGCTGCGACGGCTTCGGTACCTGTCGATCTGACAGGCCCGTCGATCAGCATCGCACCTCTTACAATAGGTTCGGTGCTGAATGCGGCCGAGGCCGGGTCGGATTTGACCATCTCCGGCACGACTGGAAATGTGCAGGACGGTCAAGCCGTCACCGTCACGCTCGATGGGCAAACCTACGCCGGCACCGTCTCGGGCGGCAGTTGGAGCGTCACTGTTCCAGCTGTTGATCTTGCGGCCCTTGCTGATGGAGGCAGCTTTTCTATCACGGCGGACGTTTCTGATGTTGATGGGCTTGCTGCTCCTCAGGCAGATACGCCTCTCACCAAAGATGCCAGCGCACCCACACTCAGCATCGATAGCTTCTCGGATGGCGCTGTCATGAATGCTGCCGAGCAAGCGACTGATCTGACGATTATCGGCGCAACGTCGGCTGAGGATGGGCAGGTCGTTGCGGTCGAGCTGAATGGTCAAACCTATACCGGAACCGCCAGCGGCGGCGTCTGGAACGTCACTGTCCCCGCTGGCGATCTGGCAGCATTGTCAGATGCGTCCACCATATCGGTGACAGCTGACGTGTCAGACGCTGCAGGCAACCCGGCCATTCAGGCAACGAACAGCTTTGATACCGATTTCACCGCACCCAGTGTCGCTATTACCAATCTATCGGATGGTGCGGTGATGAATGCGGCTGAACAGGGTACGGATCTGACCATTTCAGGCAGTTCAGATGCACCAGACGGGACGGTTGTAACGGTCGAGATTGCGCGGCCCGATGGAACGGTGGATGTCACTGGAACTGCAACCGTCTCCGGTGGCAACTGGACCCTTACCGCACCATCGTCTGACCTAAGCGGGCTACAGCATGACGTCACATATGATGTCACTGCATCCGTAGCTGACAGCGCAGGCAATAGCGGTCAAACAAATACCAGCTTTGACACCGACTTCTCCGCACCATCCATCACAATCGATGCCTTGCCTGTGGGAGCGGTTCTAGATGTCACCGAACGTGACAGCGACCTTGCAATCTCTGGAACCACAACCGCCGGGGATGGGCAAACCGTATCCGTCATATTCGGCGGGCAGACCTATGTCGCCACTGCCTCAGGTGGGACTTGGACAGTCACTGTCCCGACATCTGATCTGGCCGCATTGTCAGACATGACCAGCTATCCAATCTCGGCCACCGTTCCGGACAGCGCTGGAAACATTTCTCCTGCGGCAACCACTTCGGTTACGACGGATTTCCGGCCCACGCTGAGCATGCGCGCAATTGGAACGAATGAAGCGATAGCCCTAAGCGATGCGCAAAGCTCTGGCGTGGTTGTCAGTGGCAGCTCAGCGGGTCTTAGCACAGGCCAAGCCGTTGATGTTCTGTTGAACGGCAACTCGGTCGGTACTGCAACTGTTGGCCCGGATGGAACATGGTCGTTGACAGTTTCGGCGTCTGAATTTGCGGGTGCCGAAGCGGGTGATGATCTCGACTTCACGGCGCAAGCCACCGTCTCGGGTGGGCCAGATCCGCTGCCTGTCACAACAGAAACAGCAGCCTATGTGCCTGCAGCCTATGTGATTTCCGAGATTGCACAATCCGGCTCGACGATCACCTTCGCAATCCACGCGGATTCTGATCGGGACATCTCATCTGGTTTGGCCATGACAGCTGAGTTGGAATACGACTCCTCCGTGGTCACGTTCGATGTGAATTCTGACACAGAAAATGGCGAATTCGATCTCTTCTTAGCCAACACCGGACCTGGCGATGTCGTCAGTTTTGCGGGTGCGGCGACGACCTTCACAGACCTGTCCCAACCTTTGGTCACATTCACGATGACTGTACAGGATCCCAACCAGCCCATTGTTTTGACGATCAAGACTCCGGATGGAGGGCCAATGGTGCTGCACCTGGGAACGGATGATGATGACACGTTGACGGCGTCTGATGTCGATACGCTGGTGCGTGGTGGCGAAGGGGATGACGCGATTGACCTGAACACAGCCGGGCGCGATGTTGTTGTCTTCGAAGCTGACCCGACAACAAACGGCGTCGATACGATTACCGGGTTTACACTTGGTCCGGCATCAGATGTGACGGATGCGCTGATGTTCAGCGGGTTAGATGTCAGTACATTGCGAGGCGATGGAACCGGATTTGAAACCCTGGCGGTTGGTGATGCGTTGGGTCTCGGCACTGGTTTTGTCGGGTTGACGACGGTGCTGACCGATCTCACGGCAGCGTCGCTTGAAACGGCTGTCGAAAGTCTCACAGGCGCACAATCTGGCGATGCGCTCTATGTACTGGCGACTGACGGTACAGACAGTGCGTTGATCAGGGTGGATTATTCAGGATCGAGTGACGCGAGTGTTGAAACCGTGGCCATCTTTGATGGACTCGATGATCTAAGCGCGCTGTCCACCGACAACATCCTGCATACCGATCCAACGGGCGCGACGGCGTAACCCGCCTCGCGGTCATATACTTGGATTCGACTTCACAATCAGACAGCGTAAGGGGAACGCTATGCTACAGAACGGCCTGACACCGGTCTCTTTCGAACGGCATGGACATCGCTTTTGGCGGCGGTTCACATCTTTCGAGTTTGCTCGACATCTGACGGAGTGCGCTGTTGTAGAAGCGGAAATCCTGCAGGTCGCCGCCATGTTTCCGATCGCTTTCCGAATGACCCCGGTGGGTTGCCAACCCGTTGCTCTGCTGTCGATGCAGGTCGATTCCACTACACCTTTTGTCGCTGCAAACGGCACTTGGTTGGCGCGATATTTGCCAACTGCGCTACGTTGTCCGCCTTTTGGGGCGGGGCGCGCCGCTTCAGCGTCAGGACAACAGTTTCATTTGCTGGTTGATGAAGCGATCGGGCTGGTCACCGATAACCCCGATGATGTTCGTTTCTTTGACGACGCAAAGAGGCTGAACTGCGATCTCATCAAAGCAAAATCGTTTCTCTTTCAACGCGCCGCAGCTGAGCATGAAACGTTGGGGCTGTGCCGCCTGATCCGTGACTTGAATCTACTCTCGCCGCTGAGCGAGGTTTTGAAGGCTGATGGCCCACATGGTCTTTTTGGCATTCATCTGCAGGCGATACATGGTCTGCGGTCATCCCATCGGGCGCTTTTGACCAATAGTCAAGCTATGCGACTGATTCATGCGCATCAGGTTTCACTGTCGCACGTGCAGTGGTTGGCACAAATACAGGATCAACTGACCGATAGATCGCAGCTCCAAACCTCCTCGGATGTCTCTGGGTTTCTGGATGCTGTCGTGAACGCGCAGCTTGAAGAATTACCATTCAACTATGATAAGCAAGGGGGCGCTTATGCATATGCTTAAGGCTTTCGCATGCATTTTGGTGTTCGTGCTCCTGGTTTCAGGGTGTCAGCAACCGCCCGGGTTGTCCGGAATCCAGGTTTCATTCTCCAGCGGAACAGCTGGTGCCGGCGCAGCGCCGCCTGCTCAAACGCTGACACAAAGTGCATTCGGCCGCAAGATCCGTCAGGCCGTTGAAACAAGCCCGAACCTTGCTCAGAGTGAAACAAGATTGGAGGCTGCAGCGGCAGACCAGGATGCTGCCAAAGGCGCTTTTCTGCCGCAGGTCTCCCTGGGCATCAACGCCCGGTCTGAGCGCGTAGACTCCGATGTCTCAGATGTGTCGCCCTACCTTCGCGTTTCGCAACTGGTCTACGATGGCGGTGCGGCATCAGGTGAACTGGCTGCCGCCGAAGCCCGTGTTTATGAAAGCCGAGGGGATCAATTGCAGACTGCGGCCGCAACTGCATTATCCGCGATCGAAGCTTATGTCGTTGTGTTGGACAGACGCAAGATCCAAGGGATCAACGCGCAGAACGTAGCAGCGCATGAAAAGCTGGTACGGCAGATATCGGATCGAACTGCCAGCGGGGCAGGCTCAAATGCCGATCTGCTGACTGCACGCTCACGCATGGCGGATGCTCAAACCCGTTACGCCGATGCGATTGCGCAGGTCGACCGCGCCGAAGCGCGCTATCGCGAAGTGTTTGATTCCGCACCAGACGCCCTTCCGCAACCAATCCCTGCTCCGAACCTGACCCGAAGTGATGCCCAAATCGTCATGAGCAGCCCTCAGGTGCGTCGCGCTGATGCAAGCCTGGTGGCTGCAAAGGCTGAATGGAGCGCAGCTCAGGCCCGCAGGCAGCCTGATATCCGAGTGGCGGCTTTCGCCAATCAAGATACTGATCGGGATGCCAATTTCGGTGTGGACTTGTCGTTTAATTACGAACTTGACAGTACCGGCCAAAGACGCGCGGCAATCGCCGCCGCGCACGCGCGGGTGAAGGACGCCCAATTCTCCCGCGAGGCGCTGATCCGCGAAATAACCCGAGAGCTTGGGTTTATCCGTTCTGATCAAAAAGCCGGTGCTGAAAGACTTCGGGCCGCAAAATTGGCAGTGCAGGCCAACGCTGAAAGTGTCGAAGCCGCTCGTGCACAATTTACTATCGGGCGGCGCAGCCTGATTGAAATTCTGGACGCTCAACGGGACTTTGTGAACGCGCAGGAGAGGTTAATCTTGGCTGAACAGAGCTTTTTTCTGACCAACTATGCCGCATTGAGCCTGACAGGTGATATCCTTGATCTGCTTGGCTTGTCGGTCGGCACCTGGAGCGCCCAGCAATGACGGCAGGTTCCCCATCTTCCGATATTCAAATCTCAGCCTATGAAGCCTGTTTTTTGAACATCGCCAGCAGTCTTGAACGGCCCGTTACGCTCGCCACTTTGCAGTCTGCTCAGTCGGGTGTGGATGGAGATTTGACCGTTCGGGACATTCTTGCGTTGGCCCAACACACGGGGTTGCGGGCCGGATATGGCGCACGACCGTTGAAAGATTTTGACGATGCTCTGGTTCCCGCGATGCTTTTGCTGGATGGTAGTAAGGCCGTCACTTACCACGGGCGCGCACCCGATGGAGAGATGTTGATCTTTGATCCCGAGATCGGCGGTGGGCTTTGCGAGATGTCTGAAACAGAACTTAGCGAAGTCTATGCGGGCTTTGCGATCCTGTTTCGCCGAGATCATAAGGCCGAAGTCACTAATGATGGGCAAGTTCGAAGCGGCCACTGGTTTTGGTCTGCGCTATCCGCCAACCGCTGGTCCTATGTCCAAGTGGCACTGGCCGCCGCGCTTGCCAACCTGCTGGGCCTTGCGACATCCGTGTTCATTATGGTGGTTTATGACCGCGTCCTTCCGAACGAAGCAACCGAGTCTTTAATCGCTCTGACTTTTGGCGTTGGTATTGCTCTTGTCTTCGATTTTATACTCAAGCTTCTGAGGGCTGGCTTTATCGATCGCGCGGGTCAAAACGCTGATATGTTCATGGGGCGCCGTGTCTTCGATCAGTTGCTGAATATTCAGATGAAATCGCGCACCGGCTCGACCGGTGCGATGACCAGCACGGTACGTGAATTTGAAACCCTCCGAGAGTTCTTTACCTCGGCAACATTGGTTGCCATCGTAGATTTACCCTTTATCGCGCTGTTCATCTTCGTGATTTATCTGGTCGGCGACGATTTGGCCCTGGTCCCGGCCCTTGCTGTACCGGTTGTTTTGCTGGCTGGTCTTGTGGTTCAGCCGATCCTGTCGCGTATGGCTGAGAAAAGCCTGGCGGATGGTCAATCCAAACAATCGGTGTTGGTTGAGGCGGTTTCGGGCCTCGAGACGATCAAAACAACCTCTGCCGGTCGACAAATGCGCAATCGGTGGGAGCAGGCGATCGAACGACAATCCGCCCATGGCGCGCGCAGTCGCGCCGTGACCCAGTTTGCCTTGAATTTGACAGGCTTTACGCAGCAGGCAGCGCAGGTTCTGATAGTATTCTATGGCGTGTTTCTGATCACCGAAGGTCAGGCCAGCATGGGTGCGCTTGTGGCTTCGGTCATGCTGACGGGGCGTGCTTTGGCCCCGTTGGGACAGCTGGCCCAAACCCTGACCCGCGTCAATCAGGCACGCAGCGCCTATCGCAATTTGGATGCCTTGATGCAGGCTGAAAGTGAGCGTCCTGAAGGCCGAAGCTGGATCACGAGGGCGGGTTTCAAGGGGGCCATTTCGTTCAGCAACGTGCACTTCACCTATCCAGATCAGAATGAAGACACTCTGAACGGTGTATCTTTTACGATCAAACCAGGTGAAAAGGTGGCTATCCTGGGTCAAATCGGATCGGGCAAAAGCACAATCGCCAGGCTGTTGTTGGGGCTCTATTCGCCGCGGGTTGGGTCGGTTATGCTGGATGGGCTGGATATTCGCCAGATTGATCCGGGCGACCTGCGGCGTAATATCGGCTCAGTCCTTCAGGATATCTGGCTGTTTTCAGGCACTGTTCGGGATAATATTGTCAGCGGTGCGATTAGACCACGTGACGAGGACTTGATTGCGGCTGGGCGCGCCGCAGGCGTTGAAGATTTTGTTGCCCGACATCCCAGTGGCTACGATCAACAATTGGCTGAACGAGGCGAAGGGCTGTCGGGTGGTCAAAAACAGGCGATAGCGTTGGCGCGGGCCCTGATTGGTCGGCCTCCGGTTTTGTTGCTGGATGAACCAACCAGCGCGATGGATGTCAAAACCGAAGCGCAGGTGATCCAGCGTTTGAAGGCGGCAACGACAGACACCACAGTCGTGGTGGTGACCCATAGAACCAGCCTGCTGGAACTGGTTGACCGTGTCATAGTGATCGAAGGCGGGAAAATCGGTGCGGATGGCCCCAAAAGCCTGCTGACCCAACACGCGCGCAGATCAGGAAGGCATCTAAATGTCGCGGCATCCTGATCTGAGCCAGCTTGCACGTGAGATGCAGGGGCGGGCACCGCTGCAAGGTTCGCTGTTGTTGCTGGTTATTTTGGCCTGTTTGTTGAGCGCGGGTGCTTGGGCCTACCTTACAGAACTGGATGATGTTACCCGCGTGGATGGCCGGATTGTGCCGTCGGGCGATGTGCAAGTGATTGAAGCGACGGAACCTGGAGTTTTGCAGGTGTTGCATGTGCGCGAGGGTGAGTTGGTTGACCAAGGTGCTGTGTTGATGGAGCTGGATACCACCCAGATTGACAGCCAATTGAGCCAGGAACAACAAAGGGCCTACGGTCTCATGTCGCGGGTTCAGCGCTTGCAGGCTGAAATTGATGGAACGGAGCTGAGCTTTGACACAACTCTGATCAAAGGCGCGCCAAATGTCGTGCGTTCGGAAACTGCGCTCTATCAGGGGCGGCAAGCTGAACTCAGCGCCGAGATTGCAATTCTGGAGCGGCAGAGACAGCAACGGCAGCGGGAATATGAAGAGGGGTTGGTTGATCAGGTTACCGCTGATGAAACTCTGAAGGTGCTGGCTGAAGAGCGGGCCATTATGGCTCCGTTGGTTGAACAGCGCATGGAACCCGCGACCACACTGTTGGCCTTGCGCCGTAGCGAGGCTGAGTGGCAAGGCCACAAGGTACGTGCCGAGGCCGTGACCAACCGCTTAAAGACGGGCCTCGAGGAAATCGATGACCGTATAAAGGCCACACGCAGCCGTTTTCGGACCGCCGCATTGACGGATTTGGCCCTTGCGACCGCCGAGCTTGCGGCACTTGAGCCTGCCCTGCCCGCTTTGCGCGACCGCGCCCTCCGCGCGCAGGTGAAATCGCCGGTCCGGGGAATAGTGAATCGGATACATCGAACAACAATTGGTGGGCTGGCCCGAAGTGGCGAAGACCTGATTGAGATTGTGCCATTGGACGATAGTTTGCTGGTCGAAGCCTATGTCAAACCTGAGGATATCGCCTTCTTGCGTGCGGGCCAGCCGGTAAAGGTGAAGATCACAGCCTACGACTTTGCGCGTTATGGTGGGTTGGACGGAGAAATCCTACGCATCGGCGCAGATTCCATCACCCGGTCCGAAAGAAATGATGAAGAGGTATTCGTCGTTGAGATACGCACCAGCAATACCATGCTCGACGGGCAAGGAATTGCAGTTGAAATCATTCCAGGCATGATCGCAGAGGTGGATATCTTATCCGGCAAGAAATCGGTGCTGGACTATATCCTACAGCCCGTTGTGAAGATCAAAGACCAGGCCTTACGAGAGTAGCGGGGGCTACCTGATCGACCAACCCGTACGCAGCCTATTTCCAAGCGACATCGCCGAGAAAGATGTAGCCCGCCCCGTATATCGTCTTGATCAAGCGCGGGTTCTTGGGGTCTTCACCAAGCTTGGTTCGTAGCCTTGAGATGCGCACATCCATGGCGCGGTCGAAGCTGTCCCCGGCTGCGCCACCCAGAGAATCCTGCATTTGTGCGCGGCTGATCAGGCGTTTGGGGCTTTCCAGAAACAGGCGTAAAACCTCTCCTTCGGCGTGGCTGAACGGTGTTTCGGCCCCCGATTTGTCCTTCAGAAGATAACGATCAAAATATGCCGTCCACCCGTTGAACTCGGCGATATTGGTGTTCGAGCTTTGACCGCGCGGCGCGCGTAGCCGAGCACGAATACGCGCCACAACCTCGGTTGGATCAAAGGGTTTGGTGATGTAGTCATCCGCTCCCAATTCCAGACCGGCCACGCGATCCTGAACTTGCGCGCGGCCCGACACAATGATCACGGCCGCACCTTGTTCCAGCGCCAGTCGGTGTACCAGGGCCAGGCCATCCGTATCCGGCAGGGATAAATCCACCAAGCAGACGTCAGGTGTGATCTGGTTCAGTGCGGCCTCGAACTCGCGGGCCCGGGAATAGCTTTGGGTTCGAAACCCAGCCTCTTCCAAAGCATCTGTCAGGATATGCCGAATCTCGGGTTCATCATCCAATATGGTTACCAATGGCTGGGTCATCAGGCGGCCTCGGTTCGGACAAGGGCGGATAACTGTGCCTTGGAAAAGGGTTTGCTCAGCACAGGCGCCATGGCCAATGCCTGTCGGTGCAGAGGATCGGTATAGGGTAGTGATGTCATGAGTATGCAGGGCAAGCGAGATTTGAGTTGCGATAACAGATCAAGCCCGGTCGCCGTGCCCTCAAGTCGAATATCGGACAGCACCATGACAATCCCTTCCACGGTCTCAGTCAGAGCCAGTGCTTCATCTGTCGAGGTCGCCTCGATCACCGAAAAGCCAAGGTCGATCAGCATATCCCGAAATTGGCCGCGCAGATCGTCGCTGTCTTCGACCAATAGCACAAGCCCTTCTTGTGCGGGGGGCGCGGGGCGATAGGGCAAGCGCAAGATCACCGATGCGCCTGAGGGCGTATTGCGCAGGTTCAGGTCACCGCCCGCCAGCTTTACGGTGTCATAAACCATCGGCAAACCAAGGCCCGATCCATCACTGCCTTTCGTTGTGAAAAAGGGGTTCAAAGCCTTCTCCAGTGCCTCAGACGAAAAGCCAGAACCGGTATCGGAAACTGTGATTTCGATCCAGATATCGCCGATTGCATGTGCACTGATCGTCACCTGCCCGGTTGTGCCACAAGCATCGCGTGCGTTCAGAACAAGGTTCAGCAGCGCATCCTGAAGCATCCCGGGATCAAGCATAAGCGCCTGATCCGGCAAAGTATTCACAACAGACAGCCCAACGCCACGCGGTAAGGACGGGGTGGCCAATATCCGCAAATCCTCGAGCAAGCGGCGCAGATCGGTGGCTTTTGGTTGAGGTGTGCGATGGCCGGTCATATCCGCAATCCGGTTCAACAACTGACCACCACGCCGCGCTGTTTTTTGGGTTGCCGCGATCAGCGCGTGTGCGTCTTCTGGCAACGCCATCTTGTCGAGCTGGGATTGCATGCCCAGGATGATTGTCAGCAGGTTGGAAAAGTCATGCGCCAGGCCATTTGTCATCTGCGCAGCCATTTCACGGCGGCGGGTTTGTTGCAGGGCGACACGGGCTTGGGTTTCTTCGGTGATATCTACCGACATCACATAAACGCCCCCTGCCCCGTCAGGTGTGAAAGACACGCGGATGCGGCGCGAGTCTTGATCTTCAGTGAACTCGAACACCGATGTTTTGCCATTATAGGCGTTTTGCAGATGAGCACTGACCCGGGCAAAGGCGTTTGACCCCAGCGCTTCAGATATGTGCAGGCCCAAAATCTCAGATGGTCGCCCCGGCATGACAGAACTGAGCCGCCGGTTCGAATAATCGTATCGCCCCTCGCTGTTCAGATGCGCGATATGGGCCGGCATCATCTCGGTTGTCAGACGGGTCCGGGCTTCGATCTCGGTCAGCTCGCGCTTGGCCTCTTCCAGCGCGGTGATGGTTGCTGCCAGTTTCCGGTTGGTGGCCGAAAGCTCTTCGGCATGGGTAAGCAGCTGGCCTGACAATTCCTCAGATCGCGCGCGCAGCAGGTTTTCGGCGCGTTTTGCGCTGGTTATGTCTGTATAGACTGCCACCCAACCACCCTGAGGCAGCGGTGCGCCTTCGATCGAGATCACCTGACCATTTGCACGCTCGCGCTCCATGTAATGTGGCTCGAACGCCAGCGCCTGTTCGACACGCACTTCGACCATGTCATCGACACTTCCCTCGTCACCGTACTCTCCACGGCTCGCCAGAAAGTGGATCGTGTCCCGAAACAACGCGCCGGGTTGCACCAGTGCATCGGGAAGGTCGAACATTTCTTGAAACCGTCGGTTGCTAAGGACCAGGCGCAACTGGCTGTCATAGATGGAAAGCGCCTGGCCGATCAGGTTCAGCCCGGCGGTTGTCATCGCCTTGATCCGTTGTTCGGTGATGCGCAAATTCACCCTCCCCTATTCTACCCGTAGCACCTGACGACCAGCAGGTGTAGAGGGGATCAATGCCGCATGCGCATCTTGGGCCCATCGGGCGTATTGGAATGCAGTGACAGTGTGTGGTCCATGTTCCGCATCCGATGGCGCAACATCTGCCTACAAAGGCGCGCAAGGTCAGCCGCATAGGTGGGATTTTCTGCGACGTTCTCGAATTCACCTTTCCCTTGATGATCGAACAAAAGCGGCGGCAAATCGGCGGCAAATTCAACCAGGGTAAAGCGGTCATCGCGCAGGATACCCAGACAGGACTCGCTGTTTTTGGTGCCAAGACGTTGTTGCCATAGGGTCGGGTTTTCCGGCTCAGCAAAATCCAGTTCGCTGAATGAGTAACCCCTCCAATCTTTGGGCACTTCGCCTTGCAACAGGGGGGTCAGAGACCGGCCGTCCATCTCATTTGGGATCGATTGCCCAGCCCAATGCAGGATCGTTGGTGTGATGTCGATGGATTCCGTTGGCACGGTGATTTCGGCCCCAGCCTGCGCCTGATTGCCGGGCATCCGGATCATCAGCGGCGTATGATACGCCGCATCATAGACAGTCATCTTGCCCCAACTGTGACGGTCGCCCAGCATCTCACCATGATCAGCGGTGATAACGATCAGAGTGTCGTCATATTGCCCGCTGTCTTTCAGATACTGAACGACGCGGCCAATATGATGGTCGACCTCGGTCGCCAACCCAAAATAGATCGAGCGCAGGATCTGAATATTCTCGTCTGTCGACTCGACCTCATCGAAACCGTGAACAAAATCAACTGCTTTGTAGAGGTCGAGATTCGGATCAAAAAACGGGTGATGCGCTTTTTCGGCCTCGGGTGTCCCCAATCGCCGCGGCAAAGGCAAAGTGACGGGGTCATACATCCGATTGTAGGGTGCCGGTGCAACAAGCGGTGGATGCGGGCGGATATAGGTTAGATGCGCAAACCAGTTCTGATCTTGGTAGGGCGCGATGCCGTCGAGAAACGCGTCGGTCAGAAAGGCAGTGTCGCTGTCCTCAGCGCGATAGAGCGCTGGGTCATTCAGCTTTGGCGCCTCCCCAAAGGGTGAGACCGGTTTATAGACATCCATATAGGTGTCGAACGCATAGCCTTGTTTCATCAGATGCGCGCGCCAAGGATAGGATTCCTCCAGCCGCATCTCGATGACCTCAAGAAATCCATCCATTGATTGCTCATAGGATGTTAGCACGGGGTCATTCAAATCGTGAACACGTGGGTCTGCCGAGGTGTCGGTGTAGCCAAACAGCATTGGCATATAACCTGCTTTGCGCATCTCGGAGGCGATATTGGGAATGTCATGGCGCAACGGCGTGCCATTGCGGACGGATCGGTGGTTCATCGCATATTGGCCGGTCAGCAATGAAGCGCGCGAAGGACCGCAGGGATTTGTCACAGAGTAGTGACGTTTGAACGAGACAGATTCGTTCATGAACGCGCACAGATGCGGTAGATCAACATGATCTGCCAACGCGCCGAACAAGCAATCTGCCCGTAGCTGATCGATGATAATGAACAGAACTTTTCCGGCCTGGCCCATGTCGCGCACTCCGAATCCGCACCCGAGTTTCAGGTGCGGACTGTGTCGCGGAACGGCTACCCTCGCAAGGGTTTAGTCCAGTTCGTACTTGGTCTCGTAGTTTTCCTTGAGCGCGGGGTCCTGATCTTCTTTGCGCAACAGGCAGTTGCCGATCGACAGGACCTCGATATCGGTGCCCATGAAACAGCGGAACGCATCCGTGGGCGTGCAGACAATTGGCTCACCCCGCACGTTGAACGAGGTGTTCACCACCAGCGAGCATCCGGTCAGGTCTTTGAACTTCGAGATCAGCGCGTGATAGGCCGGGTTCGTGTCTTCATGCACTGTTTGGATACGGGCAGAATAGTCCACGTGCGTCACAGCCGGAATATCCGACCGTTTGACGTTCAGCTTGTCGATGCCAAACAGGGCATTTTCCTCATCCGTCATCTTGCGGCGGATTTTGTCCTGAACATCGGCCACGATCAGCATATAGGGGCTGTCGCCATCCAGCTCGAACCAGTCGGCTACGTCTTCGCGCAGAACAGATGGTGCAAATGGGCGGAAGCTTTCGCGGTATTTGACCTTCAGGTTCAAGGTCTTCTGCATCGACTCGGATCGTGGATCGCCTAGGATTGAGCGCGCGCCCAAGGCGCGTGGTCCAAACTCCATCCGGCCTTGGAACCAACCAACAGCCTTACCGTCCGCCAATGCCTGCGCGGTTTGGTTAACCAACTCACCGTTTTCGTAAGTGGTGAATTTGGCTCCGACACGGGTCAGTTCATCGGCGATTGCGCCATCTTCGTAACGCGGGCCAAGATATGACCCCTGCATCTGATCGCCAGGGGTGACCTGACGCGGATTGCCCAGCTCCTGGTGCCAGGCGGCATAGGCCGCCCCCAGTGCCCCGCCTGCATCACCGGCAGCAGGCTGCACCCAGACATTGTCAAACGCACCATCGCGCAGGATTTTGCCATTGGCCACGCAGTTCAGTGCTACGCCGCCCGCCATGCACAGATTACGGATGCCGTGTTCTTGCGCCAGATTGCGGGTGATGCGCAGCATGATTTCTTCGGTCACGGCCTGCACGGATGCGGCGATGTCCATATGGAACTGTGTCAGCTGATCGGTTTCAGGTTTGCGCACGGGATGGCCGAACAGGTCCTCCAGCGCTTTGTTGGTCATGGTCAGACCGGCTGTATAGTTGAAGTATTTCTGATTGAGGCGGAATGAGCCGTCCTCTTTCAGGTCGACCAGATGTTCAAGGATCAGGTCCTTAAATTGCGGCACGCCATAAGGTGCCAAACCCATGACCTTGTATTCACCGGAATTCACCTTGAAGCCGGTGTAGTAGGTGAAAGCAGAATAAAGCAGCCCCAGCGAGTGTGGGAAGTGCAGCTCTTTCACCATCGTCAGTTCGTTGCCGCGCCCAATCCCGACGGTTGTGGTGGCCCATTCGCCAACACCGTCTACGGTTAGAACAATCGCTTCGTCGAAGGGCGAGGGATAATAAGCGCTGGCGGCATGGCTGACGTGGTGTTCCGAAAACAAAATCTTGTCGACGGTGAAATCGGGATCAATCCTACGAAGCTGTTTGTTCAGCAAATCCTTCAGAAACAGCTTTTCCCGCAGCCAGACCGGCATCGCCATTCGGAACGAGTTGAAACCGCGTGGAGCAACGGCGATGTAGGTTTCGATCAGGCGTTCGAATTTTAGAAACGGTTTGTCATAGAAGACAACATTGTCCACGTCCGCCAGGGTGATCCCTGATTCGGCCAGTACGTATTCAATCGCCTTTTCCGGGAATCCAGGGTCATGTTTCTTGCGGGTAAAGCGTTCTTCCTGCGCGGCGGCAATGATCTTGCCGTCGCACAGCAGTGCTGCTGCGCTGTCATGATACAGCGCGGAAATGCCCAAAATGTAGGTCATGTGATCAGAACAGCGTATAGATGAACGGCGCGATTGCCGAACCTTGGCTGAGAACGATCAGGCCACCGAAGATGCCCAGCACCACAAGGATGGGCAGTAGCCAGAACTTTTTTCTGACCCTCATAAATGACCAGAGCTCGGAAACGAATGTCACGTCTGGTACTCCCTTCTTTAAAACTGTTGTTTCATGCTGCCGGGCTGATCCTTGCGAACAACCCAATAGCTTTCTGCGGAACTGTCTAATTTCTCAGACAAAAGATCTTTTCCCAACAGGCGCGCCACCAGTCCGAAGGGCACGAATGTCGTGATGAAAACCAGAAACATGACGATGGGTGCTACGATGGCCCCCAGCAACATTCCAAATTTGAACCAAAGCCGATTGGGCTTGGTCAGAACCTGCGGCGCAAGGAAGGTTACCGCAAGAATGGCCCCCGCGATTGCCAGGGGTATCCACCGCACAGAACCGCCGCCCCAAAGGGGCCAGAGTGCGATGATCAGAAAGACTGCCGTGAAGACAAAACCGAACCCTCGTTCAGACCCGATTTCGACATCAACATTGGCTTGATGGTCAGACATGAAACACAACCGAATAACAACAAACAATTACGTCCATAAAGATACCATTACCTTTGGTTGAAACAAGTGAATTAGGTCACTCACCTTCGGGAAATTCGCCCATTGGCGCTAACCAGTGTCACACGGGTGCCATTCCGACCGGTCAAATCAGGGCGCAAATACACAAACCCGTTGCAGCCGATCTTCTTTTTCCGTCACATGCAGGCATGACTCCGCCTCAGATATCGTCTTCGCAGGAAAGCGACCGTACGGTTGTGCATATCTCGGGCGCATTGCTCACGCAGTCAGTGGAACACGTTGAGCGTGGCTTTAGCGCCATTCAGCCCGTTGGCGGCGATGTGACGTTCGACCTGACCGAGATGGAAGCGCTGGATACCAGCGGCGCGTGGCTCGTGGCAGACTTGTCACAGCGGTTCACCGCTCAGGGCGCGCAGCTCCAGTTTCTGGGCCTTAAGCCTGCGCATGCCGCCTTGATTGATACTGTGTCGCATAGCATCCCCGAACAGCCCGGTCGGCTGGACCCGCCCAGAACCTTTGCAGATTGGGTCGAAAGTGTGGGTCGCGGCACATTCGGGGCGTGGCAGGACACAATGTCGATCCTTGGGTTCCTAGGGCTGACCCTGCACCGTCTGGCCCGAACCGTCGTTATGCCCTGGAGGCTGCGCCGCGCCGCGCTTGTGACACATATGGAGGAAACCGGCTTCAAGGCGTTGCCGATTGTGGCGTTAATGGGGTTCCTAATCGGCGTTGTGCTGGCTTTTCAAGGTGCCACGCAGTTGAAACAGTTCGGGGCCGAGATTTTTGTGGTCGAGCTGATCTCGATCTCGATCCTACGTGAACTGGGTATTCTGCTGACCGCGATCATCGTTGCGGGCCGGTCCGGATCGGCCTTTACCGCCTCAATCGGTTCGATGAAAGTTCAGGAAGAGATTGACGCCATGCGGACCCTAGGCCTGGACCCGATTGAGGTGCTGGTGATCCCGCGCGTTTTGGCCCTGTTGATCATGTTGCCCATTCTGGGTTTTGTGGCCGACATGGCCGGATTGTTCGGCGGCGCATTGATGAGCTGGATTGATCTGGGGATAAGCCCGGGCATGTTCCTGACCCGCCTGAACGAAAGCACGGGGGTTTGGCAACTGGCCATCGGTCTGATCAAGGCGCCGTTCTTTGCTCTGGTCATTGGTGTGATAGCCTGTTGGCAGGCGATGCAGGTCAAAGGGTCGGCCCAAAGCGTCGGGCAACGCACGACCGCGTCGGTGGTGCAATCGATCTTCATGGTAATCGCCATCGACGCCTTGTTCTCGATCTTCTTCTCGCAGATGGGGATCTGAGATGGACGGTACGGTGCAGCATCAATCAGCCCCGGCAGACACGCAGCGAGAGGCCGTGATCCGAGTGCGCGGATTGCGCAATCAGTTTGGCCCACAGGTGGTGCATGACGACCTAAACCTCGATGTTTGGCGCGGCGAAGTTCTGGGCATTGTTGGCGGCTCGGGTACCGGCAAATCTGTATTGTTGCGGACTATCGTGGGTCTGAACAAACCGGCTGCTGGCAGTATCGAGGTTCTGGGCGTTGATGTCTTGAACGGCCCCGAACAGGATCGCCGCCGCATTGAACGCCATTGGGGCGTGGCGTTTCAGGATGGAGCGCTGTTTTCATCGCTGACGGTGTTGCAGAACGTAATGGCCCCGTTGCGCGAGCATACGGGGATCAGCGAAAAACTAATGGAGTCGCTGGGCGGCCTCAAGATCAGCCTTGTGGGATTGCCGCAGCTGAGCTGTGGTAAGTTCCCATCGGAATTGTCAGGCGGTATGCGCAAACGGGCAGCGTTGGCGCGGGCTTTGGCGTTGGATCCTGAGATTGTGTTTCTGGACGAACCCACAGCTGGGTTGGACCCGATCGGGGCCGCCGCCTATGATGATCTGATCCGCGAATTGCAGCAGGCGCTGGGATTGACCGTTTTCATGGTGACGCATGATTTGGATAGTCTTTATGCGATTTGCGACCGGATCGCCGTGCTTGCAGAAAAGCGCGTGCTGGTTGAAGGTGCGATAGAAGAGATGACCAAGGTCGATCATCCTTGGGTGCAGGAGTATTTCACAGGCCCCCGTGCCCGCGCGGCGCAAGACAAAGGGCAGGACAGGTAGAGGCGATGGAAACCCGAGCGAATTACATTCTGATCGGCGCATTCACTCTTGCGGGGATATTGGGTGCTTTTGGCTTTTTCCTGTGGCTCGCGAAATTCGAAGTGACCCGCCAGTACGCATATTATGACGTGTTGTTCGAAAATGTGTCGGGCCTGTCTGCGGCGGGTGGCGTAAGCTACAATGGCCTTCCGGTCGGGCAAGTGATCTCGTTGAATCTTGATGAAGATGATCCATCGAAAGTTCGGGTCCGGATTGAGGTCGACGCCGACATCCCTGTCACAAAGGAAACCATCGCACAGCTGCAATCTCTGGGCGTGACCGGCGTTGGCTACGTGGAATTGAGTGGAGGGTCCAGCACGGCTGAGCGGTTGCCCAATAACAGTGTCATCAAAAGCAAACGCAGCACCATTCAATCCCTGTTCGAAGGGGCCCCAAAAGTTCTGGACGAGGCCGTCAGCCTGCTGCAGGAGCTGAACTCTATCGTTGATGAGAAGAACCAAAAGGCAGTCTCTGACATTTTGGCCAATCTGGCTTCGGCCACGGGACGACTGGACAAGACACTTTCAGACTTTGAATCCGTCTCAGGCAATATTGGAGAGGCCGCCAAGCAAATCGGTGATTTTACCACAAAGCTGGATCCGCTTATCAGCGCTGCGGAATCCACGTTGCAGACGGGTAGTGAGACGCTGAAATCCGTCAAATCAGCGTCCGACACCGCCAAAGAAGCGCTGGAAGAGGCCAAGGTGACACTGGCAACCACGAACCGGACCATCGAAGAAGATGTGCGCCCGTTTATTCAGCGCGGGTCCAACCTTGCGGATCATCTGACGCGGTTGTCGGAAGAAGCCAGCGTGTCACTGGGCGTGATCACAGAGACAGTTGTCAATGCGAACACAACGCTGGGTTCGATCACCGCTGCGATGGATTCAACCAAAGGGGTTTTGGCCTCGGCCGAGCGCGCCTTTGACTCGGCCAACCGTATAATAGAAACACAAGTCGGCCCGGTTGCCCAGGATATCAGCCGCGCTGCCAATCAGGTGACCGAAACCGTCTCGCGCATCACCGTCAAGATCGACCAGATTTCGGATGATGTGCTCAGCGCGTCGAACTCTGCGAAAGAACTGCTTGGAACCATCGACGGCATCGTCCGAGACAATCGTCGCCAGCTTTCGGATTTCCTGCGGGTCGGTTTGCCGCAATTCGTACGCTTTGTTGAAGAATCTCAGCGCCTGGTTATCAGCCTAGACCGCCTTGTCGACAAGGTTGAGCGCGACCCGGCACGCTTTTTGTTGGGCACCCAAGCATCGGAGTTCCGTCAATGATCAGGCCTTTATTTCTTACTCTGATCGCGGTGGCCCTTGGTGGCTGCGCGGGATTGGGTACATTGAAGCAAGCATCCAAACCCAATGACCTGTATCTTTTGACTCCCAAAAGTACGTTTGCGTCTACGTTGCCGCGTATCCAGATGCAGATCGTTGTTGAAGAACCCACAGCAACCGCCGCGGTGAACACCGACCAGATCGCAGTTCAGCCGACACCGCTACAGGTTCAGTATCTGCCTCGCGCCCGGTGGGTGGATCGCGCACCGCTGATTGTACAGGCTCTGTTGGTCGAAAGCTATGAGAACTCGGGCAAGGTGGCCGCAGTCGGGCGGTCGACCGTAGGCCTGCGCGCAGACTATATCATCGTGCCGGATTTGCGTGAGTTTCAGGGCATCGTGACTGCCGAGACTGAAAACTCAAAAACCGTGCGTGTTGACGTTCGGATGAACATCAAGATCGTCGATGCGTTCGAGGACAAGATCATCGCCTCCAGTTCGTTCCAGGAAAACGTGGTTTCAGCCAGCGATCAGACACCGGATCTGGTCAATGCGTTTGACCTTGCCCTGGGTCGAGCAATGCGGGATTCAGTGGAATGGAGCGTGCGTCGGATCAATACGCATGCCAATAGTCAGCCCCGATCGACGATCAATTGATGCCACTAGAAATGCGCGGCTGACGCGCGATCCCATTCTGCTGTGTAGTTGTCCGGCGCTTTGCCAGACAAAAGTGCGCCTTCGTCGACGAAAGTGTAGATTTCGGCATAAGAACGCTCAGTCTCATCTGCCATGCGACGGCGGATATCGCCGGGATGCAGATCCGAGACCGTGGCTTTGCCCATTGCGCCCAGCAGTTCCCGGAAGCTTTCGAGTGTGGCATCGTGATACCGGTGCACCCGCTGACGTTTTTGCGGTACGTTGACCGCCCTGCCCCGGATCGAGTCCTGGGTGGCCACGCCTGACGGGCATCGGTTTGTGTTGCAGTGCAAGGCCTGAATACAGCCAACGGCAAACATCATCGCCCGGGCGGCATTGCACATATCCGCACCAAGGGCGAACTTTTCGATCATGTCGTAGCCTGTGGCCACTTTGCCTGCGCAGATGATCCGTATTTTGTCACGTAGCCCAACCCCCAGAAGGCAGTTATTCACGAAGACCACTGCCTCATTTACGGGTAAGCCCAGGCGGTTGGTGAACTCGACCGGGGCGGCGCCAGTCCCTCCTTCGGCCCCATCGACGGTAATGAAATCGGGCAGAATACCGGTTTCCAGCATTGCTTTGCAGATCGCCATGAATTCGGATGGGTGGCCGATGCACAGTTTGAAACCAATGGGTTTACCACCTGACATTTCGCGCAAGTGCTGTACAAACTCCATCAGCCCGGTTGGACCGTCGAAAGCCGAATGAATGGGTGGTGAGATCACGTCCTGATGCTCGGGCACGCCACGGATTTCGGCGATTTCTTTGTCGACTTTTGCGGCGGGTAAAACGCCGCCGTGCGAGGGCTTCGCCCCTTGGGACAGCTTAATCTCTATTGCTTTGACAACATCCTTCTTGGCCTTTTCGGCGAACAGGTCTTTGTCAAAGCCTCCGTCCGGTGTACGGCAGCCGAAATAGCCGGTACCGATCTGCCAGATAATATCTCCACCCTCGGCGAGGTGATGTGGGGACAATCCGCCCTCACCTGTGTTATGCGCAAAACCGCCGTCCTTGGCTCCGCCGTTCAGCGCTCGGATTGCATTGGCGCTGAGCGCACCGAAGCTCATGGCCGAAACATTCAAGCGCGATGCGTTATAGGGCTTTTCGCATTGCGGGCCGCCCAGCATCACCCTTTCTTCGCTCTTGTCCACTTCTTTTGGGGCCAGAGAGTGGTTGGAGCGATGATAACCTACGGTCGTGATATCGTATTGAGTGCCAAACGCCTGTGTGTCGACCTGGCCCTTGGCACGGGAATAGACAAGGCTGCGAATGATCCGATTATACGGCCGCCCGCTTTCGTTGGTTTCGACGAAATACTGGCGGATTTCGGGGCTGACAAATTCCAGCATATAACGGAAGTGCCCCAGCACTGGGTAGTTGTTCAGCACGTTGTGCTTAGTAGTCAGCATGTCATACATCCCAACCACGGCGTAAGGGATCAGCAGAACCAGAAGCCAATGCGCGGGAGACCAAAAAAAGCCCCAGACAGCCACCAAGGGCAGACAGACGAAACTCAGAAAGTAATAAAGCCTGCGTACAACCATTTCTGATCTCCGTGGGTGAAGTATGTACCAAAGGTGTTGAAGCCAAAGTGAAACAGCTTGGCTTTTGATTGCAAGCCCTTCGGCCCATTGAAATCAAACCGGACGCGAATGTGAAACCTTGTTAAGGCGTTGATTGATCCCGCGTTTCGCAGGCGGTATTCGGATCATACCAAAGCAAAAGGCAGCTAACTTGACGAGACCAGACACCAAACGCGGACTACACGAACAAGCCCTGATGTTTTTTTCTGTGTTTGTTGGCGGCGCGCTGGGGTCGTTACTGCGTGAGGCGTTCGCATTCGAGGTCTCTGGCGCGCCTGTGCTGACCGCAACATTTGGCATAAATGTGTTTGCGTGTTTCGTGTTGGGCTGGCTCTATGCGATCCGCCACCGGGTTCATGCCCATGTTCTACATCTAGGGGCGGTTGGGTTTTGTGG
This sequence comes from Ruegeria sp. H3, assembly GCF_056533095.1. Taxonomy (NCBI): domain Bacteria; kingdom Pseudomonadati; phylum Pseudomonadota; class Alphaproteobacteria; order Rhodobacterales; family Roseobacteraceae; genus Ruegeria; species Ruegeria sp. H3. The sequence goes on along the minus strand of NZ_JBQFOD010000007.1, from coordinate 178,076 downwards.
TGGCCTTTCGACCTTTTCTTCTTTCGTGGCCGAGCTTGAGCGTTTGGCCGAAACCACGTTTTGGACTGCACTTGCCGCTGCGGGGCTGGAGATTGCATTCGGTCTGGCCGCAGCCTTGGCAGGCGAAGCGCTCGGCCGACGGTTTCATGCAGGAAGGAGCGGTAGTGACTGATCTCTACCTGCACGCAATGTTTGCCCTGGGTGGTGGTCTGGGCGCAGTGTTGCGCCATTGGCTTGCATTGCGAGTTACGCATGCGTTGCCACTGTCGACCCTGATGGTGAATGTAATCGGCAGCCTGTTACTGGGCCTCTGGATCGGCTATTTGGGCGGTCCTGTTGAGATGGGGGAAGAGCAGAGGCGCCTGGTTTTTGGCTTTTGTGGTGGGTTCACAACATTCTCAAGCTTTGCCTATCAAACGCTGGAATTGCGCCGCGAACGCACGCTTGCACTGGCGGCTGGCAATATCATGGTCAGTCTTGTTCTGTGCTGGGGTGCTTTGTGGCTGGGGTTGGAGCTGATCCGATAGCCGAACGGGCCACGTTTCCTACATCGGATGCATGTGCATGCGAACCGCGAGGTTGCCCAAAATCCAGACCGTGCCGAGGATGATGATCAATAAGACAAGAGTTGAGAACAGGATCAGGTCCAAATCCTCTCGGCTGCTGCGTCTGCGGTCGATATGTAAGAAATAGACCAGTTGAAAGATCAGCTGAGCGAGCCCAAGCAGGCCAATGGTTAGATAAACACCGGTTGTTTCAATCCCCCAGCGATAGGCCACTCCGAACATCGCGAAAGTCAGCAGTAACGAACCGCCATAGCCGATCACGTAACGCCGCCGCTCGCGCCGGTGCATTTCAGAGCGTTTATCCATAGGTTAGCCCTCCGAAATAGACGATCGTGATGATGCCAATCCAGATCAGGTCAAGGAAGTGCCAGAACAGCGCCAGCCTGACCACACGTGATTTGACGACATCGGTCATGCCCATAACCCGCAGTTGGATACCCAGCACAATCAACCACACGCATCCCCCAGCAACATGCAGACCATGTAGTGGCACGAGGCCGTAGAAGGCTGAGAGGAACCCGCTGCGCTGCGGGATGCCGCCCTTTTCGGCCATGGCCATAAAGTCTCGGATCTCCAATACAAGGAAACTGATCCCCAGCAAGAGAGTCACTCCAAACCAAAGGATGATCCGTGGTCGCGGCAGATTGTACTTCAGGGCCAGCATCGCCAATCCAACCGTCAGGCTGCTGGTCAGCAGGATCATGGTTTGCACAAAGATGCTGGTCAGGTCGAACAGCTCATGTGGCCCTGGCCCGCCTGCCTGAGCGTCGATCATGGTAATATAGATGGCGAACATCAGGCCGAAATAGACCAGATCGCTCATCAAAAAGACCCAGAAGCCGAAAGTTACGACCTCAGAAGCCTTATGGGCGCTGGCATGGCGGTCACCGAGATTTATGCCCGGATAGCTGTGGGTTGGAGCACGTTTCATGTCACCGCCTCCATGTCTGGGCGCGCAAGGCCGCGGTTTTCCGGGGCCGTCTCATGGTCGCGGTCCACAGCGGATTCGCTATGTACCAATGCCAGCCAAGCCTCATGTTCGCGCTGGACTTCTTCTGCCGGGATGGTGATTTCGGTACTGGTGTCGAAGGTCCAGAGGATGAAGGCCAGGATCATCACAACGGTCATCAGCGCGGCCAGCCACCAAATCCACCAGACCAATGCAAACATCCAAATTCCACTGGCCACACACAGGATAAATCCGATGCCGGTGTTGCGTGGCATTTCGATATCCTCATAGGCATCAGGGGCTGGATAGGCCGCGCCGCGTTCCTTAGCGGCAGCAAAGTTGTCGCGGTCAGTGACCTGCGGGATGATGGCGAAGTTATAAGGTGGCGGTGGTGCTGGGATAGACCATTCCAGCGTGCGCGCATCCCATGGATCACCAACGGGAACACGGGTTTTATCGCGGTTGCGGATGCTGACCCATAGCTGCACCAGAACTGAAAACAGCGCTGCGGTGATAACCAAGGCTCCGATGACGGCGACGATCATGTAAGGGTGAAAGCTTGGGTCCTCCCAGCTATAGGATCGTCGGGGCATGCCCATCAGGCCGACAAAGTAAAGCGGCATGAAAGTCAGCATAAAACCAATCGTCCAGAGCGCGACTGTTACCCTGCCCCAGCCTTCGTGCAAACGGAACCCGAAGGCTTTGGGGAACCAGTAGTTATAGGCGGCCAGCAAGCCGAACAGAACGCCTGGCAACAGGACATTGTGGAAATGCGCCACTAGAAACAGAGTGTTATGCACTTGGTAGTCAATGGTTGGATTGGCTAGGATCACGCCGCTTAGGCCACCGATAACAAACAGCATAAGGAAGGCGAGACCATACAGCATGGGAACTGAGAACCGGATGCGTCCCCGCCACAGCGTCGCCATCCAATCATAGACTTTCACGCCCGTCGGGATGGCGATCAGCATAGTTGCGATGCCGAATACTGCATTGATCAGCGCGCTTTGGCCCATGGTGAAGAAGTGATGCAGCCAGACAGTGAAGGACAGCACCGCAATCGACATTGTGGCGATGACCAATGAGGTATAGCCATAGAGCCGTTTGGCCGAGAAGGTCGCGAAGATCTCGGAATAGATACCATAGGCGGGCAGAACCAGCAGATATACCTCGGGGTGGCCGAACAGCCAGAACAGGTTGGCGTAGTTCATCATATTGCCGCCAAGGTCGTTGGTGAAGAAGTGGAAGTCGAGATAGCGATCCGCTGCCAGCAACAGCGCTGCTACGCCCAAGGGCGGCATGGCGAAGACTATCAGGATGGAACTGCAGATGATCGTCCAGCAATACATCGGCAGACGCATGAACGTCATACCCGGCGCGCGCAGCTTGTAGATCGTGACGGCGAAGTTAATCCCCGTCAGCGTTGTTCCGATCCCTGAGACAACGATGGCCCAAATCCAGTAATCTGGCCCAACACCGGGGTTGAACGCAGCCCCCGTGTAGGGCGGATAGGCCGTCCAGCCCCCGGTCGAGAACTCTCCGACCACCAGCGAGACCATCAGCATCATACCGGACGATACCGTCAGGCCGAGGCTGATTTGGTTCATCACCGGAAAAGCCACATCCCGAGCGCCGATCATCAGCGGAATAACATAGTTGGCGATTCCGAACACAAAAGGCACGGCGACGAAGAAGATCATGATCGTGCCATGGGTGCTGAACAGTTCGGCAAAGTGTTCGGCCTCGAGGAAACCGTCGCCCGGTCCGGCGGCTTGCTGGGCGCGCATAACAACGCCCTCCAGAACGCCCCGCGCGAGCATCACGATGGCGAAGACGATGTACATGATGCCGATTTTCTTGTGATCAGCGCTTGTTAGCCAATCGCGCCACAAGGGCCCCCAAAGCCGAAACCAGGTTAGCAAACCAACTACGGCGACTGCCCCTACGATGACAATACCTGCGGCGGCATTGGCTACAATCTCATTAGCGTTGGGATCCTGAATCAGGCCGGTGATCGGCAATGCATCCCAGCTCAGGCGACCAAAAAAACCGCTTTCCGATGTCATTGGTCGACCTCCTGCCCATATGCAGCTGTTCCGGGTTGTTGATCCAGTGGCAGTGCTTTGCCGCCATGGTATCGGTGGAGAATGGTATGGAACAGATCCCCGTCATCCAGTTTGAAATACACGGCACGGTCTGGCATCTCGGGCGTGCCAAGCGCGGCCTGAACCTCATCCCGGTCGGTGCGCATGGCAAGGGTTTTATACGTTTCCGCGTCAAGCACGATACCGCCCTGACGGACCTTGTTGACCCAGGTCTCGAAATCATCTGGGCTCATCGCAAGCGTTTCGAACTTCTGCTTGGTAAAACCGCGCCCGTTATACTGGGTGTTTTCGCCTTGCATTACCTCGGGTTGGTCCGCGACCAGATGCAGCTTGGTTGTCATACCCGGCATTGCATAAATCTGCCCCGCCAAAGCTGGGATCATGAAAGATTGCATCACCGTATCGGTGGTCAGTGTCATGGCGATCTGTTGTTTGGTGGGAATGCCAAGCTCTCCGACTGTGGCGATGCCAAAATCGGGATAGATGAACAACCATTTCCAATCCAGACCAACAACCTGCACTTGCACGGCAGGCTCGTCACCAAACGGGGCTGAATACGGATCAAGCCGATAGGTTGTTTTCCACAGATAGAAGGACAGGATTGCGACGATGGCCACCGGTACGCCCCACATCAGCATCTCAAGCCGGGCGGAAAAATCCCAATTGGGCCTGTACGCCGCGTTCCCTCCTTTTCGACGTCGATAGCGCAGTGCGATCAATGGAACCAAAACCAGGACAGGAATAACGGCAATGAGGATCAGCGCTGTTGCGCGCAGAAGATGCGTTTTCTGCACTGCCGCGATAGGGCCCTGGGGGTCCATGAAACTGTCACTGGCCCCTGCCATATGCGTCGACGCGACCAGAATTCCGAGGGCTACCAGAACCACATTTGCCACAAAGGACGCTCTGTTCGTGGTCATGCCTGCTCTCTTTCGCTGCTACATTGGTCACAACTATCGGCAGAGACCGCGCATTTCTCAAGGTTTTTCGACCGCAAGGCGACATGTCGCAGAGGCGATTCAATCCGATGGATTTTGATTCGGGTTTCGGTCATCCTCAGATTCAATGACAACGAATTACCCAAACAGGCTCAGAGCAGGTGATTTCAGATGCGCAGGGTGCTTTTTCTTCTATTTTGCCTAAGTTTGGCCAGCGGCGTGGCCGCACAGGATCGCGCATCAATCGAACGGCAGTTCCAATCCTGGCTAGATCAGACCGTTCGGCCACAGGCTCGCGCTAAGGGTGTGTCGCGCAAAACTATGAACGCGGCCTTTCACGGTGTAACATTGAATTGGGACCTGCCCGATCTTGTCCCGCCAGGAAGCAGAGCAAAGACACCCAAAGCCCAAAGGCAGGCAGAGTTTGGCTCTCCCGGGAGGTACTTTAATGTGGGGTCCGTTCAGGGGGCCACATCCGTGGGTCGGCAAATGGCGCGCCGCCATGCGGCTACCCTGTCTCGTTTCGAGGCGCAAACAGGGGTCCCAGCCCGCATCATCTTGGCGATCTGGGGCCGCGAAAGCGGGTATGGTCAGGTTCCAATTCGGCATGATGCGTTTCAGGTTCTGGCGACCAAAGGGTTCATGAGCACCCGATCTGAGTACTTCACAACCGAGTTGATCGCTGCGCTGCAAATCGCCGAGGCGGGTCATGTGCGCGAAATGAAAAGCTCTTGGGCTGGTGCTTTGGGGCAGCCACAATTTATGCCGACCAACTTCCTGACTTATGCAGCAGATGGAAATGGAGATGGGCGGGCTGATATCTGGGGCTCCGCCGATGACACGATCGCGTCGATTGCCAACTATTTGGACCGGCACGGCTGGGTCGCGGGCCGGGACTGGGGGTTCGAGGTGACGGTGCCAACCTCGCTATCCTGTGCGCTTGAAGGACCAGACCAAGGGCGTCCCATACAGGATTGGGCCGCACTAGGTGTCAGTCGCGTTTCGGGCAAACCCTTCCCGAACCATGAGCTCAAAGGTGAGGGTTATCTGATGATGCCAGCTGGTCGCAACGGTCCAGCGTTTCTTGTGACACCAAATTTCTACGTTCTGAAGGAATACAATAAGAGCGATCTTTATGCCCTGTTTGTGGGCCATGTCGGAGACCGGATTCAGTATGGTGTCGGAGACTTCCAGGGCCGTTGGGGCGCGGTCGGGGGCCTTTATCGATCAGACATCGTAGCAATGCAGCGAGCGCTGGAACAACAGGGGCACGATGTCGGCGGGGCCGACGGGCTGCCGGGGTTCAAAACCCGCCGATCAATCGGGCGATGGCAGGAGGCCACGGGCCAAGACCCTACCTGTTTCCCCGAGAAAACTATGAAATCGCGTCTGAAAAACTGACAGTGATCGGGATTTCGCCCATTCGGTGAACAGTGCGTGACAATTCAGCCAGATAGTAGATCGGATTTTGACTCTGCTTCCACAAGATGGCACGATTTGACCTATTAGTACCCGAATTGTTGGGCGTTATTGATTGATCCGGTTTCGCAGCATATGAGGACACACCGTTCGGGCTGCAATCTTCCGGGTAAGTTACGATTTGAGAGGCACCATGACACGCAAGGTCACCAAAGCGATTTTTCCCGTTGCCGGGCTGGGCACACGATTCCTGCCTGCTACGAAATCTGTTCCCAAGGAAATCATGACCTTGGTTGACCGGCCTTTGGTGCAATATGCCATCGACGAGGCGCGTGCCGCCGGGATCAAGGAATTCATCTTTGTTACCTCGCGCGGGAAATCTGCGCTTGAGGATTATTTCGATCACAACCTGGTTCTGGAACAAGAGCTTAAGAACAAAGGCAAAGATGAACTTTTAGAAACGCTGAACGCGACCAATATGGAAAGCGGTGCAATTGCCTATATCCGTCAGCACAAGGCGCTGGGACTGGGGCACGCTGTTTGGTGTGCGCGTCGTCTGATCGGAGACGAGCCCTTTGCCGTGATGCTGCCAGACGACGTGATCGCAGCCGACAAACCCTGCCTGCAGCAGATGATCGAAGCTTATGAGGAAACCGGCGGTAACATGGTTGCCGCGATGGAAGTTCCGCAGGAAAAAACAAGTTCCTATGGTGTGCTGGACGTGGGTGACAACGTGGGCACCGTGGTACGCACGCGTGGTATGGTGGAAAAGCCCAAAGCGGATGAGGCGCCTTCGAACCTAGCCGTCATTGGGCGCTATGTTTTGGGTCCGTCGGTGCTTTATAATCTGAACTCGATGAAATCCGGCAGCGGTGGCGAGATTCAGCTGACCGACGCGATCGCCGAAGACATTCAGAACGGTGTCCCGGTATTTGGTTACAAATTCGATGGTCAGCGCTTTGACTGCGGCTCAAAAGCTGGGTTCCTGCAGGCTACTGTAGCCTTTGCACTGGCGCGTGACGATTTGCGCGGCGATCTGAGCCAGTATCTGAATGACATCGTTGCCACGGGAAAAGCGGCTCAGTAGGCGCTGGCCCTTCCCCTTAACGGCGAATAAGGCGATACATTCAGATAGCTGAAGCTCAAAGGCATGCGCATCATGAATACCGTCTATCCCGTCATTCTCTGCGGTGGGTCAGGAACCCGTTTGTGGCCGCTGTCCCGCAAAAGCTATCCCAAGCAGTTTGTGCCGTTGGTGGGTGAGACCAGTTTGCTGCAGGATTGCGCGGTGCGGCTTCGCGGGCCGAAGGCTGCGCCCTATGCTAACCCCTTGATACTAACCAATGAAGCCTTCCGCTTTGTGGTGCCTGAACAGTTGATGGGCGTGGGTGTTGATCCTGGCCCGGTCCTAATCGAACCCGAAGGGCGCAACACCGCGCCTGCCGTTCTGGCCGCCGCCCTGCAGCTGTCAGACAGTGACCCAGAGGCCATCATGCTGGTGGCCCCGTCTGATCATGTGGTTCCAGACAAAACCGCCTTTCACGCCGCCGTTTCGCGCGGGATCGAAGCGATTTCTGCACGCAGTGATCTGGTCACGTTCGGCATCACGCCCGACCGACCTGAAACCGGGTATGGCTATTTGAAACTCAGCCAAACGCCGGACGCCTCTGGTGCGGCTATTCCCCTGGACCGGTTCGTCGAAAAACCCGATCTGGACCGCGCCAAGACGATGCTGGCGGATGGCAGCTATCTGTGGAATTCGGGCATTTTCCTGTTTGCCGTGCGAGACATCATCGGGGCCTTCGAACAGTACGCGGAAGAACTGATCGAGCCGGTCCGGCAAGCGGTGGAGCTGGCCCAAAGCGATCTGGGCTTTTTGCGCCTGGACGCCAGTGCCTGGGCCAAGGTCGATGATATCTCGATTGACTATGCGGTGATGGAAAAGGCGGCAAACCTGAGTGTTGTCCCCTATGCCGATGGCTGGTCCGATGTGGGCAGCTGGACCGCCGTGCATGAGCTGAGCGAACCCGACGCAAGCGGTGTGGCCACGACAGGTGAAGTTACAACCATCGATTGCCAGAACGTTCTGATTCGTTCGGAATCTCCGGCGCAAGAGGTGGTTGCCATGGGTTTGGAAAACATCATCGCAGTCGCCATGCCTGATGCGGTTCTGGTGGCGAGCATGGACCGGGCGCAGGATGTCAAACAGGCGGTAAGTGCGCTGAGGGCCAAAGGTGCAAGGCAGGCGGAATCTCTGCCTGTCGACCACCGTCCTTGGGGGTGGTTCGAAAGCCTGGTGATTGATGATCGGTTTCAGGTCAAGCGCATCCATGTAAACCCTGGTGCAGCGCTGAGCCTGCAGTCCCACCACCATCGCTCGGAACACTGGATCGTGGTCAAGGGCACGGCCAAGGTTACGATTGATGATGAGGTTCAGCTCGTCTCGGAAAACCAGTCGGTTTATATCCCGCTAGGTGCGGTTCACCGGATGGAGAATCCAGGCAAAGTGCCCATGGTTCTGATCGAGGTGCAGACCGGCAGCTATCTGGGTGAAGATGACATCGTCCGGTACGAAGACATCTACGCGCGCAATTAAACATAACCCGTCGCGCGGGGCGGGGAATCACGCCTGCAACCTCTGTTTCGTGAACGTGCTGCACCATATCGTACTATTGTCCATGTTTTGGCAACAAAGGCCTAACATTGGGTAAATCGGGCGATCTGCCCGGTCAGACAGGATTCATGCGCATGACGGCAGGGTGGCGCGCAACAGAAATGTCTGGCCGACAGCTACAGGAGGATGCGCCCCGTGTCACAGAACTCACCCCGATTGAACCTTCCTTTCCTGCAACCCTCTCAGGCGCAGAAACACGTCACCCACAACGAGGCACTACGCCGTCTGGATCTTGTGGTGCAACTGACTGTTGCCTCGACTGATGCAACCACGCCTCCGGCGGTGCCGGAACAGGGCGAGTTGTATGCATTGGGGGCAAGCCCATCCGGCGATTGGGCTGGTCACGGCGGAGAGTTGGCAGCCTGGCTGGACAATAGCTGGCATTTCGTCTCGCCAGATACGGGTTGGCGCGCCTGGGACTTGGCGGCTGACTTACAGAAGGTCTGGGATGGTGGGGCTTGGATTACCCCTGAGGTCCCGACGCAGAATCTGGATGGGGTTGGTGTGGGCACCAGCTCAGATGCTACCAATCGCCTGTCCGTGCGCAGTCCGGCCACATTGCTGAACCACGATGGTGGCGGTCATCAGTTGAAAATCAACAAATCCGGTGCTTTAGACACCGCGTCGCTGCTGTTTCAGTCCAACTGGACCGGTCATGCCGAGATGGGATTGAACGGTAGCACGGGTTTCTCGATTAAGGTTTCCACGGATGGCGGCAGTTGGACGGATGCGCTGAGCATTGACCCCGCCACCGGCACCGCCACAGGCGCGGCGGTCCAGACCAGTGCGGACGACACAACCGCCGGACGCCTGATGCGCGCCGATTATGGCTATGGCCCGGGCAATTTGTTGGGGGCTGTTTCCGAGGTTTCGGGTACCCCCACAGGGGCCGTGATCGAACGGGACAGCACCGCAAATGGCGACTACATCCGCTTTGCCGATGGCACGCAAATCTGTACCGCCGCCTTACCCGCAACGGATTGCACAAATGCCGAAGGTGCGCTGTTTTCAAGCGCCGTTGCCACCTGGGCCTTTCCTGCCACATTCGCTGATACCCCAGCCCTCAGCGGTAGCGGCGGGGCCACAGCGCGCTTTGTCGGATTTGATGCGCCGTCCACATCTCAGGTCAGCTATAAGATGCTATCGGCCACCTCTGACGCTTCGACACTATCACCGACGGTTACCGCGATAGGCCGCTGGTTCTGATTGAAATACCGGGCGCGTAGGCCAGATAGCGGAGGGCAAGCGCCGGTGTTTTAGAGCGTCAAAGACCAATCGGACAAGGTCCCGACGTCAGAGCGCGCCTTGTCCGGTTGCCGTTGCAGGCCGATTCGAGGCAGGTCAGCAATGTCCGCCGGATGGCGATAATACAGGCAGAGACTCAGGTTTGTTTCGCACGCTTCCTGAGAGATGCAACGCAAGCGGTTCGTGCCAAACGATGGAGCTTGCTATTTGAAACCACGCATCCACGCTTCTGTTCCAACGGGAATTTGGCCAGATGGGCCCTACCCTTCTGTATTTCCGCTCATTCACGCGAGCTGTCTACAGTGGCCAAAAGGGTCGCATTCTCAGATTCTGTCTCAAAAATCAGCAAGAAACTGTGCAATCCAGGCGTAGGCTCGAGTCAGGCATTGAATCCCTTCGCAGTTTCTTTGATTGTATGCGCGCCGCAGGCGGTAATTGGTGAGAAGGATTTTTTAGAATGCGTATTGCGATGATCGGCACTGGCTATGTGGGCCTGGTGTCGGGCGTGTGTTTTTCGGATTTTGGCCATGACGTGATCTGCGTGGACAAGGCCGAAGCAAAGATCGACATGCTGAAGGCGGGCGACGTTCCGATCTACGAGCCGGGTCTTGATGTGCTGATGGCCAAGAACGTGGCCGCCGGACGGCTGAGCTTTACCACCGATCTGGCGGCCGCCGTTGACGGTGCGGATGCTGTGTTTATCGCTGTGGGCACCCCGACACGGCGCGGCGATGGCCATGCGGATCTGACCTATGTGATGGCCGCAGCGGAAGAGATCGCTCAGGCCGTGACTGGTTACACCGTCATTGTCACCAAATCGACCGTGCCGGTAGGCACAAACCGCAAGGTGTATTCGGTTGTTTCCGCAGCCAATCCCGATGCGGATTTCGATGTCGCCTCGAACCCGGAATTCCTGCGCGAAGGGGCCGCAATCGACGATTTCATGCGCCCTGACCGCGTCGTGGTTGGCGTTGAAAGTGACCGGGCGGCTGAGGTAATGGCCGAAATCTACCGCCCCTTGTATCTGCGTGACTTCCCGATCCTGACCACTGATCTGGAAAGCGCCGAGATGATCAAATACGCAGCCAACGCGTTTTTGGCGACCAAGATCACTTTCATCAACGAAATCGCAGGATTGTGCGAGCGGGTTGGCGGCGACGTGAAAGAGGTCGCACGCGGCATTGGTCTAGACGGTCGTATCGGCAACAAGTTCCTGCATGCCGGTCCAGGCTACGGTGGGTCGTGCTTTCCCAAAGATACTGCCGCGCTGGCGCGGATCGGGCAAGAGCACGCGTATCCGATGCAGATCACCGAAACCGTCATTCGCGTGAATGACGAGATCAAAAAGCGCATGATCGAGAAAATCCGCGAAGCCTGTAGCGACAGTTTCAACGGTAAAACCGTTGCGATGCTGGGTGTGACGTTCAAGCCTAACACCGATGACATGCGTGATGCGCCATCGCTGACCATCGTCCCTGCCCTGATCGGCGGTGGGGCCAAAGTACGTGTGGTGGATCCTCAGGGCAAATCCGAAGGTGAGGCCCTGTTGCCCGGCGTTGAATGGTCGGATGATCCCTACGCCGCGGCTAAAGGCGCCGATGTGGTCGTTCTGCTGACGGAATGGAATGAATTCCGGGCGCTGAATCTAACGGATCTGGCAGAAGCGATGAACACACCCCACATGGTCGATCTGCGCAATATCTATACTGAAAGCAAAGCGCTGAAATCTGGCTTTAAGACCTATGTAGGTGTCGGGCGCTAAGCGCCTGACCCTCCTAGCTTACATCTTGATATAAAGCGGAACGGAGCTGTCCGCCCCTTCGGCCAACGCTTTGCTTTGGTCCAACCGCACTTGTTCATACAGCGCCAGGGCTTCAGAAGAAAAAAGTGCGTCTGGGGCCTGGATGGGTACGAAGTTGCTGTGCGCATCCGATCCCCGCGCCAACATGGCATAATCACGATCTGCCACCAGTTGCTGTGCCCCGGGGCTGAGATAGCGGATCGCCAATCCGATCCGCCGATCGTTTGATGCGTTCGGGCCAGAGCCATGGATTGTCAGCCCGTGATGCAGTGACATCTGGCCGGGTTTCAGTTCGATATGAGTTTTGTCGTCCTCAGAAACGTCGACGGCCACCTCCTGACCGCGCGACAACAGGTTTGTCTCGGAATAGGTGTCGGTATGCGGCAGGATCGGGTTCTTGTGGCTTCCACGTACGAAATCCATGCATCCGCTTTGAACGGTGGCGGGTGACAGCGCGATCCAGGCCGTCACCTGATCAGGCGTCTCGCCCATGCCCCAATAGGTTAGGTCCTGATGCATGCCAACCGTTTGCGTGGTCTGTGGCTCCTTGATAAAAAACTCGGCGGACCAGATCATGATATCAGGGCCCAGAACACCTTCGACCGCGTCCAGAATACGCTTGTCTTGAGCGATCCGGGCTGCCAGTGGGATCACCAGATGGGCGTTGACCCGTTTATAGGTGTTCAGCGGCAATGGCAGCTCTGCCGCCAGCCAGTCTTTTTCGATCTGTTCCAGTTCGGCGCGGAACTCCGCAGCTTCGTTTTCGGAAAAGACAGAAAGAGGGAACAGAAAGCCATCCTGCCAATACCGTTCAGACTGTTCTTGGGTCAGTTCATGCGCGTTTGACATCTAGGCACCTGTCGCTGTGTTTGGAAAGAAGCCACGCTGGGACATGGCCCAAAACAGTGCTTCTTGACTGTAAGGCTACGTTTGGTTTGGCCCATATGCCTAGCACTTCAGCGACATTAGTTTGGCTGTAACAACCACGTGCTTAGAACCGAAACTGTCTTTGTCACGGCGCGCAGTGGCCGCTTTCCGGCAGGAGTGGCTGTTGGATCACAGAGCCGCTGTCCAGACGCGATACCGCCCCTGCCCTGTCACTTCGCGCAGCAAACCGCGACGACTGAACCGGTCGATATTGCGTTGTACTGTTGCGCGCGACGCTTTTGTTAGTTCCTCGGCCAACGGGGCCGAAACCATAGGCCATGCAGTCAGGACATCAATCAGCAGAGGCGGGGTGCGACCTGATAAACCTTCTGTTGCTTCGCGGGCCCGCACCTCCCATGAATTGACCCGATCAAGATGCAGCAATGCGGCCAGGGCCGCCTGCCCCGCCCCGGTGATCCATGCCGCAAGTTTCTCTTCAGGTTCGCCCATCCCGCGCAGCGCGCCGGGCCCTGATAAAGCCAGTGGCATGAACATGGCCCCGCCACGACCCATTGAGGCCGCATGGCGTGCGGCGATAATCGCAGCTTCGGTATCCTGCCCGATCCCGTCCGAGACGGCGCGCCATGCGTGAAAGGAAATCGCGGCCTGTGTCACCGGATGCAAACCTTCGACATTGCCCATGACCTCGGCCAAATCGGCCACGGCCTCGGGTACCTCTTCGATCCCCTGCGCCATTCGGTCCAGAAATGCGCCTAACCCGGCCTGCCATCCACCAACCGACGGACCCGCGCCCGAAGTCAGGCGGCGCACGGCCCACCCCGCCCGGTACAGGGCTTGTGCGTCATCGCTGGTCGCCCCAATGCGCAAACCTGTCCACAGGGCCAGTCGGTCGACACCGATCCGGTCGCCCGTCCACCAGCCCAGATCCGAGACGTCCATCAATGCCAGACGGTGGGTCCACCCATCGGGTCCCGCCCGCAAGCGTTCATCTAGCGCGCCAAAGGTTAGGGCCAGATCGGCCAGCTCAGCGGAGAGTGCCGCCTGCGCCGCCCGCCAGTCGCGCGGGTCGAACAAAACCCGATTGTCCTGCCGGGGGCCGGGCGGCAGAAAATCCTCTGCTGCGTCCTCGTCGTCAGGAGACAGAAACCAAAGGTCATCTTCGTCGGATGGATCAGAGTCATAGATGCTTGGCGGTGTGGCCTCTTCGGCCTCATCCTCGGGCAGCGGTATGACAGACTTGGACTTCATGCCCGTATTCTTTGGACATTTCGGGCGGTTCACAAGTGGATTTTTCTAACCCGTAAATGTCTGGGACAGAGCGTCCAGTTCACCACTCAGATCGGTTTTTGGATTGCTGCCCAAAAGCATGTAGCCAAACCCATCCTGAGCCCATGTTACTGTGGCCAAACCGCTTAGAACCGCCGATTTGGCTGGTTTATTCGGGGCATCAGGTCCTTGACGGATCACGCAAAAGGCCAAGGGTTGCCCTTGTTCATCTGCAAAGACGATCTGGATCAGCGGCTTACCTTTGAACGACAACACCTGCGCCCGCCTCAGCTCAAGCCCCGGCAATGCCTCCAACGCATCTCGGTTCAAGGAACGGCCCAGCTGTTCTTCGGCCATCGCAAACTGCTTATCCAAAGTTTCGGTCGACGCATCCAGCGGAGCGATTGTGTCTGGCACATAGAGTGACTGATAAATCGCGGCCTGTTGCGCCCAGCCCAAAGGTGCGGGTCGCATGGTCCACCAGGTCGCAGACGCGGCGATAACCGCAACACTGGCTGCTACAGCGGCAAGCCGCATCAAACCTATGCCAGCAGGCCCGGAGGTTTGAGCGGCGAGCTCAGGAAGAACAACTTCGGGCGCTTGCGCGGGAATGGCTTCGAAAACCCCCTGCACCATACTGGCAAACGGGTCCAGCGCCATCACACGCTGTTCAAGCTCTGGGTCCGCCTCGACCGCCTGCTCGATCTGACGGGCCTCGGCCTCTTCCAAATTGCCTTCCAGATACGCCAGAAGCGTCTCGTCGGAAAACGTCATTTGCCACTCCGTTGTGCGGCGTTTGCCGCATCTTGCTGCATTACGGTTTTCAGTTTTTGCCGGGCGCTGGACAGCCGACTCATGATTGTGCCGATGGGAACCTCCAGCAACGCGGCGGCCTCGCGGTAGCTGTAGCCTTCGACAAACACCAGCATGACCGTTTCCCGCTGCGCTTCTGGCAGTTGCATCACTTGGGTAAACACTTCAGTGGCGAAAATATTCGTTTCTGAATCCGGACCTGTTGCAACCAGTTCGGATTCGGGCGTTACCGACAGCGCCTGTGCCTTGCGTACAGCGCGAGATCGGATCTCGTTCAACCAGATTGATCGGCAGATTGTCATTAGCCACGAATCCAGTCGATCGTGCGATGTCACCTGATGATGACGCTCAAGCGCGCGCAGGCATGTGGCTTGAACCAGATCATCGGCCACGTCCGACGCACCCGACAGCGCCAAAGCAAAACGCCAGACGCGTTTGGAATGCGTCTGCACTGCGGTTCTGACCGCCTGTTCCGAGCTTATTTCACCCGCCATCGAATAAAATACGACCTGTGTGTGTTTCATGTTCACGGACCGAGCCCGCGCGCTCAGGACTGGCATAACCCGAGGAGGAATGAAATGAAACATCTGATACATGCGGTCACGATCGCGTCGGCAATTATTGCAGGCCCTGCCCTGGCCGAAGGCTGGACTTTGGTTCCAGACGGCTCGCACCTCGCTTATGGTAGCATCAAGAAAGACAGCGTGGGTGAGGTCAACAGTTTCACCTCACTGAGTGGGACGGTTAACCCAGACGGCCAGGCAATGATTGAAATTGATCTGTCTTCGGTCGAGACCAATATCGATATCCGCAATGAACGCATGTTCGAATACGTCTTCCGCAAAGCGGGCACTGCGACATTGACGGCTGAGATCGACATAAGCGAATTGAGCGCGCTTGAGGTCGGGCAAACCGCAACGGTTGATAGCGAAGCGGTGCTTTCCCTGGCTGGTGCAGATGTTGAATTTGACGCTGAACTGTTCGTGGCTCGCCTGTCGGAAAAGTCGGTTTTGGTTACAACCAATGATATGGTCTTTATCAGCACCGAAGATGCTGGTGTGAATGCCGGGGTCGACAAGTTGATGGAACTGGCCGAGCTGCCAGGTATCACCCGCACCGTCCCTGTCACCGCGCGGCTTATGTTCGAACTGGAGGGTGAACAGGCGAGTGTGGCACCCGAGGCTGCAACCGAGGTAGCCGCAGTGGCCGTGGACGGAGATGCTAAGGCTGGTAAGAAAGTCTTTCGTAAATGCAGCGCCTGCCACAAGTTGAAAGAAGGGCGCAACGGTGTTGGTCCGACACTGTTTGGTATTCTGGGGGCGCAGGCAGGACAGGTCGAAGGATTCAAATATTCGGCGGCACTTAAGGACTCTGGTATCACATGGGACATCCAAACGCTCTCTGGGTTCCTTGCCGATCCACGCGGCACGGTTCCAGGCAACAAGATGCAATTCCCGGGCCTAAAGAAGGACGAAGACATCGTGAACCTGCTGGCCTTTTTGCAGGAAACGCATAGATAAGGGTCGAAAAACACCCGGCTTGTTTCAACTTGGGGCTGAAACTACCCGTCAGCGGCATTTTAATTATGTAGCTCAAATGGCGGAGAACTTGTGCCCAGCCAGTTTTTGGTCGGTCGCGCAAGGGGTGTAACGCACATAGCTCTCACGTCAGTTTGTCGAGGCAACGGCTGCTGTTGTGCAAAAACCGAATGACTTCGCTGACGAGGATTGCGATCAGTGTTGTCTTCCCTAGTATAGTCCCCTGAAAGTGGTCCACCAACTGGGATAGGTTATCACTCAAATTGGAGGATCAGCGATGGCTGGAAACCGAGAGAAGCCAGAGGAGATTGTGCTGAAGCTTAGGTAGATTGAAGTTCTGCAAGTACATGGCGAGACGATTGCAGAGGTGGTACGCCTGATTGGCGTGACGCACGAAACGTTTTATCGATGGCAAATGCTGTATGCTGGGATGCAGCGATTCCAATTGGCGCCAGCATTTCGGGATGATCTTCGGGACTTGCTCGGTCGGGCGATTCAAAGACTTCACTTAGAACGCGACAGGCGAATGCCACTAGCTCAGGCTGAACCGGTAATTGGAATCTTTTCTATGGGCTAGCCCCTCACATTCGCCGACAGGTGTTGCAGAGCCGATTGTGCGGCCTCTCAGAGTCGAAAATTTACAGTTCATGCAGGGTCTGCGTATGCTAATTCGCTGTTTCTCGAACCGATCCGCCGTCTTCAACGCGGTTTCTTCGTTCCAGTAAACTCGAGTAGTCTTTTGGCCGTTCACATAGCCAGCGAACGACAGCCCCGATCCCTTCACCTCAATCATGCCTGCTTCCTATTCTTGGTTTCCAGGTGTTTGATCTCACGGTTTGATGGTGCGATTCATTAGCTGGAATGGAAGGAAGCATTAAGGGATAAGCTCGTCATGGCAGCGCCACGTACTCTTACCCGGCAGGCTCTTGTCGTAAAAAAGGTGCCGGGAGGGCACGCACGCCGTCAGAGCAGCAATACAGCGATCGCAAGATTCGATCTCGGAACTGAGCAGAGTGCTTGGGATCAACCCCAAGACGGTCGCGAAGTGGCGCAAACGCCAATCTGTCAGAGGCCAGAAGACTGGGCCGCGAGAGCCGCGCTCAGCCATTCTTAGCCAAGACGAGATCGCTATGGTCGTTGTGTTCCGGCGGGCGCACCCTGCTGCCACTGGACGACTGTCTCTATGCTTTGCAGCCATCAATTCCACATCTCACACAGTCTTCTCTGCATCGCTGCTTGTAGCGTCACGGGATATCAAGCCTTCCAGACATGGATGGGGACAAGCCCAAACGGTAGAAGTTCAAACGATATCCCATTGGCTATTTTAATATCGATATCGCCAAAGTCAGAACCGAAGAAGGAAAGCTATTTCTTTTTGTGGCCATTGACCGATCCAGCAAGTTTGCGGTGGCGCAACTAGTTGAGAAGGCCAATCGTAAGACGGCGTGTGAACTCCTTGAGCATCTTCTGGAAGCCGAACCTTACCGTCTCCACACGATTATGACGGACTACGGTATCCAGTTCGCCGAGCAGCTTCGCAATCGCAACACAATCTATTCCCGGCCCATGCGGTTCAACATGATTTGTGAGGCCAACGGCATCAAGCATTGGCTGACCAAGCCAAACCATCCGTAGACCAATGGCCAGGTTGAGCGCATGCACAGCACGATCCAGGACGCAACCGTCAAACGATACCACTATGAAAGCCACGATCAGCTTCGCGCACATCTGGCCGACTTCCTCGATGCGTACAACTCCGCTCGTCACCTCAAGACGCTCTCTGGTCTCGCGCCCTAAGGATATATCTGCAAAATCTGGAAATCAGAACCAGATCGATTCATCTTAAGTCCGATTCATCAGATGCCGGGACTGAACACTTAGGGCAGATCGTCCAGCAACATGGGATACAACAGATTGCCCGCTTGTGGCCCAGCACCCAGATAATCGACCCACTGATCCGTCGATTCATTGTAGCGGCGATAGCGTTCGATCTTGTCATAAAGGCCATTTACGATGGTCTGCTGTTCCGAAATGGGCAGGCGCACCCAATCATCTTCGGTAATGGCCATGATCTGTGATTTATAAGGTAGGTCCGCCAGATACTCGTCCAAGGCCACAGCCTCGGCCAGGCTTGGATCTGACTGGCGTGACACCTGGTCGGGTCGACGGCTCATATCAGCGGCCACACCAAGAACCTGAGTAAAGAACTGATCAGGATTCACCACGTTCCGTTCAGCCTGATCCACGATGATCCGCAACGCCTCTTCCAGATTGCTCAGGTCGGCTTTGGAGATCAGTAGACGGATAGACAGTGGTTTCAAACCGGTGCGATCAAAATCCCGGTCGGCCACATAAGCCTCGAACAGATCGGGCGCCTGCGCGCCTTCGGTCCGGCCCAGATAGGCCAGTTGCATGGTGCGGCTGGCGGTATTGAGCCCGCTGAACAACCCGCCTTCGGCCTCATCGACGATGGCATCTTCATCCAATAGGGCGTCGCCGTCGCTGCCGCGATAAGACGACGCCTGTTGCGCCACGAACTGACCCAATTGGCGAGCTGTGTCCTTGTAGATGGTGGGATCGCCGTTCTCGATGGGAAAGTACAGCGGCGCCGAGTTCGGAAATGCTGTTAGTTGCTTATAGGCCGCCTCGGCCGAGGGGTGATCCTTGGCTCCGCGTGCGGTGCGCAGATGCATGACGGCCATAGCGCCCCCGATCCGCTCGCGAATAAGGCGGTTCAGGCTTTCAGCGCTTAGACCGGTCGAGGAATATTCATCATCAAATTCGCGCGGGCCCGCATCGGTTACCAGAACGATGAACCGGCTTCCGAAATCGCTCCAATCCATATCCTGCAGGGCATGTTCGATCCCGCGATAACTGTCTTCGCGGAAGTTCTTACTGCTGGCCTTCGCTTCCTGCATCTGGTCGATCCCGGCCAGAAAATTCTCGACATCCAGCCCCTGCTGCAAATCCACAAAGGTCTTAACGTCATAACCCAGATCAGGCGCGGCTTGCAGGCTGTCACGATAGCCCACAAGGGCAAAGCTGACCGCATCGGCTGCATCCGAGGAGGCTGCCTCGCGGTACACTTCCTGCAGCGCATCGCGGGTGGCGCGAATGTAGGGCTCCATGGAAATGGTCGTGTCGACGACAAAAACCACCCCAGTTTTCAGATCACCCGCAGCCTGACCACTTGGGGCGGCTGGTGGGTTCGGTGCGTTGGCGCTGGCGACGGCGACTTGCAATAGATTGACAAAGGGCCCGATGTCGAACACCGCCTCTTCGGTCGATAGGATCGGCATGACGTAGAGGTTCTGCCGTTGATCAATAGTCTCACGCGGGCCAAGGGCGATCACGGTTTCCGATGGGTCTCCCCCCTGCTCAGCCGCCAGCGCTTCATCCCGCGCATCCGCAGCCAGATCCGCGGGATTTTCGCTTTCGATGATGTCGTAAATCGGGTCGATATCGTTGAAGAACAAAACCCGGCCCACATTGTCACTGCCTTCTAGCGTCGCAACGATGTTTTGGTTCCAGTCGACCGTCGCGGCCTGAGGCACCCACATCAGGTCGTCTCCCTGATCAGTGGCGCCAATCTGCATCCAATCGCCATTGCGGTCATAGACAAAGAACACCTGTAGCGGAGACAGGGCCGTGCCGGGGCTTTCGCTTTCCGGCTCAGCGCGCGCTTCGATCCGTTCCCGGATCAGCACGCGCTGGAACAGGCTGGTTTTGCCCTCGATAGGCAATGGTGATTTCGATTGCGCCAGCAGCGGCCCGGCCAGCACCAGCGCCGTTACAAGAAGGAGTATCCGTCTCAACATCATATCCGTCTCCTCACTCGCCCAATCTGTTCAGGGCTTCGCGCGCCGGGTCTGATCCCAGATCAGCTGCGCGCTGATAGTATCGCCGCGCCGCCGAGGGGTTGGGGCGCGGAAAAGGGGAAGTCACTGTACTATGGGTTTCAGGGTCATACATTTCAGCAATCAGGATATTGGCGTCTGCCCGGTCCTGTTCCGACAGTTCTTGATCATTGCTGATGGCAATCAAAGCGCCCAGGGCCGCATCCAGATTCTGAGCCCCACCCGCCGCCAGCAAATCGCGCGCCGCGGTCAAGGGATTGTCTGCTGCGACCGCCTCTTGTGCAACGACAACGGATTCATTGACCTTGGCCGACTGACCACCGGGGCCGACAAGAAAATACCACGCAGCGCCTACTATGACGGCCAGAGCGACGATTCCAGCCGCGATCATGGGCATATTGTTGCCGCCAGAGCTTTCCTCGGACGGCACTGCATCTTTAGGCTGGGCAGCGCCTGCTGAGGGCTTCTTTTTTACCTCGCCGTTCAGCGCTTGACGGAACAATCCGGGCAGGTCGGAGGGGCGATCTTTTGGGTTGGCTTTCAGCAACTGCTCCAGCGCCCATTTCAAACCGGGTGCAACCTTGGGATCGGTGATTTTGACATCCGCCTTCCGGTCTTCAACGGCAGCGAACCCTTTGCCTTCACCGGGTAGCTCCAGCCCCGCGGTCCGCATTAAGACCAGCCCCAGCGCATAGGCGTCTGTGGCGGTAGACACCTCATTGCCGAACAGGCCCAACTGTTCCGGCGCGCAATAGAGCAGCTTACCTGCAAAACTGTCGCCGATGATGGACTTGTCCGTCCCAACACTGTCTGAGGCCAACCCAAAATCGATGAACTTGGCCTGATTGATATCATCATGCGAGATCATCACATTATCCGGCGCCACATCGCGGTGCACGATGCCCAGCTTGTGAATGGCTTCAAGCCCTTGCGACAGGCGCAGACCCAGTTTCAACACATCATCCGAGGACAGCCTTGCCCCCTTTTTCAGGTAGTGCGCCAATGGGTGACCGGGCACAAATTCCATCACCAGGAAAAGACGACCATCCTTGTCCAGCATCGAGGTTTCGAACCGTACCACGGCATCACTGCGCACGGTGCGCAGCAGGTTCGCTTCGCGCCGGAACAGATCAACGGCCTTTTGGTTCTTGGCAAAGCTGGGCGTCATGACCTTGATCGCTACCTCATGCCCGCTCGCCCGGTTCAGGCCACGAAAGGTGGCTCCCATGCCGCCCTCGCCCAGCAGGGATTTGATCTCGTACGTATCCTGCAGAACGCTGCCGGGTTTCAGGCCAAGTACCGAGTGTTCCATGGGTGTCCTTACCTCCGGTTTTTCAGGCTGATGGCGCTGTGCTTGCTAAAGGTGCGGATATCCATGATTTGAAAGCAGATGCCCGCAAATACCAGCGAGGATGTGATCCCGAACACCACCGTCAGGAAGGCGGCGATGATCGTGGTTGTATCCGGACCCAGCGGCGACAGGCGCAGCATGGTCACAGCGGTGAAACAGAAAAAGATAATCGACAGCGCGGTGGTGATCCAAACCAGAACCTCCAACGATTTGTTCAATACATCCCGCATTCTTCAACCTTTCCAAGTCAGTCTTCCATGAACGATAGAGCCAGCCCCTGAATATCGTCCGCGATTTGATCCAAATCCGAATATCCCGCGACGCTGCGCGCGCCGATGTGATCTTGCACCAGCGCCAGACAGTTTGCTCGCTCGCGCCCCCGGCTTTCTTCAGTGGGGTAAATGAAATCGATCTGTTTGCGCAGCAGCACGGGCGAGTATTGATCGACCAGCCCCTCGATCAGATTGGCATATTCAACCACATCCGCCTTTGCTTTCTCTTCGATTTCCTTGAGTTTTGCGGCGGCCTCTTGCCGGGCAATCTCGATTTCTTTCAGCAGTTCCTGATCCCCGGCGGCGCGCGCCTCGCGCTCGATGGCATCAAGCTCGGGTTGGATTGTCAGCATCGAGATCAGAGCGTTCAGATAGCGGCGCAGAGCTTGACCGCAGACCAGAACGCCCGAGGTGAGGATCAGGCGGACCGACTGATCCCTTTGTGCGTTGCGCTCAACTCGCCCCCGGTTCAGCGTGTCCTTGATCACCGCCAATTGCGTCTTGGTGCGGTCCGACAGGGTTTCCGCTGAAATCTCATCCAGCAGTTCCATCGCCTCTTGCTCGCTGGCGGCCGAGGCCAGCCCTTCATCTGGGCGCGCCAGTTGGTCCAGCCCATCCTTCAGTGCCTGATCCTGATCAGCCGAGGTGATGGCCAGGCCTTGAAGTACCAACCGAGTACCCGTGAACCGATCCGCCGAGGCGGTATTGGACAGGATGTCAAAGGGCGGAACCTCGAACCGGGTCGAGGATGTGATGTCTGCTAAGGGCGTCCGCGCGTCGCCACCGCGTTTCACGAACCCCCCTGCCTGACCGTGCAGTCGCCCGTGACGGACCAGAGCGAACGGATCTCCTACGATCTCGGCCGCGTTGCCTAGCATGTCATGCAGACCCAACGGGTTGGGCTTCAGAGAACCAACCACCTGCAATTTCCCCCCCGCAGAAGCCGTGCCGCCATGGGCAATGTATTCGTCCTGTGGCGTACCCTCTGGCACCGGTGGCATTGGGGCACGGAACAACGCTTGGTCCACCGCCAGACCACCACGGGCGGAATACTCCCATTCCTCCTCGGTCGGCAGGCGCAGATAGGCCCGCGTATCGCCGACGCGGGGCAGGCTGTCGGGTGCATTCTCCATCAGCCACAGGGTGTAGGCCTCTGCAAAGCGCTGATAGTCCAGTTTGGTATTCCCAACCGCCGGAACAAAGCCACGGCGACGCGGCTCCTTGTCGGGGCAGCCAACCATGACCACATCCCACTGTGCCTGCGCCAGCTCATACTTGGCCATGTAGAAATAGCCCTTGGCCGCACCTTCGGGATCGGCAAACGCGCCCGAGACAAAGGCGCGGCGCAGGCCGTTCAGATAGGGTTGATCGCTGCCCTCCTGCCCCAGCACGACCGAGACATCTCCGATCACGCCATCGGTGTTGGGCGTCGCCACCTTGCGGAAGGTCATCGCCCCACCACAGGGCATTGGCAGGGACAGATCGCCATCCGCAGGCTGCGGATTATAGTATTTCTCGCGCCATGTGATCTCCTGCGCCTGTGCGGTTGCGGACAAGCTCAGAAGACCAATCAGCGGAGCCAGGGCAAGGCGGGTCAGTTTAGGCATGGGTCAAGACCTCCTGAGGTTCGACATTGCGCACGGCAAAAACAGCCCAGATCGCTGCGGTCACCGCCGTCACGGCGCCCAGAACCAGTGTTGCAAACACATCGCCCGCATAAAGGCGCGCAACAGATTCCCCGGGAGCGGTTTCGAACGTGGCGTTGATGGCCAGCAGGAAGGGCAGGATGATGATCAGCGTTGCGATCACGCCGCCCAGCACCAACGCAAGACTTTGGACCACCGGGATTACACAACGCTGCCGGTCGGGCATGGTCAGCATGGAGAACAGACTGAAAATAACCCGCTGCCGCTCGACCATTCCGCGCAGGTTTGCAGACATCGCCGCCCAGAAGCCAAACATGGCCAGCGCTGCGATGGCGGTGAACAGAATGTTCAGGTTACGTCGGAAGGACAGCAGCAGGGCTGCGTTTTCAGCTCGAGGACGCGATTGCAGCCCCTGTTCAGCTAGATGAGCTGACAAGGTTCCGATATCTTCAAGCGAACGCGCATAGAGGCGGAAACTGGCATAGGTTTCGGGCTCGGCAACCGGATCGGTCCAGTTTGCGGGGTTCGAGGTCAGATCGTCGCGAAACCGCTCGACCGCCAGAAGATCGGGCAGCGACAGAAAGATGGCAGGACGCGGCCAAATTTCGGGGGGCAATACGCCAATCACCTGCAGATCGCGGCGGGCGTTTTCGCGTTGCCCATCCACTTCGCGCCCGATGATCATGTCAACTGTATCCCCGGCCGAGACCGAAAGGTCCTGCGCCAGCTTGTCCGAGACCCACACGCGACCCGGCGCAACCGCTTCGCCGTCGATCAGCGGATCACCCGCAGCCGAAGGGATCAGAGGCACCGCACGCTCCAACTTGCGCTGCGCCTCATGTCGCACCGCGTTGGCTGATGTGTTGATCGAGCGCGTAGCAGGCACGATGAACCCGACATCTTGCCGCGCGCCCAGGGCGGCGAAGAAGGCTGCATCATGCTGCTCGGCCCCGATGGCTAGGATTTCGCGGTTCGACGGGTTCTCGATCAATCGGCCTACCATGGTGCCGATGATCCCGTTCTTCAGCGCCAGAATGATCAGCAGCGGGCCCAGAACGCCCGCCAGCGCGGCGACAAAACACAATGCCGACTGCCAGTCATGGCGCAATTCGCGCAGGGCCAACATGGCTGGTATCCGAACCATCACGCCACCCTCGCCGCCGCGCGGCCCGCTGTTGAGAAGATCGAATAGGATTGCCCCTGATGATCCAGAAGTCGGTGATCGGCACGTGGGGTATCCGCAAACTCACCCGTTTGCGCCTGATGGCTGGCAAGCACGACGGCCGACCCGGCCTCGGCAGCAAGATGTACGATCAACCCTTCGACCTCGGCTACATTGGCGGGATCGAGGGCGGAAACCGGCTCGTCCAGTAACAGCAACGCGGGTCGTCCCAGCAAGGCTCGAGCGACCGAGGCGCGTTGGCGTTGACCCACCGATAACTGACCCGGTTTGCGGGCGGTCAGGTCCCTTAGCCCCATAGCGCGGATCAGGTGATCCTGCCATTCTGCATCCGCCACCTGCCCGGCGACACGCACGGGCAGTTCAATATTCTCCTGCAAGCTCAGATACGGCACCAGCGTATTGGTTTGCAGTACAAAGCCCAGCTTGTCGGGCCCGGCAAATTCGGCCCTCGGGGTGTCCGGCGTGACCGTCACCCCGCCGATCACATGCAGCATATCCGGCAGGTCCGTCAGCGGCAGCGCTCCGGCAATCAGCCCCAGCGCTGTGCTTTTGCCCGCCCCGCTGACCGCATCCAGAACGATAGTTTCGCCTGCGCTTAGCTCCAGCTCTTCGATCACCACGAAGAAACCGGGCGCGCGTTCGATCCCAAGGTTGCGGATCGACAAGACCGTATCACGGGCGTCTGAGGACAAGCGCAACCCCCCCAAGTTCGACCTTCGATTTGGTGTTGATCTGCACCGGTTCATTCGGTTTCAGACGGCGGCCATCGACCTTGGTGCCGTTGGACGAGCCAAGATCAGTCAGCATCATCTTGCGCCCCTGCAATGACAGGCTGGCATGGCGGCGGCTGAGATTGCGATCGGTGATGGTCAGCGTGTTCTCGCTGGCGCGCCCGATCGTGACACCCGATTGGAGTTGTGCGGCGCTGAACCGTTCGGATTTTCCATCCATGCTGACGGCCAGAATGGCCCGGCCCGAAGATTTGGCCGACCCACCCCTGCGCGCGGATTTTGATCCGCCATCGGCTTTGCTTTGCGAAACTACGAAATAGATACCGCCGATCACCGCTGCACTGGCGCCAGCCAGTACGGCCAGGATGATCAGCAGGCTGTTGTCTTTCGCACCACCGCCTACAAAGTCCGGGTTGTCTGGATCACATTCCTGCTGGTGCGCGTTAAAGGGAATGCCCGCATCCCGCAAAAAACCGGATATTGGGTTCGCTGACGAGGCCCAGAATGTGTTGTTCGTTGGCGTGCGACCATCCGAGTTCCAGACCGAGATGACGGTGTTGATACCCAGTACCGATCCGCAATAGTCGATCAATGGTCCGCCCGAATTGCCGGGATTGACCGATGCTGTGTGCTGCACAATTTCGAGGGTCCGCCCCGTTTCATTGAATGATCCCGGAGCAACCTTACTGATCGCACCCTGGGTCAACGTCGTTTCAAAAAAAGGCAACATATCCCGCCCGGCATTGATCTGGTCCGAGGAACCGGGATAGCCGATGGCAGCCACCTGTTCACCTTTCAGTGCCTTGCCTTCGCGCAGAGACAGAAATCCGGGCCTATGTCCGCTGGGTTCCTGCGGGACGATGCGCAGTACGGCCAAATCCAGTTCGCGCGAGGCATGCAGAACCTTTGCATCATATAAAAAGACCCGGTCATCCTGTTTGAACCCGACCTGTATGTTCAGGCCACCGTTAATCACATGATGGTTGGTGATGTAGTAGTAACCGCCACCTTCGGGCAGTTCTGACAGGACGAATCCTGATCCAGTTGCTTGCCCGCCGCTGACGTCCACGACCGCTCGTCCAACCGCCTTGTCGGTTTCTGCAACGATATCCGGCGCGATTTGCGCAGTGGCAGCGCAGGCCATACTGAACAGCCAGGCGGCTTTAAAACAAAGGGAACGAGTTAAATTTGCAATCTTCACATCAGTATTCCATATGCAATGACGGCCGCTGCCACGATCAGGATTAATAGCAACACCAGTATCGAAGCCTTGCGGCCTCCGGGTTTTTTCTTTGGGCGCGGCCTCGGGCGGCTAACAGGTTTAGCACGGGGCTCTCGTTCTGGCCGGTCAGGACCGGGCACTGCACCGCGCAGATCAATGCCCGCGAGCCGCGCATAGTCACGCGCTGTGCGGATGCGATCACGCGGCAATAACCTGCAGCCAAGATCGATAGCATTTAGCAAGGCATCATCATATTTTTCCTGAACACGATTGCGTTTCAGGTTGTGGCGCACCGGGACGTAAGGGTCACGACCTGTCGCCCGTTTTTCTTTCCAGCGTTCTTCGGCGTTGGGCGGAAGGCTTTGCGAAACCATTTCATACAGGATGACCGAAAGGGCAAACAAATCGCTCCACGGGCCTTCCTGCACACTGCCGGTCAATCCGGTTTTATCCGCCGGAAACTGCTCAATCGCCGCGTATTTGCGTGTGAACATTGACGCCAGACCGCTGGATTTGCCCATCAGGCGAGCAGCGCCAAAATCGATCAGAATGGGCTGCCCGTCTTTACGGATCATGACATTTGCCGGTTTCATATCGCGGTGGACCACACCGACATCATGCACGGCATCCAGCGCATTCAGCATCGAGTGCAGGAAAGTGGAGACCAGATCAGGCGGCACCGATCCGCGGGCATCAATCATGCGCGCCATCATCCGGTCCAGTGGATCGCCGTGAATATACTCCATCACGCAATAGGCTGTGCCGTGTTTGCGAAACGCAGCCCGTACGCGCATCAGGCCCTGTTGCTGTGGTAGATCACGCAACAGATTGGCTTCTTGCAGAAAGGCCTCTAATCCCATGTGAAACAGCTGCCGCCCCTCGGACCTGGGCGAAACA
Source organism: Ruegeria sp. H3 (assembly GCF_056533095.1). NCBI lineage: Bacteria > Pseudomonadati > Pseudomonadota > Alphaproteobacteria > Rhodobacterales > Roseobacteraceae > Ruegeria > Ruegeria sp. H3. The sequence goes on along the minus strand of NZ_JBQFOD010000007.1, from coordinate 150,715 downwards.
GCGTTGTTGGGACCTCGGTCCGCATAGTCAGCGGGGAAATACTCCTTGATCGCAAACCGCTCGCCGGTTTCGCGGTTGCGCGAACGGTAGGTGATGCCAAAGCCCCCCTGCCCCAATACGTCCCCGAGAACGTAACCGGCAAAGGTTTCTCCTTTTGGCAAATGCACCGACACCGTCAGAACTACCTTCCTTCGCCACTAGGATTTTCTACAGAAACATCATCTTCTTCCGGAGTTTGCGCAGGCGTTGCCGGCTCCACCGGCTCTGTGCTTTCTGGTTCTTCGGGCGCAGACGGTTCGGTGGGTTCTGGGGTCGTTTCCTCGGGTGCAAGGGGTTCTTCTGGCTGCGATTCTTCAACTTCTGGCACCTGGCCTTCAGGCTCTGTTAACGGCTCCTCGTCGCTATTGGGGTCGGACGCAATTGGGTCATCATCGACAGTGCTGTCACCAATACTGCGTTCTTCTTGTGATGGCGGATTTTGGACGGGCTCAGGCTCTGGCGTGACTTCGACTGGATCAGGCCGCAGCAGCCATGCGCCAGCTGCCGCAACAAGGGCCAAAGCTCCAAGACCAATCGCTGCAAATTTAAGCGTATTCCCATTGCCGCCGGTGTTGTGAAACGCCCATTGGCTTCCCCGCAGCATGCTGCTCATGCCGTCCTGGACATGAGCATAGGCGACGACGGTGGTGTTGTCTTGTTTCGGCTTTCCTTTCGCCTCGACCGCGTTCAACAGATCCGAGGCGACACCGCGCATATCGCGGCTTTTGCCACCTTGCAGGATATCCCGGATTTCAGGCTGCGACAGTGTATCCAGCCCGTCCGAGCAGGATAGAACCACATCGCCGGGTTTCAGGCTGATAGCGTTGACATCGGTCAGAGAAATCCGATCCCCCATCAACGCCGAGCGCAAGGCATTGCGACGCGGGTGGCTGTCCGCTTCTTCCTGCGTGATCTTGCCCGCAGCAACCATCTGCAACAACTCACCGTAAAGCGAGTGATCTGCGTTCAGCTTTTTCAAGCGTCCGTCGCGCAACAGAAATAGGCTGCTGTCACCAACTGAAACCCAAACCAGCCGATCCCCCAGCTTGAGCGCTGCGATCAGAGTGCATCCCATGCCTTTCAGGTCGGGCTGGCTGGCAATGCGCTGGCGTAAAGCATCATTTGCTGCCGTCAACGACTCCTGCAACCGGTCCCGCGGGCGCGGCGCCTCCGAGCCCCCGATGAAATGCTTCTTGAACGCCGACAGGGCCAGGTTGGATGCAACCTCGCCCCCTGCATGGCCGCCCATCCCATCGGCCACCAGCATCAGGATGTCGGATTTCGGGTCGCGTTCGTTTTGATAGACGAGATCGAACGCGTCTTCCTGATTTTCGCGCTGGCCCAGGCTTTGTTTGCCGCTGATGATTGTCATCGGGATCAGTCGTCAGAGCTTTCGGCCAGCTCCGACCAGTCAAAATCCTCGTTACAGAAGGCAACAAAGCGCACATGCGTCTGTTTCGACAGCTCGATCAGTGCGTAGTTTTCCAACGGCATGGTGGTGGCCACGATCTGACCGTTTATACGGCTGATATTGCGCCCCGTGCCGGGGGCAGCAAAGAACACGCGGTTGGCATCGTCAAAGATCACCCGCAGATGGTCCTTGCCGGAAATCATCTTGTCACCGAAATCCAGCGAAACACGCTCACCGCTGTCGCGGCCTAATGTGTTCATGCCCGAGCCCAGATTGACCGACTGGCCCAACCCCGGCCCTTTGACCACAACCAACCAGCCGGTAATCGGGTCGACCATCGGATCAAACTCGGCCTTGTCCGAGAAATTCTTGGACATCCCGCCATGGTAAATCTGTGTCTTTTCGTCTTCGACATATTCAGTCGGCGCTTCACTGAAGGATGATCCGCTTGGCATGGCATGCGTCGCCTCGTCATCCGAGGGCGAGATGCTTTCGGTGAACCCGTCATCTGCTCCAAAATCCAGATCGTCGTTCAGCTCTTCGTCGTCCTTGTCGAACAGCCAGCTTGTCTTGTTGTCGTTGCCCATGTCTTCACCTTTCCTGTGTGTATGGTCCCGGATTATGCCCGGACCAGTTTCAGGCGAACGGACCCAAGGCCCACTGTGTCACCCACATTTACTCTCTGCGCGCCTTTGATCTTGCGCTCATTGATCAGCGTTCCGTTCAGACTGTCCAGATCGCTGATGGTGAATCGTCCGTCTGGCGCGCCGCTGAGTTCCGCGTGCACACGCGACACACCGCCATCGGGGATGACCACCCCGTTTGTACTGCTACGCCCGATGGTCGAGCGTCCCGCGGGCACCGGGAAACGATGCCCGTTATCCACCCGAACCAGAAAGGCAATCGGGGGAGGGGCGGTTGCCACCGTACGTGTCTCATCTTGCGGTGGTGGCATACCTGTTGCGTCGCCATCGTCGAAATCGCCAGCCTCCAGATCATCCTCGGGCTCACCCCCCGAACCGCGCCGCGCCAGCAGCACCGCCAGCAGCAGAAGCAGCAGCAACAGAACGCCACCCGCGATGTAGACATAAAGCGCCGGGAAACCGAAAATCTCATCCTCCGGTTCTGGCGCGGGCTCTGGTTCCGGTTCTGGCGTCGGATCAACCACTGGCTGGAACTCGGCGGAATAGCTCTTGGTTTGGGTTTGTCCCGGTTGGCCGACAACCGGTTCGATCATTTCGATAGTAATGCGAGCGGGTGCTGGATCCCCGACCGGCACAATCAGGCCCGAGCCTTTGACAGAATTTCCATAGGATCGGATGAAATCTGACACCACGGTATTGGCGTCAGACTGATTTTGCAAAAAGACCTCTTCCATCAGGCCATTTTGCGGGTCCGTCAGTCGTTTCAGTACGTCAATGCCGCGCGTGGTGCGGGCGTTGCCCTGTGCCCGCCAGAACATTCCAAGGGCTGAGACCGAAACGCCTTCGCGCTCGGCGGCCTCGGTGATTTCTTCAACCGTGGCCAATCCCTCCTCATCCCCATCGGTGATCAGGATCAGGTTCTTTAGCAGGACATCATCTTGCTGGCTTAACAATTCGATCGCTCGGGTCGCGTTGGCGACCAGACGGGTGTTCTGTTCCTTAATCTCAAGATCCTCAACCACGTCTTCGGCCTGGGCCCGACTGGTCGAAAAGGGTGACAACTCAACGATGTCATTGCCGAACCCATAAATCGCGACTTTTTCATCCGTCGGTAGATTGGTCACGACGCGCGCAATCAGCTCACGCTCACGGTTCCAGCTGCGCACACGCGCGCTGCGCTCACCGACGGACAAGTCAATCAGAACCATTGTTGCCGAAAGGGTCAGGTCGCCTGGGATGTCGTCCAGAGATTTGACAAACTCGAAATCGGCCTGCGCGTCACCAAGCGAGCGGAAGCTCATATCGCCACGCTGATTACCGGACGGAACGCGAACGAGGCAGCTGTCCTCAGGTGCGGGATCGGCGGGCGCACAATCCAAGATTGCCAGCCCGGTGGCTGGCGCGCGGGTTTTCCCCTCTTGTGCGTGGGCTACGCCCGAAATGACCAAAGCGGCAGCAAGCGCCACCAATCTGCGTGAAAATCCGTAGGTCACGATCCCAAGACCCCCCTCAGGCAAGACGTCCCGGTCGTCGCATGTGCCGACAAGCGCCGACCTGACGTGATTAGAATTATATGGACAGCGCGCGATACGCCGACTTGATCCGGCTCAGTTCGGACGAGATGGCGGCGGAACTTGCACCGCTGTTAACGTCACGCTCGACCGCGTTCATCTGATTGTCCAGCGCCTGAACCTGCTGCAGTCTTACAGGGTCCGAGGCCGAGGCGGCACGCGCCTTCGCACCCTGAGCCTTTACGTCAGCAATCTGCCTGCGCAGCGAGTCGATTTCGGCTTTGTTGGCATTGCTTTGCGCCGCCAATTGCGCATTGCGCTGCTCGGCCGCTTTGTTCTGTGCAATAATAGCGTCCGCCTGCGCCTTATTATTTGCGATCTGGCGGTCGTATTCACCGGAATTCAGGTTAGCAATATTGTCAAACAAAGTTGCCGTTGTTGGATCTGTTGAACCAGTACATCCGGCAACAGTGGCAACGGCGACAAGGGCGAAAGGTCTTGAAAAACGAAGAATATCTGAAGTCATTTTCTCACTCTTACCAATTGAAAACCCGCGCCCAAGGTCAGGCGCGGGTTATTGAAACTTATAGCAGGTTGATGGATGCCCGCGTCCGTGCCAGCCGGTTCTTGTTGCTGACCGCTGCATTTGTTGCTCCGCCCAAGCCGGGTTGGCCTTTGCTTGAGGCTGTCTTCAGCTCCGAAATGGTGTTGTCCATGTTGTTTTCGCTGCGCTTCAGCTCGTTCGATACAACCTGACGATTGGATTTGATCGCGTTGACGCGCTGATTGTAAGCCGACTGAGACAGTTGACCGCCGTCCAGCTGACGGCGCAGCGATTTCAGTTCTGCATTTTGCGAGGCCAATACCGAACGCAGGTTTGCTTCGACCGAGCTCAGCTGTTTGCTGACATTCGACAGGTTTGCCAGAACCTGCTTGCTGTTGACGATTTCAACATTCTTAGCAGCGGCCTGACGGCCGACCTGGTTGCCGCCGACACCACCGATCAGGCCACCTGCGGCGGCACCAGCCGCACAATCCCCGGCGTCGCCGCCCAGCAACAGGCCGAGACCACAACCGACAACTGCGCCAGCCAGCGCACCCTGAACCGTATTGTTAACAATGATGTCCTTGGACACCTGATCCAGGCTTTTAACCTGCTTTTCCAGCTGTTTTTCCTGTTGGGTTTTTCCAGCTACTGAAGATGATGACGCAGATTGGAAAGCCTCATCGGTACATGCTGTCAGTAGAAGGGAAATAGCAGCAAAAAATGACACTGCAACTGTACGCATCTCGTTACTCCGTAAAACAATTTTTCTTCTTAGTTGATTAAGAACTCACATATTTTTTATTTTCAATCAACGATTCGCAAATGACCTGCAAAGATAGAATACTGATTCGATTGGCATTCGACCAAATACTTTTGAACATTCGATCATAGGATGAGTTTTAAGATGAGATTACCCTTTGGTTTACGGGACAAGATGGTTCTGGCGAATGAGGTTTTTGCATTTGCCGGAAATATCGGCGCCGGTATTGGCGCGTTATTGGCTATTCTGGGTGTTAGTTCCAATTTCGCGAACAATACCTCCAGGGTGGTCTTTAATGTTGAGGTGGCAACACTTTCGCTGCCCGTTCGTATGATTTTGGTGATTCTCATCGCCGCCGCATTGGGCTGGGGTTTGGGGGCGTTGGTAACTTGGCTCAGCCGTTCCCGGAATGAGGCGTTGAGCTTTGCTGTCTATGTTGTTGCCATTCTGTGGGGTGGATTGATTGTGGGTGCTGCCGACTGGTTGGCGGTTGCCATGAACCGGCAAATCCTGTCCGAGACCTTGCTGTTCACCATTGTCGGTATGGGTCTTGCCTTGTGGGTCGCCGGGTTTCATTTTCGCAACTCTAACGCAGCCGGGAAACATGCGCTGCGGCTTCATTGTGATGCGCTCATGCTGTGCTCAATCGGAGCAGCGCTGTTCATGATTCTGACGATGCTGGGGGCACGGTGATGGCGATCGGGGGCCCTTTGGACGACAAAAACGCCGCCCGCCTGCTCAGCGCGGCTGCGCTGTTCGATTTCATGTTTCTGGCATTTGTTTGCGCTACTATCGAACCCGTGTTGCGGCAAGAGCTTGGGCTGCTGCGTGCAGGCCCTGCCCTGACGGCGGGGCTTTATCTGGCGATGGTCCTCATCTACTGGCTGATCTGCGAAGGCGTGCTGAGCGGCGCAACTCTGGGTCGCTTTGTTCTACGCCTGACAATGCGCGACAAAAGAGGCAAGCCGGTTTCACCCGTGCGACGATCCACACGCGCCATGAAGAAGATCATGACGCTGGGAATGACGGGTCTGAACCCAAACACCGCCGCACGATATGACAGGGCTGCTGAAATCCGCTGGTTCAGCCCGATGGCCCCGCGACCGGTGCCTCTGTGGCGATTGGTTGTGCAATCCGGACCGGATCGTGGCAAGAGCCTGGTGTTCAATCAGGTCAAGGGTCTCAAATCCTCGCGGCAGATCAAAATCGGGCGCGATTCTGGCTGGGCCGATCTGGCATTGACACGCAGCAAGGGGGCATCTGGCAAGCACTGCATCTTGCAGATTGCCAAGGGCAACCAGCTTCAAATTCGGGATATGGGGTCTTCGAACGGAACCTGGGTGCGCGGGCGGCAAATTGCACCGGATAAACCAATGCGGCTTGGCTCTGTCAGTCAGTTCCGTGTTGGAGATGTCTGGATCGCGGTCATTCGTTAAACGACAAAGCCGAGACATGGCGCCACACCTGCTACTCTTGCAACTTGCGCGCTTTTCGTATACCGCCGCATACAAATTGAATGGCGAGGTAAAATTCACACCTCGCGCTCTCGCCCCAATCGTCGGAAAACGCCATGAGCCTCTATACAGATTACCTGAGTGAAATCGAAACCCGCAAAGAGCAGGGCCTTAGCCCCAAGCCTATTGATGATGGCGCATTGGCGAAAGAGATTATCGATCAGATCCGCGACCCTCAGAACGAATATCGCGCCGATTCACTGAACTATTTCATCTACAACACACTGCCTGGCACAACCAGTGCCGCCGGTGAAAAGGCCGGCTTTCTGAAGGAGATCATTCTTGGCGATGCGGATGTCGAAGAGATAACGCAGGAATTTGCGTTTGAGTTGCTGTCGCATATGAAAGGCGGCCCCTCGGTCGAGGTGCTGCTGGATCTGGCCTTGGGCGAAGATACAAAGATTGCTGGAGAAGCGGCTGAAGTTCTTAAGACGCAAGTGTTCCTTTATGACGCTGATACCGACCGTCTGAAGGCCGCCTTCGAGGCCGGCAATCCGATCGCGAAAGACATTCTTGAAAGCTACGCCAAAGCTGAATTTTTCACTAAGCTTCCCGAGATCGATGAGGAGATTGAGGTCGTCACCTATGTTGCCGCCGAAGGTGACATCTCGACCGATTTGCTGTCGCCCGGCAATCAGGCGCATTCGCGTGCTGATCGGGAACTGCATGGCAAATGCCTGATTTCCGAGGCAGCGCAGCAGGAAATCGAGGCGCTGAAGCTGCAACACCCAGGCAAGCGGGTGATGTTGATTGCGGAAAAAGGCACGATGGGTGTGGGTTCGTCCCGTATGTCGGGTGTGAACAACGTGGCGCTATGGACAGGCAAGCAGGCCAGTCCTTATGTGCCATTCGTTAACATAGCGCCGGTTGTGGCGGGTACCAATGGCATCTCGCCGATCTTCCTGACCACCGTGGGCGTGACTGGCGGCATTGGCCTTGACCTGAAGAACTGGGTCAAAAAGGTCGACGAAGACGGCAACGCGATCCTGAACAATGACGGCAATCCGATCCTTGAAGAGAAATACTCGGTTGCCACAGGTACGGTGCTGAAGATCAACACCAAAACCCACAAGCTGCTGAGCGAAGACGGTGAAGAACTGGTCGATGTGCCGGCATCCTTCACGCCACAGAAGGTCGAATTCATGAAGGCCGGCGGCTCTTATGCCATTGTCTTTGGCAAAAAGCTGCAGACCATCGCGACCGAGACACTGGGAGTCGAAGCCCCCCTTGTTTTTGCGCCGTCTAAAGAGATCAGCCACGAAGGTCAGGGCCTGACTGCAGTTGAAAAGATTTTCAACAAAAACGCACTCGGCACCACGCCGGGCAAGACCCTGCATGCCGGGTCTGATGTGCGCGTCCGGGTCAACATTGTTGGCTCACAAGACACCACCGGTTTGATGACCATGCAGGAACTCGAAGCGATGGCTGCGACAGTGGTCTCACCCAGCGTGGATGGGGCATACCAATCGGGCTGTCACACAGCTTCGGTGTGGGATGCCAAGGCACAGGCCAACACCCCGCGCCTGATGAAGTTCATGAATGATTTCGGCCTCGTCACAGGTCGTGACCCTAAGGGCGTTTATCATTCGATGACCGACGTGATCCACAAAGTGCTGAATGATATCACCGTAGATGACTGGTCGGTCATCATTGGCGGCGACAGCCACACCCGTATGTCCAAAGGCGTGGCTTTCGGGGCGGACTCGGGCACTGTGGCGCTGGCGCTGGCCACCGGTGAAGCCTCGATGCCGATCCCTGAATCGGTCAAGGTGACCTTTAAGGGCAACATGGCCGAGCATATGGATTTCCGCGACGTGGTGCATGCGACGCAGGCTCAGATGCTGGACCAACATGGCGACAACGTCTTCCAGGGCCGTGTGATCGAGGTGCATATCGGCACGCTGCTAGCAGATCAGGCCTTTACCTTCACCGACTGGACGGCTGAGATGAAGGCCAAAGCTTCGGTCTGCATCTCAAATGACGAGACCCTGATCGGTTCGCTGGAGCTGGCCAAGTCGCGCATCCAGATCATGATCGACAAAGGCATGGAGCATGAAAATGGCATGCTGCAAAAGCTGATCGATATCGCGGATGCACGAATTGCCGAAATCAAGTCGGGTGAACAACCGGCGCTGCGCCCTGATGACAATGCGAAGTATTTCGCTGAAGTTGTTGTCGATCTGGACCAGATCGTTGAGCCGATGATTGCCGACCCGGATGTCAACAACGCCGATGTGTCCAAGCGCTACACCCACGATACGATCCGCCCGATCTCGTACTACAATGCCGAAAAGCATGTGGATCTGGGTTTTGTCGGGTCGTGCATGGTGCATAAAGGCGACATGAAGATCGTCGCGCAAATGCTGCGCAACCTCGAAAAGGGCGCGGGCAAGGTTGAGTTTAACGCGCCACTGGTTGTGGCCGCGCCAACTTATAACATCATTGATGAATTGAAAGCCGAGGGAGATTGGGAAATCCTTCAACGCTATTCCGGGTTTGAATTCGACGATCTATTCCCCAAAACACAGGCCCGTACTGAATACGAGAACATCCTGTACCTTGAACGTCCGGGCTGTAACCTCTGCATGGGCAATCAGGAGAAAGCGGCCAAAGGCGACACGGTTCTGGCCACCTCGACCCGCCTGTTCCAGGGCCGCGTCGTGGCGGATGCGCCCGACAAGAAGGGTGAGTCACTGCTGGGCTCGACTCCGGTTGTCGTACTGTCCGCCATCCTTGGCCGGACCCCGACGCTTGAAGAATACAAGGCGGCTGTCGAAGGCATCGACCTGACCAAATTCGCCCCGCCGGTGCAAGCGCCAGCCGGAACGAAATCGGCCCACTTTTAAAGCCGCGATCCGATCAAACCAAAAGCCCGGCCTTCTGGCCGGGCTTTTTTGTTCAGGCGGCCATGTCTTTCACGGCAGTCAGCAACTGCGCCACCTCCTGCTCGGTATTGTAGTGGCACAGCGAAATGCGGATGCAATCCGACAGCCCCAGCGGCGTCAGCACATTGCCCGAGTAATGATCTGCCTTGCGAGTATGGGTGCGGATGCCCTGCTGGTTGAGTGTTTCGACGACTTGCTCGGATGGGACGCCATCCACCACAACCGACACCAGACCTTCGCGCGCCGCGTTGTCCGTTCCGGCCAGAATGCGAATGTGGTCCATATCACGTAGACCCGGCAGGTTGCCGACCCCGTTGATCATCGCGTTCGTCAGGTGGGTCTCATAGGCGTGGATTGCGCGGCCTGCCGCCTCGATCCGTTTGCGCGGCTCGGTTTCGTCGGACACCGCGCCACCCAGCCAGACGAAATAGTCGATCACATCAGACATTGTGGCGTAGGAACCGGCATCACGGGTGCCGAACTCCCACCCCGTCGCGGGCGCGTCGATCAGCATGTCATGGGGCAGCGCGCTCAGCTTGTCGGAAATCCACGCGATGCCGTAGCCATGGCGCGAGAACACTTTGTAAGGTGAGATCGCATAGCCATCGACATTATATGCGCCCAGATCCAACTGCCCGTGCGCCGCGTGCTGGATACCGTCAACGATGATCAGGCAGTCGGGCGAAACGGCCCTGATCGCAGCAGAGATCGCCGCGACATCCATCCCCATCCCCGTCACGGGCGAGGCATGCAGGATCGTAGCCACTGCCACATCTGGGGTCATCAGGTCGGTGTAGTCTTTGGCCGTGACCAGCCCGCTTGCATCGTCATGCTGGACGTTCACGTAGTCTAGCCCAGCGATCCCAGCCCAGCGACGCGCGGCACTGCGGGTGGCGGGGTGTTCGATCGAGGACCCGATCACCTTCGCTCCTTTCGGCGCAACCAAACAAGCAGTGCGGATCAGCCGGAACAGCAACTCGGTCCCGCTTTCCCCGGCAAAGAACTGACCGGTTGAGGCATTCATGAATACGCCCAGATCGGCCTTGGCCTTGTTGATCACATTCTGCGTGCCCTGCCCGGCCGGATTGATCCGCCCAGGATTGTCAGGGATCGCAGCATAAAACGCAGAGGTCTCAGCCACTTTTTTCAAAGTCAGCGCACCGCCTGCGTTTTCAAAGAAGATACGCTCTCCCTGAAACGGGCAACTCTCGACATGGGCGAAATGGTCGCGGATGGCCGCGATCAGATCGGGATTGTCTTTGATCATTTGGGGTTCCTGTCGCTGCTCATCGGTGGGCCCACTATGAACTAGCACACCAGACTTGTTTTAGCGGTTTATTCCACGACATTTTGCGCGGGGAAAGGGCCGCAATCAGTCTTGGATCAACTTAACAACAATGCTGATTGCCCGTGAGGCGCAATTTTGAACTGCATCTCTCGAAATCTGGAGCAGATCGCCTTATTTGGAACGTGACAACCACAAATCCAGCTAGGGGCGATTCCTTGGCCCCTATTCAATGAGTAGTCTTGATGAGCAAGAAAGTCCCTTCGCCCTGTATCGACGTCTGCAAATTCCGGCGCGAGGGTCATTGCATCGGCTGCTCGATGACCAAATCCCAGAAGAAGCTGTTCAAATCGATTAAACGAGCGGATCAGCAAGAGGCTTTTGTGCAGATGCTTGTCTGCCAGCAGGAAAAAATGGGCCGGTACACCCATTGGGGACCGGCCTATCTGAAAAAGCTAAAAAAGAAGAAGGCCAAGGTTGGTATTCCCCTGGCCAACTAACTTAGCGCAGCATGGCGCGCAGGAACCACGCAAATTTCTCGTGTGTCTGACCACGACCGATGCACAGATCCTCGGTCAAGGTGTCACCGTGCTCGGCCGCCAGTTCGCCTGCACCGGCCAGAGTGGCCGCCAGTGTTTCCTGAGCGTCCAGCATGAGCTTGATCATTTCTTTGTCGGTGGCCTGGCCGTCATGTTCTTCAACTTTCGAGCGCCTGAGCATCCCTGCCAGCGTGCCTTCGGCATGGGCATCCAACGCCTTTACACGTTCTGCCAGATCATCTTGTGCAACAAAGTGATCTTCGTAGATTTTCTGGAACAGTTCATGCAGCGGGCTAAAGGCCATGCCGGTTACATTCCAATGAAAATTCTGCGCCAACATGGTTGTTACGGCTGTTTCAGCAACTGACTGGTTCAACGCATCTGCGATGGCGGTGCGGGCGTCGGTGGTCAGATCAACGGCTGTTTGTGTCATGGAAGTCACCTTCTTTCCTGGGGTTCGAAATGTTTTTGTCGATCAAGAACAGGGATCTTACCCCTATCTAAAGGATCAGGCAGAGATTCCAAGACTTATTTAGAATAATTCTAAAAAGGTTAAAACTGGTCCGAGACAGCCCGAACCAGAAAAGCCAAGTTTCGTTGCCGCCAACGGGAAACGCGGGACTGGATCAGAAACCGGAAACTGTCATCATCCTCGCGCTCGATGGCATCGAACAACCGCGCCAGCCAGGCCTCATCAAAGGACAGTTCGGACGAACCCGGACGATGAAAGATGGGGCGTTTTTCAACCGCTTGACGGAAGCCACGCATCAAAGTTTCCGCATGCCGCATCTGTGCATCTGCAGGATCAGCCAACAGCAAGGCACAGGCCTGATCCAGATCGACCCGCGCAGCAGAACGGCAGCGCAGCGCAACCATTCGCAAGTGGTTGATGATCGCCAAGGGCCGATCCGCCATTTGCTGGGCTGGCGCAAGGTGCTGTTCTTCAACCGCATTGTAAACGACTGCGTGCATAGTTGCCTGAAACCTGTTCGTCTGCGTGAGTGAGTTGCAGATTTAAACCTGACAATAGTAATAAGGATTGCCGATCACAAGAGGTCCGACACTGACTTTTTGCCACATCTGCGTCAGAGTCGTCGCGTTTCCAATCAGATGAGATCGAACAAACGACCGGGAAGGCCGTGATGCCGTGGCAAATCCAATGCCCTGACAAGCGCAAACATCATCGCCTGGTTCGATGTGACCATTGGTTTGCCCAGTCGGTCTTCGATCCGCTCAACCGCCTCGACCGCGCGCATGTCGGTGCAGCTGAGCACGATGGCTTCTGCTTCGGGGTGATCTGCGCGACAAGCAAGATCATAGACTTCATCTGGCGTCAGCTCACCCTGACCATAGTTTCCCAACGCCCGCCCGATATCTGCAGAATGCACCGTCGTGATGTCATTCTGCGCCAGAAAATCTGCAGCCTGCGCGTTGATCTCACCCAAATAGGGTGAGGCGAACCCGACTTTGCCCACACCCAGTGCTTTGATCGCCTGCACCAGTGCCCCGGCTGCGGTGAAGGTGATAGCACCAGACGCGGCCTTGATATCGCGCACCAGTTGCGCGTCAAAAGATGGCCCATGGGTCAGCGTGGCCGAGGTGCAACCGTACAGAACCACATCAGGCCGAACGCCAGCGATCATTCTCATGTCATGGCTTATATCCGAGGCCCCCAGCCCCGCCATCTGATCAGAGCCGGGGATTTCGTCCACGTCATACCCCCCCATGCGCTGAAAATGCACTGTCGTATTCGGGCACCGCATCAGCATCATGTCAGCTTCCAGATTGGTGTTGGTGAAGGGCACCAAGACACCGATCTTTGCTCGTGTGCGGGTCTCGTGGGTCATGACGTTATCTTTCTGAGCACGGCCAAACAGCGATCCATTATCTCCTGCGGGCAGATCGTTGCCCGTAGACAATCGCCCAGCCCATAGCCGCCCATGCCCCGCATTAGCAAACCTTCGGCCAGTAGGGCGTGATCAACTTTCTGAGCGGTTTCGACATCTGCGAACCTGATCAGCACAAAATTCGTATGGCTGTGTGGCACAGCCAGGCCGAGCGCCCTGCACTCATTGGCAAAGCGATCCCGGATCGCAGCCGTTCGGTTCACCGTTTCCTGCATATGCGCCTGATCCCGCATCGCTGCCGCTGCCATGGTCTGAGAGGGAATCGATACGTTGTTCGGGTTCAGGACTTTCCGCACCTCAGATGCAATCTCTGGGGGAAAGAGCCCCCAACCCGCACGTGCACCCGCTAACCCATATGCTTTTGAGAACGTGCGCAAAACCACCGTATCACCACGTTTCGCCAAGGCGAAAATTTCAGCCGGGTTGTGGTCTGCATCCGCAAACTCTGCATAGGCCTGATCGATCACCAGCAGCACATCGTTTCGCAGGGCGTCGCGAAGACGGATGATTTCAGCATTCGGGATCAGAGTTCCTGTGGGATTGCCCGGGTTGCAAACAAAAACAATCCGCGTTTTGGGTGTGACAGCGGCCATGACATCATCGACCGAAACGGTCAGATCGACCTCACGTGCCTGCACATAATCCGCCTTCACCTGCGCCGTAGCAGACGCCACATAAGCATAGCCGTAGTCCGTGCCCAACACCTGATCCCCTGAATCAACATAAGCACTGATCAAGCAACTGATTAGTTCCATGGAACCTGCCCCACACAGGACCATTTCAGGGTCGAGGTCATGCACCTCGGCAATGGCTGCACGCAAATCAGACCAGTCCGGATCAGGATAAAGCGGCATCCGATCCATCGCCGCCTGCCCCGCTGCAACAGCCATTGGGCTGGGCGGAAAGGCGCTTTCATTCTGTGCCAGAGAAACGGTGCCTGCATTCCCAAGATCGGCCAAAGCGTAAGGAGCCATCGCACGGATATGATCGACCGCCCGGATCATGGCTTAACACCGTAGGCCTTGGCCCCTTCGGGTGTTATCAATCCGCGCTTTAGATCCAGCGCCAGCGCGTCCGGGTCCCGATCAGCCGGGTCTCCAAAGCCGCCGCCGCCGGGCGTGTCGAAGATCAGATAGTCTCCGCCTTCAACCCGTAGCTCGCCCTTGCCGGGGATGTCGCTGACCCCGTCCCGAAACCGGATACGCCCCGGCGCGCCGGGTTGGCCGCCCATCCGGCCCAAGGCGGGGAATTTCAGCCGCTCAACCGACAGGAACACGATGAACGGCGCACCATTGGACGAGGTCATCTCGATCCTCTGGCCCAGCCCGCCGCGATATTTGCCTGCACCGCCCGAATTCGGCAGCAATTCGCGTCGCCATATGATCACCGGGGCCACGCTTTCGGTGATTTCGACCTGAGAGCCAAAGACGCCTGACGGATAAGCCGTGGCCGATAAGCCGTCCGCGTGGGGTCTCGCGCCTGTACCTCCATTGTGCACGGGTTCAATGGCAAATTCGCGCCCGCCATTTGCCGCAACCTCGGGCGCGTGGCGCATGGGCAGGTCGAACATGCAGCTTGCACCCTCGGCCGGAACCTTATCGGGCAGCGCCTGATGCAGGCACCCCAATACCAGATCAGGCGTCACCTGCCCCAGCGTATGGCGCATCGCCACCGGCACCGGGCGCTGCGCATTGAGGATACAGCCCTTGGGACCATCAACCGTGAACGGTTCCAGCGACCCCGCATTGTTGGGAATATCCGGCCCGACGATGCAACGCAGGGCAAAGACCGTATAGGCCGTGGCATAGTTCAGCGGTACGTTGATGCCCTTTTTCGAACAGCCCGATGTGCCGGTGAAATCCACATGCATGCCGTCCTTGGTAACGGTCAGCGTGGCGTGTAGCTCTAGCTCATTCTCGTACCCGTCCATGCGCAGCACGTTCTTGTAGACGCCTTCGGGCACCTCGGCGATGGCCTCCAGCGCGCCTTTGCGCGAGGTGTCGATGATGTAATTGCCCAAACAGTCTAGATCGTCGATCCCGAACTCATCCATCATCGCCATCAGCCGGTTCACCCCAGCCTCACAACAGGCGATCAGGGCGTAGATGTCCCCCTCATTGGCAATCGGCTCGCGCGAATTGGCGCGGATGATGTCCATCAGCAGCGCATTTGGCGTGCCTTCTTCGACCAGTTTGCAAGGAGGGATCAGTAGGCCTTCGTCGTAAACATCCGATCCTTCTGGCCCCATGCCCAAGCCCCCCAAATCCACCAGATGAGAGGTGCAGGAGGTAAAGCCAACCACCCTGCCATCCTTGAACGCGGGCATCATCAGCAGGAAGTCGTTAAGGTGTCCCGAGGCCAGCCAGGGGTCATTGGTCATGTAGATGTCACCGGGCCTCATGTCTCGGATGGCAAAGCGCTGACACAGATGTAAAACCGCCTCGGCCATGGTGTTGATGTGGCCGGGTGTGCCGGTTACTGCCTGCGCCAGCATCCGGCCATTGACGTCGAAGATCCCGGCAGAGATATCGCCGCATTCTCTTACAATGGGGGAAAAGGCAGCGCGGATCAGGGTCTGTCCTTGTTCCTCGACGACGGCCAGCAGTCGGTTCCACATGACTTGCAGGCGAGCGGGAGAAAGCTCGGTTTTCATCATACGCCTCCTTTCTGATCTTGGATCAGCACTAGATTGCCAATTGCATCCATATGGGCTGAGAAATCTGCGGATACGAGCGTGGTGGTCTGAGGCTCATGGATCAACGCCGGGCCGGATACGTAGTCACCGGGTTCCAGATCGGCACGCGCGATGAATGCCGCGTCTTTTGTCGTGCCGTCCACATCGCAGGTGATCGGGCGTGTCTCGGTTGCGTTGAACATGGTGCGTTCGGGCGTATCGAGCACAGGTGCAAC
Source organism: Ruegeria sp. H3 (assembly GCF_056533095.1). Classification (NCBI taxonomy): domain Bacteria; kingdom Pseudomonadati; phylum Pseudomonadota; class Alphaproteobacteria; order Rhodobacterales; family Roseobacteraceae; genus Ruegeria; species Ruegeria sp. H3. The sequence continues at coordinate 134,763 of NZ_JBQFOD010000007.1, read as the reverse complement.
TGTGTTGTCCAACGACGCTACCCTAACGGCCCAGTTCAAGATCTCGATCTGCATCCCAGGTACGGGGCGCGAGAATTGCTTGCGGTACTCCTCCTCAAACGCGTTGGTCAGCGGGGCAATGTCTTCGAGCGTCACCGCACGGTCCGGCAGAGGAATTTCGATCTCATGACCTTGCCCGTGATAGCGCATGAATGCTGTGCGCCGGGTTTGAGTTTGCGCATCGCCCGCCCCTTTGGCCACGACTTCTTCCGCCTCGGAAATCATCGCATCAAACAAGGCGTTCACCCCATCCAGGTCCATGCTGTTCAGCAGCGAATAGTGTGAGCGCACAATCTCGAACGAGACCGGCGCGAACAGGAAGCCTACCGCCGATCCGACGCCCGGATTGGGTGGGATCACGATGCGAGACACGCCGGCAGAACGGGCGACGCGACCGGCGTGCAACGGGCCGTTCCCACCAAAGGCTATCATCGTGCGTGGGCCGAGGTCTTTCCCCGACTCGACCGCATGCATTCGCCCGGCGCTGGCCATGCTTTCATCGACAATGCGGCTAACCCCATCCGCGGAACCGACCGCATCCAAGTCCAATCGCTCCCCAATTGTACGGGCCAACGCTGCCTTGGCGCTAATCGCGTCTAACTGGATATGCCCTTCGGCAAAGGTATCCGGCACTATGTAACCCAATGTAATATCACTGTCGGTTACCGTCGGTTCCGTTCCACCACGCATAAAAGCCACCGGCCCGGGCTCTGACCCTGCAGATTGCGGCCCAACAGTCAGGCGGCCCAGACGATCCACCCCGGCAATCGAGCCGCCGCCCGCGCCAATCTCGATCATCTCGATCACCGGAATTCGCACCGGCATACCCGAGCCTTTGATGAAACGCGCGGCGCGCGCGATTTCGAAAGAACGTGAAGTCTGCGGCCGTGCATCGTCTATCAGGCACAGCTTGGCGGTCGTGCCGCCCATGTCAAAGGATAGAACTTGATCGAGTCCCGCTTGCGCGGCGATGCGTGCGGCCAGAATGGCCCCTCCTGCCGGGCCGGATTCGACCAGACGGATTGGAAAGCGGGCTGCGGTTTCGACCGTACACATGCCTCCGCCTGCCGTCATCATCAAGATCGGGCATGTCACACCTTCGGCTGCGAATTTCTTGGCGAACCGGGCCAGATAGCTTTGCATCAGGGGTTGGATGTAAGCGTTTGCGACCGTGGTGCAGAGCCGGTCGAACTCTCGGGCTTCGGGGCTAACATCGGATGAGATCGAGACGGTTAGGTCTGGGCGGCGCTCAGCCAGCAGATCCCGCAGGCGCCGTTCATGCGCCGGGTTGGCATAGGCGTGCATCAGGCAGATCGCCACCGCCCCGGCCCCACTTGCGTCCAGTTCGGCCAGCAAGTCATCGACCTGCGCCTCATCCAATGGGATCAGCACAGCGCCTTCGGCGGACATACGTTCGCGGATCACAAAAGACCGCTCTCGCGGGACAAGAAGATCAGGCTTTTCCAGATTGATATCGTATTGGGAATAGCGCCTCTCATACCCGATATCGAGGATATCACGGAACCCCTCGGTGCAGATCGTCGCCACCACGGCCCCGCGCCGTTCGATTAGCGCATTTGTTGCCAGCGTGGTGCCATGGATGAACCCCGTCACCTGCGGCAGAGATCGCCCGCTTGCGGCCATCACCCGCCGCGCGCCCTCCATCGCCCCATCTGCCGGGTTCTGATGGGTCGTCAGGGTTTTGGCCGAGGCCAGTATGGTCTCATCGCCTTCGACCAGAACCGTGTCGGTAAAGGTGCCGCCAATATCTATGGCCAGGCGCAGCGCATATGTCATGTTTCATCTCGTTTTGCATGTGACTTCGACCAATCAAATGCCCTGTGGGCTTCTATTGGCACATCACAACGAGATCACAGCCGGTTGCCCGGCGGTCCAATGGGTTGGTTAACAAAACACTGCGCATATCTATTTGTTGCGCTGGACAACCGTCAGAACTAGCGCGTTTGCGACATATCAGACCCGGAGCGACATTCCCAACGGGGTATCCTCCCCTTACCTTGCTGCTGTTGTCCAACTCCCCGTGCTGAGGCTGTTCGGCGAATATTCGGTCAATTCCGCACGAAACGGCAACGCGTCATGTATCCGAATGCCGCTGACCAACTCAAACCGCCAGCCACCTTGTGCACCATCAAACCCCGCGATATCTGGATGCTGTTCCTGAAGAACGTCTACCTTTCCTGTCAGCATCAGCACATCGCCGGTTTGATAGTCAGGAAATAGTAAACCTGCACGCGGCGTGACCAGAAAGTTGCCCAGCGTGTTGAAGAAGTTGTTTCCTTGAAAGTCCGGCACCAGAAGGCTGTTGCCTTGCACCTTCACAAACCCCGACCGCCCACCGCGATGCGAAACGTCAACGCTGCGCCCCGTATCGGTGTCTGCATAGCTTGTGACATAGAATGCGTTGGCTGAAGCGACCATGTCACGCGCGGCAGTGTCCAGTTCATTGAACCGCTCGATTTTCGAGTGCTTCGCTTCGCTGCCTGGCTCTCGGATGAAGTCAACGACATGCGTTTGAATGTATTTCGGACAGTTCCCGAAAGACTGGGTCACATCCAACAGTATGTCGGTTTCTGATACTTCGCCAATTGTTGCATTCAGACGATTTCGTCGCCGCGTAGATAGTTCGAGCCCCAGCAAACCCAGTGGCGTGTTGTGTACCAGAGCGTCAGCCAATGGATCGTTGGGATGAGGCCTGGCCTGTACCCTCAACTGTCTTTCATTTGGTGAGGACAAAAATCCAGGCTTGCCGGCCAGGATCGATGCCCAGGGCCAGCCATCCTGATCGACACTGCCCAGAAAAACAAAGGGCAACTGTGCAAAGAATTCACGATGCTGGTCCGGCATGAACGGGCGGATCACCGTCCGACCTATCTTCTCCATTCTGTCTTGTTTTCCGATGCGGCGCTGCATTTCGCGCTCGCCGCGGTGAAACGGAGAATGCTCGGTTTGAAGGGGCGCGTTCATGGCGGACCTCGCGGTGTCTTTTGGGTTCAGATGCTGCTTTAGGCGGCGTTTAGCCCGGCTGCGGTTTTGGGCATTGGTACAAACCCTTCCAAAGCTTCGATATTGGCTAGCAGGCGCCGCACATTCGGGTAGGGTTCCAACGAAACATCGCCTTCGGGAGCATGGGCGGTGTAGCTGTAGATGGCCACATCAGCGATTGTGGGCCGATCACCGACAAGCCAATTACGCCCGTCCAGATGTGCATCGAGCTTGCCCAAAACTTTGGCTGCCGTTGCATGGGTAAACGCCTTGTCCAAAGGTGCGTTGAACACATTGATCAACCGGGCGGCTGCGGGGCCAAAGGCGATCTCGCCTGCGGCAAGGGTCAGGAATTTCTGAACCTCAGCCTCAAGCACCGGATCATTGGGCAGATAGTCTGGGGCGTATTTGCGGGCAAGGTAAACAAGGATTGCGTTGCTGTCGCACACGACAACATCGCCGTCCTCTAAAACCGGCACTTGCCCTGCAGGGTTCAAGGCCAGAAATGCGTCCTGTTTATGCGCCCCGCCCGCCAAATCCACATTGACAACGTCATGAGGGATATCGGCGAGACTGGCGAACAAAACTGCCCTGTGGGCATGGCCAGACAGTGGAAAGCTGTGAATGCGGAGAGGATGTGTCATAAGATGGCTCCTTCTTTTCGATTGCATTGGCGCTAGAGATAACTTGCTGACAGTTAGGCGATAATATACACACTTATTGAATGACTATGAACGTGGCGTAGATAATGGACACCATCGCAGGAATGCGGGTTTTTGTGGCTGTCGCAAGCCACGCATCGTTTACAGACGGTGCCCGACAGATCGGCATCAGCACGAAACTGGCCAGCAAATACATAGGGCAACTTGAGCAGCGTCTGAATGCTCAGCTTCTTCATCGCACCACCCGCAGCGTCACCCTGACCGAGACTGGCAAGGCCTATTTCGAACGCTGCCTACCGCTATTGGAACAATTCGATGAGTTGGAAGGGCTGGTTCAGCAGCGGCAGACCGAATTGGCTGGGCGCATCCGCATAACGGCCCCAACCGGTTATGGATCGGCCGAGTTGGTCCACCTGCTCAAACCCTTTCAGGATGAACATCCCGGCGTTCTGATCGAACTGCATTTGTCTGATCACCATGTGTCCTTGGTGGATGAAGGGTTCGATCTGGCCATTCGCTTTGGAGTTCTGAAAGACTCCTCGCTGGTCGCGCGCAAGTTGACCGATATGCGTATCGTTTGCTGTGCTGCGCCGGACTACCTGGATCGCATGGGCCCTCTCGAAACACCAGAAGATCTGTCACAGCACAATTGCCTGCTACAAACGACGGGCAATGTGATCGACAGTTGGGATTTCGAAACCTCGGATGGAAAGCTCTTTGTGCCAGTCTCGGGCAATTTCCGCGCCAATTCGCCCCGCGCGGTTGCCAACATGGCCGCTGATGGGTTGGGAATCGGGCGGGTGCCTTTGTACACTGCTAAGCCGTTCTTGGCGGACGGACAGCTCAAATTGATCTTGGAATCTTATGAAACCCGAGTGCTAGGCCTGTACGCAACCTACCCGCCGAACCGGCACCTGACCGCCAGAATTCGCGCTTTGATCGACTATTTGGTGACCGCTCTGGCGCGTTCATAGCGGTTTCGCATCGGACTATACTGGCGGCACATCTGTCAAAATAATTGTTTGAAGCTTGGTATTGAAATTTACCTACCTAATAGTAGATATATGATAAGAGACTGATATACTATTCTACCTTTCCCGAGAAGGAACCTCTTATGGAACTGAACTCTGATTTCTCCGCCCGCGTCGTTGTCCACTCGGATCAGTTAGACTGGTTGCCCTCGCCAATGAAGGGCGTTGACCGTCGGATGCTGGACCGGATCGGAGGCGAAGTGGCCCGTGCCACCACCATTGTGCGTTATGCACCGGGCAGTTCGTTCTCGGCCCACACCCATACCGGAGGCGAAGAATTCATCGTACTGGACGGGGTATTTCAAGACGAACACGGCGATTTCCCTGAAGGTACCTATGTGCGCAATCCACCAACCTCGTCTCACACACCCGGTTCAGAGCCGGGATGTACGATCTTTGTCAAACTCTGGCAGTTTGACATGGAGGATCGAACGCAGTTTCGCAAAACCATGGCGGAGGAGCTTAGCGCACCAGTGAAGGGCGTTGCGACAGCGCTACTGTACGAAGATCCCCGCGAACGCGTCACCTATAGCCATCTTGATCCGGGTGCGGAACTGACCTCGGATGCAGCTGGTGGGCATGAGCTGTTGGTCATAGGTGGCCAGATCACTGCGGGCGGGGATACTCTGGCTAAAAACGCATGGCTTCGGTTGCCTGACGGCGAAAACCTGACAGCTGTAGCGGGCCCTGATGGCGCAAAGGTCTGGATAAAGACCGGCCATCTGCCCTATGCCAAAGCGCCTACGGCTTGATCGCGCCGTGCACATGAGCTCTCGACCCAGACAACGGACGCAGACCCTGATCATCGGGGGCGGTCTTTCGGGCCTGAGCCTTGCGGCAGAGCTGGCGCGACAAGGGCATGACTTTGTTCTGGTTGAAGCTCGGGATCGCCTAGGCGGTCGTATTCTGACCCGGCATCATGGCGATACCGGCTATGATCTGGGTCCTGCCTGGTTCTGGCCCGGTCAGCCAAGGATTGCAGATTTGATCGGCCAGCTTGGTCTATCCTGGTTCGAACAGCATTATGCAGGCGAGCTGACCTATGAGGACGAACAAGGCCGCGTGTCGCGGGGCCTTGGGTTTTCATCCATGCGGGGATCACTGCGATTGGACGGCGGTTTTGGTGCGCTGATCGACGCTTTGGCGGCAAGCGTCCACCCGGACAGGGTTCACCTGTCGATGCCAATACAACAGATCGCGCGGGGCGAAGATAGCGTGATTGCAACAGCTGCCGACGGCCGGACCGTTCACGCTGACCGGGTTGTGCTCGCCCTGCCCCCGCGGGTTGCTGCGCAGTTGTCTTTTGTGCCCGCGTTGCCTGACAAAGCGCTGAGTTCGATGCTAGCGGTTCCCACTTGGATGGCGGGTCAGGCCAAGGCCGTTGCAATATACGCATCACCCTTCTGGCGCGACGCCGGACTGTCCGGCGACGCGATGAGCCGTCGGGGACCGATGGTTGAAATCCACGATGCCTCGCCCGCCCAAGACGGGCGCTATGCGCTATTCGGTTTTGTCGGATTGCCGCCGCAGGCGCGCAAAGACCAAATTCATCTGCGTCAGTTGGTCTTGGATCAACTCGTGCGGCTATTCGGGCCAGAGGCTGCACAGCCGCTGGACCTGTTTGTCAAAGACTGGGCCGATGACCCGTTCACGGCAACATTGGAAGATCAGCAACCGCTATTCAGTCACCCAACCAATGGCCTGCCCTCACCCCTGAAGGGTCTTTGGGACCAGGCGCTGATTTTCGCTGGGACCGAGGTTGCCCCCCAGTTCGGTGGATACGTTGAAGGTGCATTGGAAGCCGCGGAGCAGGCCGCAAGGCTTATCATCTACCAAAAGGTTGAGTTGTCATGATGACCGATACGAAGATAGCCCTTCTGAACGTCGCCGAGCAGGCAGCGCGCACCCGTGGGTTTGACGGGTTCAGCTATGCAGATCTGGCCGATGCGGTCGGCATTCGCAAAGCATCGATCCACTATCATTTTCCGACCAAGGCAGCACTATCTGCCGCGTTGATGGATCGATACCATGACGCGCTGAAGGCCGATTGTGATCGGATCGATGCCGCCTGGCCAACTGCGGGCCAGCGTCTGCTAGCGCTGATCGATATCTACCGGGATGCGCTAGGCGGTGGCAAAACGTTGTGTCTGTGCGTGGCCTTGATCGGCAGCCGCGAAAGCTTGTCGGATGAGGTGATCCAAAAGATATCTGAGTTCCGAGCTATGATGGTGAACTGGCTGATCCGAGTGTTCGAACTGGCGGCGCAGGATGGGTCCATTTCATCTTTGGGTGCCGCCCCAGCCGAGGCCCGCGCGGCCCTTGCCCTGTTGGAAGGGGCACATTTGACCGCACGGGCCGAGGAAAACACCTCGAGCTTCAATCAGGCTGTTGAATTGCTTGAGGCGCGGTGTTGAGTGCGGTTAACAGCTGAGGATCAGAACGTCGCGCGGGCCTGCATCGCGTTGACCCCATCATGGCGGCGGGCCCAAAGGTTCAAACCATCTTCACTCGCCCTGCCTTGAAGTTGAAATGGCGCCACCCCTGTGATGGGAGACAGGCCTTTGAATGCGAATGTTTTCAGCGGTTTGTTGACGCTCCGACTGGCCAGATCGGCCAACAATGTCGCTGTCAACGGGCCGTGAAAAACCAGCCCACTGTACCCTTCGACGGTGCGGGCATAGTCCACGTCGTAGTGGATGCGGTGGCCATTGAAAGTCAGGGCCGAATAGCGGAACAGCATGACCTCGGACGGCGTAACCATTTCCGAAACCTCTGCGTCGGCAGGCGCGATAGGTTGCGCGGGTTTTGATGCGTTGGGCTTTGGGTCTTCGCGATAAACGATGTCATGTTCTTCGGTCAGGGCAAGCGTGCCATCTTCGGCCAGAACCTCATGCACCACCGTGACAAAGCAAAGCTCCCCGCTGCGCCCGCTTTTTTCAGTGATGGCTTTGATGGTCGAGCGTTTCTTGATACGCGCCCCCAGCGGCAAGGGTGTATGAAACGTAAATCGACCCCCTGCCCACATGCGCCGAGGCAATGCAACAGGCGGCAAAAAACCGCCCTTCTTCGGGTGCCCGTCCCGCCCCAACTGATCCAGAGGTTTGGCATCGAGAAAGTAGAGCCAATGCCACAGCGGGGGGAGCGGATCGCCAATGCCCAAGCCGGGCTCTTGCCCCAGCGTGGCCTGCATGAACCGCGCTGGTTCGGGGCGCAGGATGTCACCGTGGCTTTCGCTGCGCCCGATCCAATTGTCGAAAGTATTTGGCATACTACGCCCGAAGTTTACGCCACTTACGATCCGTGGCAGTTCGGGGCAGCCTAGGATTGCTCAGTGCCAACGACAAGCCGAACCGCGCGAAGATTTGGATCAATCAACAATAGAAATTGGCTGGCCCAGCGTGTCAGCATCGGGCGTGATACCCAAACCGGGCCCCTCGGGCGGAGTGATGCGGCCATTCTGACGCACGGGGCAATCCGGAGCCAAGCGAGGTCCGACATAGTGGCTTAGGTCGCAAGTATTCATGATGCCTCGCGCGGGTGTCGATGCCGCCAGATGCAGCACGGCCGCCGTTGTGATGTCACTACCCCAAGTGTCCTCGATACACATCTGGGTGCCCAGCGTCAGACACAGGTCGCGGATTTGCCGCATCGCGGACAGGCCACCCATCTTGGACAGTTTCAACGCCGCGGCTTGCATGCAGCCCAGTTGGTGCGCCTCAAGCACCGAGGTGATGTCATGAGCGTTTTCGTCGATTTTCATCGGCAGGCCTGTTGCGCGCTGGACATGGGCGCATTCCTGCAGGGTGGCGCAGGGCTGTTCCAGCATCACGTCCAGATGGGATGCGGCCCGCCCGACCCGGATCGCCGTCAGCGCATCGCTACCGCAGTTCCAATCGCCGTACACCAAGGGACCTGTCCCAACGGCTTCGCGCACCCTGGCCAGACGTTCCACATCCGCTTGCCAGTCGTCGTCCGCGCCTAGCTTCACTTGAAACTGGCGCATGCCGTTGTCGTAAGCGTCGCGTGCCATTCGGGCCATTTCACCCGGCGCGACGCAGGTGATCGAGTGATAGAGCGGCATGTCCTTGACCTGTCGCCCGCCCAACAGACAGTACAGTGGTAGGTTCGCCACCTGTGCTGTCAAATCCCACAAGGCCATATCGATGGCCGATTTGGCATAGCCATGGCCATACAGGTAGGCGTTCGCGCGCTCCATCAACGCCTCGGGGCCAACCGGGTCGGCTCCGATCAGAACCGGGGCCAGTTCCATGACGGCAGGCACTACGCCCTTGGCATAAGCAGGCAGATAATGGGGAATGGGGCAGACCTCACCCCACCCTTGTAGTCCGGTATCGGTGTCGATCCGCAACACCACCGAGGTGGTGGTGTCGCAGGTTTTTCCGTCTGCCATGTAGTAGGTCTCATGGCTGGTCAGGGGGACTTCCCACAGCGCGATGCGCGTGATCTTCACGTCAGGCTTCCTCTACTCGCTCAAGCTGTGGGGCGTCAGTGCGCGGCAGCAGGCTAGCCGGGTCATAAGCGGGCTCACCCAGAATACGCCCTTTGCGCGGCTTGCCCGCTATGATGACTTCGATCTCGGTGCCGGGCAGATGCGCGTGCGGTTTGATATAGGCAAAGGCCAGGATTTTACCGACCGTGTGACCATAAGCGACCGAGGCTGTGGTGCCCACGATTTCACCATTCACAACAACGGCTTCGCCGCCATGCCCGTCCTCGACCCCGTCCGGTTCGATCTCCAGATAGGCACAGATCCACAGCATTTCGCCCGTCTCGGCCTGTTTCGCACTGACACGGGTGGCCTCGACGCCCAGATAGTCTTTGTCCAGCTTCATGAAGCGGCCCACATTGGCCTCGGGCAGCGTGACCTCGTTGGTCAATTCACCTGCACCGGGGAAAGCTTTCTCCATCCGCATCGCGTTCATAGCGAAAGAACCATAGTTTACGATGTCATATGGCGCACCCGCGGCCCAAAGTGCGGTGTAGACGTCAACACAAGCCGCGTCAGGCATGTGTAGCTCCCAACCCAGCTCACCTGCATAGGACATCCGGAACGCCCAGACCTTATGGCCCGCAACGGTGATTTCCTGCGCCGACAGCCAGCGGAACCCTGCATTGGACAGGTCCGCATCAGTGCATTGCGCCAGAACATCGCGTGATTTCGGACCGTTCAGCGACAGGGCCGACCATTCGGCAGACAGCGCCGTGATGGTTACATCCTCATCGGCGCGGTTGTGGTTCAAATGGTCCAGCAGGCGCTGCTCGAAGAAGGCGGCGCAGACCAGATAGAAGCGATCATCCGCCATGCGCACCAGCGTGGTCTCCAACTCAACCCTACCCCGGCGGTTCAGCATATGGGTCAGCGTGATCGAGCCGGTTTTCTGCGGCATCTTGTTGGCGGTCAGACGGTCCAGCAGAGCATAAGCGTCCGGGCCAGACACTTCGACCTTGGTGAAGGCGGTGACGTCCATAATGCCAACGCCTTGGCGCACGGCTTTCACCTCGGCCCCGACCACATCATGCACCACGTTGCGGCGGAAGCTGTAATGATCGCGCTGCTCGACGCCCTCCGGCGCAAACCAGCGGGGGCGCTCAAACCCATAAACCTCTTCGTAGACAGCGCCTTTGTCTTTGAGGATTTCATAGAGCGGCGACGGCTTGATCGGGCGACCTTCCAGTCGGTTGAAATGGGGGAAGGGAATCTCGTGGCGCAGCTTGTAATCCTCATGCGCTTTGATGACCTGCCAGTCCTTTTGGGCATAGCTGCCAAAGCGGCGTGGGTCGTAGTCGCGCATCGAAATGTCAGCCGCTCCGTAGACCATCCACTTGGCGAGTTCGCGGGTCAGGCCGGGGCCCCAGCCGATCCCGATCTGAGTGCCGCAGCAGCACCAGTAGTTCTTGACGCCCGGAGCAGGCCCAACCATCGGGTTGCCATCCGGCGGGTGGCTGATCGCGCCGTGGACCTCACGGGTGATGCCCAGTTCCGCAAAGATCGGCATGCGTTCCAGAGAATTCTCCAGCCATGGCATGACACGGTCATAGTCGGCCTCGAACAGCCAGTTCTCGTAGTCCCACGGGCATTCGTCATGCCAGACCGAGTTCGAATTCTCTTTCTCGTAAATCCCGATCAGGCCCTTTTTCTGCTCCATCCGGATATAGCCCGAGACCATCTTGTCATCTCGGATCACGGGCAGTTCAGTGTCCAGATCCTGAAACTCGGGCACATTCTCAGTGACGAAGTAGTGGTGGGTCATCGAGGTCATCGGCAGTTGCAAGCCCGACCATTCACCCATCTGGCGCGCGTAGGTGCCACCGGCATTGACCACATGCTCGCAAATGATTGTGCCCTTTTCGGTTTCAACCACCCATTCGCCCGCATCGTTCTGGGTGATGTTGGTGGCGCGGCAATGGCGAAAGATCTTCACGCCCTTCTGACGCGCACCGGTGGCCATCGCCATGGTCACGTTCGACGGATCCACATGGCCATCATCCGGGGTGTAAAGCGCGCCCAGAACGCCATCCAGATTATAAAAAGGGTGCTTTTCTGCGATGAACTCGGGACCGACCAGCTCGATATTGAAACCCAGCGAACGGCCGACGGACAGGGTGTGGCGCAGCCAGTCCATCTCATCCTCGCTATAGGCCAGCCGGAACGAGCCGCAGCCATGCCAGGTGACTGCTTGCCCGGTCTCTTCCTCAAGCGTCTTGGAATACAGGCCAATATTGTAGTCGACCATCCGCCCCAGCCCATGGGAACTGGTGGAATGGGTGATCTGTCCGGCCGCGTGCCATGTTGATCCGCTGGTCAGTTCGGCCTTTTCCAGCAGGATCGTGTCTTCGCCCCAGCCTTCATGCCCCAGATGATAGGCCAGGCCGCAACCCATGACGCCGCCGCCAACAATGACGACCTTCGCACGCTGCGGCAGTTCTTTTTTGGACATCACAAAATTCCTGTTCGAGAGTCGCAGATTTCTGTGGATTTGATATTCAAACAAATGTACCACGGTCAATGATAAATGATACAAATGATTGCGGCACAGGTTTTTGAGACCGAACTGTCTGCTTATCGCTAAGGCTTTGTTACGAGGTCAGGGAATGAATAAACCGCTCACCCATTCGCTGGAGGCCAGCTATTACATCGATCCAGCCGTCTTCCAGAATGAGATGAACGGGCTATTGTCTCGTACCTGGCAATTTGCAGGGCATGCGGCAGACATCCCGAATGTGGGCGACTATTTTGCCTTTCAGATCGCCGGGCAGAACCTGTTTGCCATTCGTGGCCGGGATGAGGTGATCCGCACGTTCTACAACGTCTGTCAGCATCGCGCACATGAGATGGTGACTGGTACAGGCAACACTCGCGTGGTCGTTTGCCCCTACCATCAATGGACCTATGAACTAACCGGCGGGCTGCGTGCAGGGCCGAATATCAAGAAGGTTCCCGGATTTGATCGTGAGAAAATCTGCCTAACTGAGGTTCGGACCGAAATTTTCCTGGGCTTTATCTTTGTCAATTTGGACACAAACGCCGCGCCAATGGATGATTGGTATCCCGGTGTGCGGGAAGAGATTGCCGCGTTTGTTCCCCAGATTGATGAGTTGGCACCGTTGGAGTGGGTTGAAATCCCCGAGAACTGTAATTGGAAGGTCTCGGTCGAGAACTACTCGGAATGCTACCACTGCCCGACCAACCACCCGACATTTGCAGAAGGCGTAGTGAAACCCGAAACCTACGATATTCAGCCCGATGTGGGTGGTGGTTATGTTTTGCGCCACACGACCGAGTGTCAGAGCCTAGAAAAGATGACTTATCCCATCGACATGTCAGTGCCACATGCGGGCGACTACCAGTCATGGTTCCTGTGGCCGATGTTCTCGTTCCAGTGTTATCCGGGCAATGTATTGAACACCTATCACTGGCGCGCTGAATCCGTTGATACCTGTACGGTCTGGCGCGGCTGGTACACGGAGGGCGGGCATGAAAGCGATGTGATCCGCGGGCTGGCGGTTCAGGATCGCGAGACAACCGTGGCCGAAGATATCCGCCTGGTCGAATCCGTGTATCGCGGTCTGAAATCCAAGGGATATGTTCCCGGGCCTCTGGTTCTAGACCCCGATGGCGGGGTGATGAGCGAGCATTCAATCGCTCGGCTACAGCAATGGATGCGCGACGCGGTCGATTGATCTATGTGAAAATCTAGAATTGTGATCTGGTTGCGAGCATAAGGTCGCGCCATCATCAAAGTATTGAAACAGGAGAGTAATGATGGATGAAGATCTGTTCAAAAAGGGGTTAGAGCAGCGTAAAGCGACGCTGGGGGCGGAATATGTCGAAAAGAACCTGGCCGCCGCCGATGATTTTACCCGCCCTTTTCAAGAGGCAATGACCGCCTGGTGCTGGGGTTTCGGTTGGGGTGACGACACCATTGATGCCAAGACCCGATCGATGATGAACTTGTCTATGATCGGCGCGCTGGGAAAGATGCACGAGTGGGAAATTCACTGCAAAGGCGCTTTGAATAATGGTGTCACCAAAGAAGAGATTCAGTCCATCATCCACGTGATTGGCATCTATTGCGGCGTGCCGCAATCGCTGGAGTGTTTCCGCGTTGCCCGCAAGGTGCTAGAGGAGCGCGGCCTTCTCTGACCTGCCGCCAGTTCAGTTCAGATTGCGCGGCAACTCTTCAGACCAATGTTGTTCATGGACAGATTCGGTGCCTTCAAAAGCGCGCAAGGTTGCGGTGATCTGCCAGTTCTTCGGCGTGGCGGTCATGCAAACTTCGGTTTCGGTTCGGATCGACCAATCGCCGCGTGACATCTGGTAGACCCAACGCGTCTTGCCTTCTGCACCAGCTGGGTTTTGAGCGGAAGCGCTAAAGATTTCGCGGCCTTGCACCTCGATCTCAAGGCCATTTTGCACGATCCTGTAGCGGCCTGTCTCATGTCTTGTGTCGACGGTCACAATATCGCGGACCACATCATGGGTGATGCTTCGGCCGCCTTCACCTTCCGCCAACATCACTGTTTCAAGCGGTGCGGCTTGCTCGGGCCCAGGATAGGCGTGAAGCGTTTCATCTAGCGGACTTGGTTGCCGGTCTGGCAACGTCAAACAACAACGATCCAGATTGAGCGTCAGGGTCGCGGCTTCGGGTGTGGGCCAGATCAATGGGAAATAGCTGGTGGAAAGCGCAACACGGATGCGATTGCCGACGCCGAACCGGTGGGCGATGGCGCGTAATGGAACCTCGATCTCATAGTTCTGTCCTGGCACCAAAACCTCAGGCGTTTCGTGGCTATTGCGGTGGGTCAGGTTCAAAACGGCATAGGTCACGCGAGATGATGACCCGCTGGGTAAAACTTCGTTCAAGCGCACGGCGATTTGTGCAACGGGCTTGTCAGATGAAAAGGCCAGTCGCAGCACCGGTTGGCCGACAATGTCGAATGAATCCGATAGCGGTGCGCTGTCAAAGCAGGCCGACAGCGCATCGTCGCGCCGCTGATCGCCGGGCAAATCCCCATCGCTGGCAAAGGCGCACCAAAACCCAGCATAGCCACCCGACATGACAGGTGAGTTCACCGATACTGTTCCCGATCCGGGGGCACCGGTCGCCAAGGTACCTTCGGCGCTTGGGTACCAGTCAGATGATCCTATGGTGGGTGATGGCCAGTTGCTTTCTCCCACCCAATGCCCGTCGCGATGGGTCATCGCCTCCTTCGGCTCGGCGCTGTGCTGCATATAAAGGCGCAGCATTGGCTCATCCATGATGCCGGTGTCATGCCCTTTCAGCCAATGATCCCACCAACGCAGAACTTCTTGCAGGAACCCCATCTGAGGACCGGGCAAGCCGGCATTTGGCATCAGATGTGCCCAAGGCCCGATCAGCCCTTTGCGCGGTCCCTGCAGATGTTCCATCATGCGAAACACCGCCGGATAATACCCGTCCGCCCAGCCTGAGACTGCAAAGACCGGGATTTTGATGCGCGAGAAATCCTCACACACCGATCCGTGTTTCCAGAACGCATCGCGGGTTTGGTGCTGCATCCAGGTTTTCAGCCAAAGCCCCGAGCCACGCAGGCGGTCCAACCACATTTCGCGCCAGCGTTCACCCACATTTGCCGGGTCTGGCGGCATGGTGTTCTTGCCAAACATGATCGAGGACCACGTCAATTGCTCGCCCAGCACGCAGCCCCCAGAGTAGTGGATATCATCGGCATAGCGATCATCGGTTGAACACAGGGTCAGGACGGCCTTCAACGCAGGCGGTTGCAGAGCCGCGATCTGCAACCCATTGAACCCGGACCACGATTTCCCGGTGATCCCTACCTTGCCATCGCACCAGTCTTGTTCAGCGATCCAGGCGATCACTTCGCACCCGTCTTGCAGCTCCTGAGGGGTGTATTCATCGGTCAGAATGCCTTCGGAATCGCCGCTGCCGCGCAAATCGACACGAACAACCGCATAGCCGTGCCCCGCGAGATAGGGGTAAAGCGTCACATCCCGTTCGGCCATGATGTCATTCTTGCGATAGGGCTGAAACTCGAAGATCGCAGGCACCGGCTGTGACGGGGCATTTTTGGGCATCCAGATGCGCGCACCCAGTCGGCAGCCATCCGACATTGGAATCTCGACGTGATAGATTTCTTCAACAGAATTGGGGAATTGCGAGACAATCTTCATGTGTGAACCAGCCTATCCGAGGATGACAGAGGCAGCATAGCCGCGGTTGATTCATTACAATCCGATATACGTTGGCATGTCATCCCAAAACCTGTGCCGGGTTCTGGCCAAACGCCTTCGTAGTGCTGTCAGCCGAGCGCTTTTGTCGTTTGTCGTTGTATCAGGCGGACATCTGTTCGGGTTTCGGCCTCGGGCATCTCGTCCTTTTGCAGCCAACATAAGATCGTATCTGCCACTTGTCGCCCAAAGGCCTCGACGCCGCAGTGAACCGAGGATAACGCGGGCCAACACTCTGAGGCCTCGCGAATATCGTCGAACCCGATGATCTGAAAGGAATTTCCGATCTCAACGCGGGCCTCGTGGCAGGCGTTGATCATTCCGAAGGCCACCAAATCGTTGAAACACAGTGCCGCATCGCAATCGGGGTGGTCCCTGAACAGATCAATCGCTGCCGAATGCCCAAACGCACGACTAGTTTTGCCCGTCATGACAATCGGGTCCAAACCGTTTTCCTGTATAACCTCAAGATAGCCCGAGATCCGTTCCTGCGTGACTTGCCTGCCTTCCAGCCCGCCAACAAAGGCAATCTTACGCGCGCCGGTCTCCAGCAAATGACGGGTCGCAACCCGTCCGCCCGCGCGGTAATCGGGGGCGATGAATGGGTACCTACCGTTATCACCTTCCACCTGACGCAGGACTTGCATCATCGGGATGCCGGCACGCTCGACCGCCTTAAGGGTTTTCGAGACATCCCCGTAAGCAGGCGACAGGATCAGGGCCGAGACCCCGTGTTCCAACATGGCCGTGACCACCTGATCCTGAATCGCGGGGTCTTCATTGGTGTTTGCGACCACCACCGCATAGCCGCGCGACCCCAATGCCATTTGCAGCGAGGTGGCGAATTCGGTGAAAAACGGGTTGGTCAGATCGTTGATCACCAACCCGATCAGGGCGTTCCCGGTTGACCTCAGATTGGCTGCGGATCGGTTATAAACATAACCGATCTCTTTCATCGCTGCGTGAACCAGCGTTCGGGTTTCCGCTTTGACCTGCGCGCTGCCCTGCAACACAAGGCTGACCGTGGATTTCGACACCCCCGCCTTGTTGGCGACATCTATGATCGTCGGTCTGCGCATTCAGTCTATTGGTCTACCCCGTGCAGGTTCAGCAATGTTGTCATCCGCGCTGTAGCCCGATCCGGGTCCGAGAGCAAACCTGCCTGATCTGCAAGCCGGAACACTTCGGCGTAATGACAGATGTCGCGGCTGGATTGGAACCCGCCGGGCATGATGAAATGGGACTGCGCCCCGTTCAGCCAGGCCAGATAGGCGATCCCGGCCTTGTAGAACCGCGTCGGGGCACGAAAGATCTCGCGGCTGAGCGGCACGGTCGGGGCAAACAGCGCGTGGTAACGATCCATGTCGTCCTGCGCCAGGGCCTCAAGCGCCTGAGAGGCCGCCGGAGCAATCGCCGCAAAGATGCCCAGCAAGGCGTGGGAGTAATGGTCCTCGTCCCCGGCAATCAGATCGGCATAGTTGAAATCATCCCCGGTATAAAGGCGCACACCGTCCGGCAGGCGCTTGCGAAACGCCTCTTCATGCGCCTGATCGAGCAGTGAGATTTTGATGCCATCGACCTTGTAGGGGTTTTCAGAGATCAGAGACAGCACAAACTCGCTGGCCTGATCCACATCCGTGCTGCCCCAATAGCCGGTCAGGGCCGGGTCGAACATATCGCCCAGCCAATGCAGGATCACCGGTTCCGCCGCCCCGTCGATCAGCGCGCGATAAACGTCGTGATACGTGCCCGGCCCGGCATTGATGGCCGGAAAGGCGCGTGAGGCCATTAGGATCAGTTGACCACCTGCGGCCTCTATGGCCTCGGCCTGATGCTCGTAAGCCGACAGGATTTCCCCGGCTGTGTTCAACGCGCTCATCGGTACATGATCCGTCCCGGCCCCGCAGGCAACGCGTGGCGACAGAGGGTGCGCTTTGGCGGCCACCATTGTACGTCGGATCAGTTCCAGCGCTGTTTCCCAATCGACACCCATACCGCGTTGGGCGGTGTCCATCGCCTCGGCCAGCCCAAGGCCCTGATCCCAAAGACCCTGCCGGAAATTCAGGGTCGCGTCCCAATCCACCGCCGGACGGCCATCCCATGGGTTTCGTTCGGTCAGCGGGTTCGAGACGACATGTGCCGCTGCAAAGGCGGTGCGGGTGAGCGGCACCAGCGGCGCGCGCGGGACCAAAGGCGTTCCGGTCAGAGCATAAGGTTCCAACTGGCCGTCGCGGTTGGGCAATACTAATTTCATTGTCTCAGACCTCCAGATCCAGAACCAGAATGCCGTCGATTCCACCCACGGCGTTTGCGACCAGTTGCGCCCCGCACGCCTTGTGATCCTCGTTCGCCTGATAGGTCGCCAAGGCGTCCCAATCGTCGAAATCGATTACGAAGCCGTGCATATATCCGCGCTCGATCTGTTCCGGGCTTTGGCTGCGGCCCCCGGTGAAACCTTTGGCACCGGGCAGAGCTTCAGCCACCTTGGCCAGCCCGCTGTAGATTTGGGCGACCGTCTTCTCGGTCACATCCGGGCGGAATTTCGTCAGAACGATATGACGGATCATTGCGTAAATCCTTGATCTTGCTTGATCATGTCGACGGCTTTCTCACCGATCATGATCGTGGGCGCGTTGGTGTTTGAAGAATTAACCGTTGGCATGATCGAGGCGTCGGCCACGCGCAGACCCTCGATCCCGTTGAAGCGCAGGCGCGGGTCCAGAACGGCCTCGGCGTCATTGCCCATGCGGCAGGTGCCCGCGCAGTGGTGCGAGGTTTTGGAATGCACGCAGATGAAGTCGAAATACTCCTGCTCGGTCTTTACAGTCGGACCGGGCAGGCGTTCCGCCAGAACATATGGCTTCAACGCATCCTGTGCGAGGATGCTCTGCACCAGTTTCAGACCCCGGATCGACATCTCTCGGTCATAGGGATCGGCCAGATAGTTCGGGTCGATCAAAGGCATTGCTGCGGGATCGGAACTTTGCAATCGCACCGTCCCCCGAGACCGGGGCCGCAGGAAACAGGCGTTCAGGGTGACGCCGCCATTGGGCATCGCTTCGACCCCGGCCTCGATCCCCGTACCCAGCCCCAGATGCATCTGAATGTCGGGTGAACGCGCATCGGGGTCGGCGTACCAGAAGCCGCCGGTTTCAAACAGGCTGGACGCCACCGGCCCTTTGCGGGTGAACAGATACTGCAGCCCGGCCCAAGCCGACAGGTGCAGCTTGGCGAAGCGGTCGTAAGTATGCGGGCCGGTGACCTCGCAAATCGAATAGAGATCGAGGTGGTCATGCAGGTTCTCACCAACCTGCGGCTGGTCATAGACCGGTTTGATCCCGAGGCTTTCCAGATGAACCGCCGGTCCGATCCCGGACAGTTGCAGCAGACGGGGTGAGCCGATAGCTCCGGATGACAGGATCACCTCGCGCGCGGCAGTGATCTTTTCGCCGCTCATCATCTCAACGCCGGTGGCGCGGCCTTTCTCGACCGTGATCCGACGGACCTGAGCACCCATACGCACGGTCAGGTTCGGACGGTTCCGATTGGGTGCAAGAAACGCCATCGCCGACGACGACCGTCGCGCGTTGCGTTGGGTTAGCTGGTAATACCCGGCCCCGTCCTGTTTCGCACCATTCACATCCCGCGTTTCGGGAATACCAACCTGCCCGGCGGCCTTGATATAGGCATCGCAGATCGGCAAAGGCGCGGCGGGCATCGACACACCCAGCGGGCCGCCTGTGCCGTGGTATTGATTGTCGTAACTATCGTTGTCCTCGGACTTCTTGAAATAGGGCAGGACATCGTCATAGCCCCAGCCTTCGCACCCCATCTGCCGCCAGTCGTCATAGTCCTGCGCAGCACCGCGTGTGTAGATCTGCGCATTGATTGCCGACCCGCCGCCGATCACCTTGGCCTGGGTGTAGTTGAACACCTTGTTTTGCATGTGCTTCTGCGGCACCGTCGACCAGCCCCAGCTGCCAATACCTTTGGTCATCTTGGCAAAGCCCGCAGGCAGGTGAAAAAACGGATGCCGGTCTGAAGACCCGGCCTCAAGCAGCAATACCTTGGCCTCGGGTTCCTCGGACAGGCGCGCCGCAATGACCGAACCTGCCGAGCCGCCGCCGATCACGATGAAATCATATCCTTCAGACATCTTGTCCTCTGAGTTCCTTAAAGGCGCGAGATCGAAAGCCCGCCATCTACGGGGATTGCGGCCCCGGTGGCGAATTGCATCTGGCCGTCCACGATTGGAACGATGACCGAGCCGATATCCTGCGGCTCACCCCACCGCGCGGCGGGCACCAACCCGCCTTCGATCCGGTCGGTGTATTTGTCGCGCACACCTGCGGTCATTTCGGTGGCGATGATGCCGGGGCGCAGTTCGAACACGCCAATCCCATGCCGGGCCATCCGCACCGCAAACAGCTGCGCCATCATTGCGGCGGCGGCTTTGGACACGCAGTATTCGGCCCGCTCAACGGACACCATCTCGGCGCTGACCGATGTAATGAATGTGATCGAGCGATAGCTGTCCTGAGGGTCGGCCAACATGCGCCGCGCGACCTCTTGCGTCAGAAAGAATGCGCCGCGTAGATTGATGTTTTGCACAAAATCCCAGTTCTCGGACGTCAGTTCCAGCATATCGCCGCGCACCGGCGCGCCGACGCCTGCATTGTTGATCAGCGCGGTGACCGGGCCCAGCTGGGCCTCGACCTGATCCAGAAGTGCGGGCACGTATTTGATGTCAGAGACATCATGCTGCAGGTAGATTGCATTCGGGCCCAGATCCGCCAGTGCCTTTTGCACGACCGGGTCTTCTGGGTTCACATCCGAGGCAAGCGCAACTCTGTGCCCGGCGGCGATCAATGCGCGTGCGATGCCGAGGCCAATGCCCTGCTGCCCTCCGGTGACCAAAGCGACTCGGCTCATGCCGCTAACTCCGTTTCAATAATGTGACGACCGGCGCGCAAGGCCAGCGCCGCGATAGTCAGGGCGGGATTGACGGCAGCCGAGGTCGGCAGGACCGAGGCGTCAACGATGAACAGGTTCCGGTGGTCATGGCTGCGGCAGAACGTGTCTACAACGCTACTGGTTCGGTCATCCCCCATCCGTGCCGTCCCGCATTGGTGCGAGGGGGTGCGGCGGTCGAAGGGTCGCGACAGAACAATCGGAAATCCGGCGCGGCGCAGGTGGTGTTTCAGCTTTGTCACCAGCGCCTCATGCGCTTGCCAGTTCGACCGTTTCCAGTCCAGCCGGATCTGATCACCTTCGACCGTTACCCGGCTGTCGGGGTTGGGCAGGTCCTCGGACATGGCGTAGAAATCGAAGCTGCGGTTTGCGATCAGCGCAGCTATTGAGCCGGGCAGCCCGGTCTGAGACGCCAGGATCGGACCAGTGATCTTGCCCAGCATTTGAATATTGCCCAAAGGCGCGCCGCCCTGCCCGTCAGTGTTGTAATAGTCGTTGAACATCAATGTCTTCTGATAGACCGAGCGGTTACGGCGCAGCGGATGCAAAGCCAGAACCGCCGAGCAATTGTGGTTCATGAAGTTGCGCCCAACCTGATCGGATCGGTTCGCCAATCCGGCGGGGCAATTGTCATTGGCGGATTTCAACAACAGCGCAGCGGACTGAACCGCCCCAGCAGATAACACGATCACCGGCGCGTGCAGGGTACCATGCCCCTTGACCTCAACGCCTGTGATTTGCCCGTCATTGTCGCTCAGCAGTTTTTCGGCAGGTGCGTTCGTCAATAGTTCGACATTCTCGTGCTTCAGGGCGTCCGCCAGAGCGCAGGTTTCGGCATCCATTTTGCCACCGCAGGTGTTCGGAAATGCATCCCACGTGGTTTGCCCGGCCAAGAGCCAGCGATCGATATCCACCCCCAAAGGGACCGATGCAGGCGACAGGCCGGCCCGACGCAAGACCGCGCGCAGATCCGCGATGTCAGGCTCATCGGCCACAGGAGGATGCGGGTAAGCGCCGCTATGCGGCGGCTCGGTTGGGTCCTCATCAGCAGTCCCACGCACCGTGTACAGCTGCTCGGCTGCCGTGTAGTCCGGTTCCAGATCGTCGTAACGGAGAGGCCAGCCGGGAGAGCGACCCCCCATGTGCTGTCGCGGTTCAAAATCCTCGGCCCGGTAACGGATCAGCGCAGCACCGTAGAATTTCGAGTTGCCGCCGACGCAGTAGTAGTTCCCCGGATTGAAGGGCTGCCCTTCGCCATCCAGCCATGTTTCATCGGGGCGGAAGTGCCCATCCGCAAAGATCGCCTTCGGGTCCCGATCCACGGGCGAAGGGCGCAGATGCTCACCGCGTTCAAGGATCAGAATGCGACGGCCCGAGGGGGCAAGTGCTGCGGCCAGCGTTGCCCCTCCGATCCCAGATCCGATGATTATGACATCCGGGTTTGTCACGGAACAATCCGCATCTCGCTCTCCGGGTCAAAGGCCACGGCCTTTTCCATATTGACGGCAAAGTCGAAATCCTGTCCCGCCGCAACTTCAGCGTCAGAGCGCATCCGGGCAATCACATCGCGGCCCCCCAATTGCATCGAGACAAACGTGTCCGAGCCTGCGGGTTCGGTAACAACAATCCGGTTGGTCATCTGCGCAATGTTCGAGGATTTCCGGTCTGCACCATCCATATCGGTGATGGTTTCCGGTCGGATGCCCAAAAGGATATCGCGCCCATCCCAAGCGGCCAGATTGTCCTGGCTGAAAGGCAGTTGCGCCATTGATCCGTCATGAGTGGCAACCTCGGCATGAGGACGACCGTTCAGCACGGTCACCTTCGCAGGCATCACGTTCATTGCGGGTGAGCCCATGAAGGTTGCCACAAAGATATTGGCCGGAGTGTCATAGATCTCCTGCGGGGTTCCCAATTGCTGCACGTAGCCTCCGTTCATCACGGCGATCCGGCTGGACAGGGTCATCGCCTCGATCTGGTCGTGGGTCACGTAGACGATGGTGGTGCCAAGGTTCTGATGCAGCTTCTTGATCTCGGTCCGCATATCGACGCGCAGTTTGGCGTCGAGGTTGGACAGAGGCTCGTCAAACAGGAACACATCCGGTTCCCGCACCAACGCGCGCCCCATGGCAACGCGCTGACGCTGACCACCGGAAAGCTGGCCGGGTTTGCGATCCAGCAACTGCTCAATCTGCAGCAACTTGGCGACCTCTTGCATCGCCTTGTCCCGCTCCGGCTTGGGCACACCGTGCATCTCAAGCCCGAAGGTGATGTTCTGACCGACCGTCATATTGGGGTACAAAGCATAGCTTTGGAAAACCATGGCGATGTTACGGTTCGATGGGTGCACCCCGTTCATCACCTGATCTTTGATACGAATCTCTCCGCTGGTGATCTCTTCCAGCCCGGCGATCATGTTCAGCAGAGTGGATTTGCCACAGCCCGAGGGGCCGACCAGCACCAGAAATTCCCCCTCCTGCACCGAGATATCGACCTTATGCAGAACCTCGACCGATCCGTAGGACTTGGTCGCGTTGTCTATGTCCAGAAAACCCATCAGGCCTTATCCTTTCACGGAACCCGCCATCAGGCCGCGGACGAAGTACCGTCCGGCCACGATGTAGACGAGCAGAGTTGGCATGGCGGCAAGAATGGCCGCTGCGAAATGAACGTTGTATTCTTTGACACCGTGCGATGACTGGACGAGGTTGTTGAGTGCCACGGTCATCGGCTGGCTGTTGGCGTCGGCAAACGAAGCACCAAACAGGAAGTCATTCCAGATGTTGGTGAATTGCCAGATGATCGACACCACCGCGATTGGCCCGGAACTTGGCAACAAGATGCGCCAGAAAATCTGGAAGAACCCGGCCCCATCGATCTGCGCGGCCCGGATCAATTCGGTCGGGAAGACGGCGTAGTAATTGCGGAAATAAAGCGTGGTGAAGCCGATCCCGTAGACCACATGCACCAGTGCCAGACCCCAGGTTGTGCCCGCTAGACCCATCAGACCCAGCATCCGCGCCATCGGGATCAGAACGATCTGAAACGGAATAAAGCAGGCAAACAGCATCAGGCCGAACAAAATGGTATCGTACTTGAAGCGCCACTTGGTCAGCACATAGCCGTTCAGCGCCCCCAGGATGGTCGAGACCATGACAGCCGGGACCACCATCTTGATCGAATTCCAAAAATACGGCCGCAGTCCCGTTGGATCGACGCCGATCTGTGCCGAGGACCATGCTTTGAACCATGGCTCCAGCGTGAAGACCTGTGGCAGGTTCATCATTCCGCCACCGGTGATCTCTGCCAATGGTTTGACCGAGTTCACCAACATCACATAAAGCGGCAACATGTAGAACAAGGCGAATAGAACCAGCACCAGATAAATCAGCGTGCGCGTGACCCGACCAGTACGAATTGCGGTATCCTGCGTTGCTTGGGACATCAGCGTTTCTCCCGCAATTCAGCGTACAGATAAGGGATCATGATCGCCGCGATTGTCATCAGCATGATCGTGGCCGAGGCCGCACCTATTCCCATTTGGTTCCGCGTGAAGGTGTAGGAATACATGAAAGTCGCCGGTAGTTCCGTTGCCCGACCCGGGCCCCCTCCGGTTAGGGCGATCACAAGGTCGAAGGTCTTGATCGCAAGGTGGCTGAGGATCACGAAGGCCGACAGGAAGGCGGGGCGCAACTGCGGGATGATGATCCGGCGATAGAGGTTCCAGTTCGAGGCCCCATCCATCTGCGCCGCGCGCAGGATTTCGTTGTCGATCCCACGCAGACCAGCCAGGAACATGGCCATGACAAATCCACTGGTTTGCCAGACGGCCGCCAGAACAACCGTATAGATCGCGTAGTCGCGGTTCTTGATCCAGTCAAATTCGAAACTGGTCCAACCCCATGAATGCATGACGTTTTCCAGCCCGATCCCGGGGTCGAGGAACCATTTCCACGCGGTGCCGGTAACAATGAAACTCAGCGCCATTGGGTAGAGGTAAATCGGGCGCAAAAGCCCCTCGCCCCTAATTTTCTGATCAAGGAAGATCGCCAGACCCAGCCCGATACAGGTGCAGATCACGATGTAGAGACCTGCGAAAATCCCCATATTGATCAGCGAGGTTTCCCAATGACTGAGCCGCCAGAGCTTGTCGTAATTCTCCCAACCGACCCAGCCAAAGCTTGGCAGGATGCGGCTGTCGGTAAAGGACAGGTACACCGAGAACAGGATGAACCCGTAAACAAAGACCAGCATCATCGCCAGCGATGGGGAAAGGACCAGCTTGGGGATCCAGTTCTGAAGGCGTGTTTTGAAATCCGCGTCGGCTGAGCCAGCCATGGCGCGCCCTCCTGCAAGTGGGGAAGTGTCTGAGGCGCGGGGTGTGCCCGCTGGAGACAGGGCGGCACGGTCGCCGCCCCGTCGGGAGGATCAGGTGATCACTTGGCGATGGACACGGCGTCGACCAGTTCGACTACAGCGGTTTCGCTGTCATATTCGCCGTTGAAATGCGCCGTCACAACGTCATAGACCGCGTTCTTGACCGAGGCAGGGGCTGCGTGACCATGGGCCATCGATCCGAACAGGTTGCCCGAGGATGCAGCCGCCGCCAGATCCTTCATTCCCTGTTTGCCGCAATCGTCAAAGTCGGCGTCGCTGACATCGGTCCGCGCGGGAACCGAGCCCTTCACAACGTTAAAGGCCGACTGGAACGACGGAGACAGGATCGCGCTTGCCAGAGCCGCCTGTTCTGCCGAAACCGAACCACCCTGATCAAACATCATGAACTGGTCCGCGTTGAAGGTGACCTGATCTGCCGTGCCGGGGAAGCGGAAGCACAGGAAGTCCTGACCGGGCACTTTTCCTGCGTTCAGAAACTCACCCTTGGCCCAGTCGCCCATCATCTGGAAACCGGCCTCGCCATTGATGACCATTGCAGTCGCCAGGTTCCAGTCGCGGCCCGAGAAGTTTTCATCAACATTGTCGCGGATAAAGGCCATGCGGTCGAACGCCTCTTTCATGGCATCGCCGCCCAGCGTTTCTTCATCCAGATCGATGAAAGCCGCCTTGTAGCCATCCGGGCCTAAGGTCGACATGGCAACGGCATCAAACACTGTCGCGTCCTGCCAGGCCTGACCGCCATGGGCAATTGGCGTCACACCCGCCGCTTTCAGCGCTTCAACAGCAGCCACGAACTCTTCCCAGTTGGTGGGCTGCGCGATGCCGTTTGCGTCCAGAACCGCCTTGTTGGCCCAGACCCAGTTGGTCGAATGCACATTCACAGGGGCCGAAACCCATTTGCCGTCATGCTTAGCGAAGGCCTTCAGCGCATCTGGTACGACCGCGTCCCAGCCTTCCTGCGCGGCCACTTCGTTCAGGTCGGCCAAGGCCCCCTGTGCGGCCCAGTCCTGAATGTCAAAACCCAGACCCTGAACGGCGGTTGGAGCGTTTCCAGCAGTCACACGGGCGCGCA
The DNA here is from genome assembly GCF_056533095.1 of Ruegeria sp. H3. Lineage (NCBI taxonomy): Bacteria > Pseudomonadati > Pseudomonadota > Alphaproteobacteria > Rhodobacterales > Roseobacteraceae > Ruegeria > Ruegeria sp. H3. Next base: position 108,834 of record NZ_JBQFOD010000007.1, on the reverse strand, counting down.
GAACGGTCATCGCCTGCTCACCGCCACCACCGGCAACCGGCATGTCAGTCCAGCCAACGCCCTGACCGGACAGGTCATCCTTAAGGACGTTCAGCGCTGCGGCCTCGCCACCCGAGGTCCACCAATGCAGAACCTCAACCTCTTCCGCCTGTGCAAGACTGGATGTGCACAGAAGCCCGGCCACGATGACCGACTTTGTTTTCAGCATGTTACGCATTTTCGTTTCCTCCCTTAATGCGATCTTTGTTATTCCTGCGCCGCGTGGCGCGTATTTCAATCCTGTGGCACCCAGGGCGCCCGGCTGTCGCCGATGCGCATCACCACGGATTTGACCTCAAAAAACTCCTCGAACCCATATTGCCCGATCTCCCTGCCCTGGCCGGATTGTTTGTAGCCACCGAAGGCGACCTCGGGGAACCCATCCATCCAAGTATTGGTCCAGACCGTCCCCGCCTGGGCGCGACGGGCAAAGTCGAGGCAAGTATGGACATTCTCGCTCCAGATCCCTGCCGAAAGACCGAGAGCGCTATCATTCATGATCTCAATGGCTTCGTCCAGCGTTTTGAACGTCAGTACAGACAGCACGGGGCCAAAGACTTCGTCGCGTGCGATGGGCATATCAGGTTGAACATCGGTGATAATGGTCGGCTGATAGAATTGGTTGCCCAACCCCTCAACGTTCAATGGATCGCCGCCCAAGGCAATTGTTGCGCCTGCGGATCGAGCCTCTTTGACATAAGCATCGATCTTGGCGTTGTGTTCGGGCGTGACAATCGCCCCGACCTGCGTGCTCGGGTCCAGCGGGTCGCCAAATTTCACCTTCCGCGACAGCGCGATCACCTTGTCGGTAAAGGCTTGCGCGATATCCTCATGCACGATGATGCGACTGCTGGAGTTGCAGCACTGACCGACATTGAAATAGACGCCAAACACCACTGCATCCGCGGCTGCATCCAGTTTGGCATCGGGAAAGATCACCTGTGGGTTCTTGCCACCCAGCTCCAGCGCAACTTTCTTCAGAGTATCCGAGGCGGTCTTGCTGATGGTTTTGCCCACTGTGGTTGAACCAGTGAAGCTGACCATGTCTACGGCCTCATGGCTGGACAGTGTACTGCCGACCGGTTGGCCATAGCCCAGAACAATGTTGCAAACACCTGCTGGTAAGCCGGCTTCGATCAACAGTTCACCTAGCATCAAGGTGGTCGAGGGCGTCATCTCGGAGGGTTTCACCACCGCTGTGCACCCTGCCGCCAGCGCGAAGGGCAGTTTCTGGCTGAGAATCCAAAATGGGAAGTTCCACGGCGTGATGATAGACACGACACCGATGGGTTCTTTCAGTACAACGCCCATGATATCTGCGCCCAGCGTATTGTGGCTGTCACCATGGATGCTGCGGGCCAGCGACGCTGCATAGCGCCATAGATCGGCTGCACCTCCTACCTCACCCTTGGACTGGCTGATCGGCTTGCCGCTTTCCAGTGTCTCGATCAGGGCGATGCGGTCGACGTTTTGTTCGATCAGATCGGCCACTTTCAGCAGCACCTCGGCACGGTCTTTGCCCGAAGCGCGGCTCCAGACGCCGCTGTCAAACGCTGCGCGGGCGGACAGGATCGCCGCTTCTGCTTCGGCCTGACTGCCCAAGGCCGAGCGGCTGACCACATGTCTGTGCGACGGCGATATCCGCTCGAACGTTTCGCCCGACGCACTGTCCTGCCATTCACCATTGATCAGGTGACGACCCTCAAACAATTGGGGCAGATCAAAGGGTATCGCTGGGTTGATCGTGAGGTCTTTCATACGCGTCAGAGCCCTGAAAACTGAGGGTTACGTTTTTCCATGAAGGCCGCGACGCCTTCGTCACGGTCAGATGAGGCCGCAGCAGCAGCGCTGCCAAGGGCCTCGATTGCCGCATCGGTGTCTTCACCCACTGCTGCATGGATCATGTTCTTGGCAATCTCGGTGGCGCGCGGGGAAAGGGCCTGCGCTTCGGTTGCGATTTCAAGCGCTCGGGTCAAAACATCGTCGGCCAGTTCGGCGGCATAGCCCAAGGCAACCGCTCGGTCTGCGTTAATACGGCGACCGAACAAGGCCATTTCCTTGACCGCGCCTTCGGGGATCAGCCGCGCCAGACGCTGCGTCCCTGACCAACCCGGAACAATCCCGATCCGTGCTTCAGGTAAGGCCAGAGTAGCGCGAGGGGCCATCAGGCGCAGGTCGCAACAACTGGCCAGCTCCAGCCCACCACCAAAGGCATGGCCGTTGATCGCGGCAATTGTGGGTTTGCCAAGCCGCGCGAGGCGGTCAAAAATCCGATGCCCGTCCCGCACCCAGTGCCGTGCAAACTCTGCTGGGCTAAGACCCCCCCAGGCACCAATATCCGCGCCACAGCAAAACGCCTTTTCTCCGGTCCCGGTCAGAACCAGTGACCGGATCGCGTTGTCCCGTTCGACCTGCCGCACTTGCGCCTCAAGCGCGTCCAGCATGTCGATGGTCAACGCATTCAGCTTGGACGGGTTGTCCAAAGTCAGAATGGCGGTGCGCCCGTCGATATGAAAGCCAATCCCGCTCAAATCGTCATCCCCATTGGGCCTTCGGCGAACAGCGATGTTGGCATTAAGGTTGCGTTTTCAGCAACTTGCACGCGGCCTTCTGATGCTGCCACAATGTCCTGCTGCGCGTTGATGCCCGGCATGATCTCGGTCGCTACCAGACCCTGATCGGTCAGGCGGATGACACAGCGCTCGGTTACGTAGATCACATCCTGCCCAAGCTCGCGCGCCCGGCGGCCCGAGAAGGTGACGTGTTCCACCTGATCCACCATCTTGGTGAACTTGCCAGGGGCCGCGACGCTGATCCCGTCCGAACCCAGGTCGATCTTGGCGCCAGCCTCGAACCAGCCCGAAAACACGATTTTTTTCGCGCCTGCGGTGATATCGACAAACCCACCGCACCCGGCGGTCAAATAAGGCTTCTTGCCCAGTTTCGAGACATTCACATTGCCGTCGACGTCAACCTCAAGGAAGGACAGGAAGGACATGTCGAACCCGCCGCCCTGAAAGTAGATGAACTGCTGCGGCGAGGGTACATAGGCATGCGCATTGGATGCACAACCAAAGGCGAAACCGGTCAGCGGAACACCTCCGACGGCTCCTTGCTCGATGGCCCATGTGACGGCTTTGGGATGCCCTTCCTCCAGCAGAATGCGGGGCACCATGGCGCTGATGCCAAAGCCCAGATTTGCACTCATCCCTGCGCGTAGTTCCATCGCTGCGCGGCGGGCGATCACCTTCTCGACCCCGTGCTCGGCCAGCGAGAAACTGTCCCACGGGCGCATGACTTGCCCCGAGATGGCGGGGTCATAGGGCGTTTCAGTGGTCTGTTTCTGATCGGGGTCCTCGACGATCAAGTCGACCAGATGGCCCGGCACGCGTACATCATGCGGACGCAGGCTGCCCTCGGCAGTCACGCGCTGAACCTGAGCGATCACCAGACCGCCATGGTTGCGCACGCAGATGGCTTGCTCCAGCCCGCCCAGATAGGCCCCTTCATGTTCATAGGTCAGGTTGCCGAATTCATCTGCCGTGGTGGCGCGCAGAATGCAGACAGTCGGGATGATGTTGGGGAAGTGCAGCCAGGTCTGGCCGCCAAACTCGGCGCGCGCGACGATGGGTGCCGCGGCCCCGCGTGCATTCATCGCGCAACCCTCACGGGTCGGGTCCACGAACGTATCCAGCCCGACCTGAGTCAGAACGCCCGGTCGCCGGGCAGCGGCCTCGCGGTGCATGTCAAACATAATGCCCGAAGGTACGTTATAAGCGGCCACGCGGTCTTCAACGATCATCTTCCAGATTTCGGGCATTTCAAGGCTGGACGGTCCCGAAGGGTAAGACCCGGCCAGCACACGGGTCAGCAACCCGTCCTGAGCCAGATATTCCATGCCTTTCACGCCGTACATATCGCCTGCCGCAATCGGGTGCATCGTTGTGATGTTGCGCGGATGCCCTTCGGCCCGGAACCGCTCACCCATGGCCTTCAGAACCAGATCGGGGCACCCCAGCGCTGATGAGGATGAGACGGTGACAATCGCCTCATCCCGGATGCGGGATACGGCGTCGGATGCAGAAACAAGCTTGGTCATCAGAAGCCACCATAATTGACGTCAACGCGCTGACCGGTTGCCGCCGCTTCGCGCACGCTGAGCGCGACGGACAGGGATTTGACCCCGTCCGGACCATCGGCGGCGGGGCGTCCTTGCCCGGCAGCGGCGGCGACAAATTCGGAAACGCCCTGCACGTAAAGGTCATGGTTGGAGTATTGGATACCCTCGCTGCCTGCTTCCGTGACGAGGGTTATTTCACCAACCGGCTGCTGCGTCATGACACCTTTGGCAAAGATCGATCCTTCGGTGCCGTGTACCTCAAGCCCCGATCCCGCGAAGGGATGGGTAAAGCTCTCATGGCTCATTACCATAGCGCCGGAGGGCATGGTCCAGACCGACATGCAGGAATCCTCGACCCCCTGCCCCATGCCAGAACTGATCATTTGCGCCACAACGCTCGCCGGGTCTTCCTGTAGCAAGAACCGGGTTACGTCCGCGTCATGCACGACGATATCAGGAATTACTCCGCCGCCAGCACCTGCGTCGTTTATCCGCCAGCCCTGAAGATGACCCGGGAGGTGAACCGCGTGATGAATGCGCAGTGAAAGTACCTTACCAACCCGGCCATCTGCGATGAGATCACGGATGGCGCGGTGGGTGCCCGAGCAGCGCAGGTGGTGGTTGGTGCCAAAAGTGACACCAGCGGCTTCTGCCGCACAGACCATTTCGACAGCTTCAGCCTGTGTCATGCCAAGAGGTTTTTCACATAGAACATGCTTGCCGGCGGCAATCGCAGCCATAGCCTGGGCATGGTGCTTTTCATTGGTTGATGAGATGTAGACCGCCCGTATGTCCGGGTCATCGAGCGCTTCGGTCAGACTGGTCGTGGCGTTTGCAATGCTGTGATCATTGGCCCAGACCCTCACCCGATCAGGTGATGTGCTAACAACCCATGTGACATCATTGCCAGGCTGTTTTCGCACGGCGTTCAACATGTGCTGTGACGCAATCGTGCTTGCGCCCACAAAAGCCCAGTTCATTGCAATCCTCATCGCTGGAACGTTCCAGTAATATGTCTACTGGAACGTTCCATAATGATCAAGATGAATCTTGAAACCGGCTCTTTTGGTGTAAGTTTCGTGTCGCCTGCAGTCTGGTTTCTTGTTGGTAGGTCTATGCTTCTACCAAATACCGCTCGGACAAGGGCAGGCTGGCCGCACCGAGCGATCGCGCATTCGGACCCACGGTACCAGCTGCAATCACCGGCCGCTCTAAACCAGTAAGGTTAAGGCGCAGGATTTGTGATTCGACCTTGGCGATCAGCTGCTCTTTGACATCGGCGGGCATCCAGCCATCGATTTTGACACATTCAAAATCAATCAGGCTGCACGACGACACAATCGCATGGGCCAGCCCAATCGCCGCGTTGTGCAGCCAGCTGTTCAGCTCTTCCTTTGGGATGTCCCAGTGATCGGTTGTCTCCCAAATCAGTCCGGCTGCTTGACCTGCACCCGCAATGGTGCGTTCAAGGGTATAGAGGCTGGCAAGGTCTATCAAAGGCTTCACGTCACCGGCCCCGATTGAGACTGGCATCGGACCCAAAGCGCCCGCATTTCCACGGCCCGAATAGATCGCGCCATTCAAGACTATTCCGCCGCCAATGAAGTATCCGACGTAGAAATACAGAAAATCACGTGGGCCACCCGTTGGCCCAAATACAAGCTCGGCCCCGCAAGCGGCAGTGGCGTCGTTTTGTAGAAACACCGGAAAATCATAGATATCCGCCAGTTCCAACTGGATGTCGGCTGTGCGCCAAGGGTCCATTTCTTCTTGCGGCACCTGCAACGTCTGGGCCCAATCCCACAGATAAAACGGCATGGCGATTCCCAGCCCGGCGATGCGGTCTTGGGCTTCGCTTGTCAGCGCGGACATCATCTGGTCCAAGGCCTTTTTGGCAAAGCTCAACGTTGCATGTGGTTGTGGGTATTCATAGGTTTGCCGCTCATGCATGAGTACCCGGCCCAGAAAGTCGATCAATACCAGCTCAGTGCTGCGCCGCCCGATTTTCAGCCCGAAAAACAGAGCCCCCTCCGGGTTGAGCCGCATCGGGATTGATGGCTGGCCAACCTTGCCCCGCACAGGCTCACCCCGCAGCAAGAGCCCATCTTTTTCAAGCTGTCGCATGATCACCGAGACGGTTTGTGCAGATAAGCCCGTCATGCGCGCGATTTCAGCTTTGGCCAAGGCCTCATGCCTGCGCACCAGAGTCAGGACCAAACGCTCGTTGTGAGCTCGCATCCCGCTTTGGTTGGTCCCCCGCACTTCGGAAACCCGATCCAAAGGCGTGCTGCTTTGTGACACCTCGACTGACACGGCTATTCCTCCCCTGCCAAAGGATGAGAATAGGCGGTCATTCTGTCAATAATAAATAAGAGTGATTTATTTATTGACTCATTTTGAGATTCTTGTGATGGTTTTGGGGCACGATCAGGCCCGACCCGGCCGATTGCGCATATGCCAATACGGCATGGGAGAAACTGGGAGGATACTTCATGAAACTTGCGACTTTCGCAGGCGCGACAGCTTTGGCGTTGACCGTCACGGCGGGCGGTGCGTTTGCAGACACCACCGTATGTTTGATCACCAAGACCGATACCAACCCCTTCTTTGTGAAGATGAAAGAGGGTGCAACTGCCAAAGCGGAAGAACTTGGCATGACGCTCAAAGCCTTTGCCGGCAAGGTGGATGGCGACCACGAGACCCAGGTTCAGGCGATTGAGACCTGCATTCTGGACGGCGCCAAAGGCATTCTTCTGACGGCCTCTGATACCTCATCGATCGTTCCCGCCGTACAACAAGCGCGGGATGCGGGTGTTCTGGTAATTGCACTGGATACCCCGCTGGAGCCTATTGATTCAGCGGATGCGACCTTTGCTACTGATAACTTCCTGGCCGGGCTTCTGATTGGTCAATGGGCCAAAGCAACGCTGGGCGATGCCGCAAATGACGCCAAGATCGCCACATTGGATTTGGCTGTAAGCCAGCCTACTGTGGACGTGTTGCGCAATCAGGGTTTCCTGCAGGGGTTTGGTGTTGATCTGGCCGATCCCAATGTGATTGGCGATGAGGATGATCCGCGTCTGGTTGGCAGCGACGTGACAGCTGGTAACGAAGAAGGCGGTCGCCGCGCGATGGAGAACCTGTTGGCCAAAGATCCGACGATTAATGTGGTCCATACGATCAACGAGCCAGCTGCCGCGGGCGCGTATGAAGCGCTCAAAGCCATTGGACGTGAGAATGACGTGCTGATCGTTTCTGTCGATGGCGGTTGCCCTGGCGTTCAGAACGTGGCGGATGGCGTGATCGGCGCAACATCGCAGCAATACCCGCTGCTGATGGCCTCGCTTGGTGTCGAGGCTGTCAAGAAATGGGCCGATGAGGGCGTGAAACCTGAAAACACACCGGGCAAGGACTTTTTTGACACCGGCGTGGCGCTTGTCACCGGTACAGCTGCGGATGGGGTCGAGTCGATCTCGGTCGAAGAAGGCATGAACCTCTGCTGGGGTTAATCTGATCATGTAGGAGGCCGCGAAGTGGCCTCCTGCCATCTCATCACATTCTCACCCAAAAACTTGCTAAAGTGGTCCGCAGACGGGCTCTTGACGCTTGGGGGATCCATTTATGTCCGATACGCCACGACACTCCGATGATTTCGAAACTGCTGCACAGGGCAGCCCGGATCAGGTCGCTGAGTTTGAAGATCATCACCGGGGATTTGTCGGGACGGTTCAGCATTTCCTGCACGTGAATCCGTCACTTGTTCCGCTGATTGTCCTTGTGGTTGCCATTATCATATTCGGGTTGCTTTTGGGGTCGAAATTCTTCTCACCCTTCGCGCTGACACTGATCCTGCAACAAGTGCAGATTGTTGGCATAGTTGCCGCTGCGCAAAGCCTTGTCATCCTGACCGCCGGCATTGACCTGAGCGTGGGTGCGATCATGGTCATGTCATCGGTGGTGATGGGGCAATTCACCTTTCGCTACGGACTGCCACCCACAGTCGCGATTGTCTGTGGCCTGGCGGTTGGGACGATGATCGGCGCGATCAATGGCTATCTGGTCAGCCGGATCAAACTGCCGCCTTTCATAGTAACGCTGGGCATGTGGCAGATCGTATTGGCGGCAAATTTCCTGTATTCTCAAAACGAGACAATCCGCTCGCAAGAGATTGAGGCAAACGCGCCAATCCTTCAAATATTTGGCGAAAAGTTCAACATAGGCGGTGCCGTCTTTACGGTCGGCGTGGTCTTCATGTTGGTGCTTATATTGGTGCTGGCCTACGCGCTCAGGCATACGGCCTGGGGGCGACATGTTTACGCAGTGGGCGATGATCCTGAAGCGGCTGAACTGTCCGGTGTTAATGTGCATCGCACCCTGATGTCCGTCTATATGCTATCCGGTCTGATCTGCGCCTTTGCGGGCTGGGCCCTGATTGGTCGCATCGGTTCCGTATCGCCGACCTCGGGCCAACTGGCGAATATCGAAAGCATAACAGCGGTCGTAATCGGGGGCATCTCTCTGTTTGGTGGACGTGGCTCGATCTTAGGGTCGCTATTCGGGGCGCTCATCGTTGGGGTGTTCACGCTGGGTCTGCGCCTGCTTGGGGCGGATGCACAATGGACCTTCCTGTTGATTGGTATCCTCATCATTGCAGCGGTCGCGGTCGACCAATGGATCAGAAAGGTATCAGCCTGATGGAACCTATTCTCAAAGGACGCAACCTTGTAAAACGCTACGGCAAGGTCACAGCACTGGACCAGTGTGACTTTGACCTGATGCCGGGTGAGATCCTGGCGGTGATCGGGGATAACGGCGCAGGTAAGTCCACGCTGATCAAGGCGGTTTCGGGTGCGGTCACTCCAGATGAAGGCGATGTTTGGTTGGATGGGCAGAAGGTCCAGTTTCACTCGCCCATCGACGCGCGCGAAGCAGGGATTGAAACGGTTTATCAAACACTGGCCATGTCCCCCGCCCTGTCGATTGCTGACAACATGTTCATGGGGCGCGAAATTCGGCGCAAGGGCCCGATGGGGTCGCTCTTTCGCATGCTCGATCGGCCCGCGATGGAGAAATTCGCACGCGACAAGCTGAGCGAACTGGGTCTGATGACCATCCAGAACATCAATCAGGCGGTTGAGACACTGTCGGGCGGGCAGCGTCAGGGCGTCGCCGTGGCCCGGGCCGCAGCCTTTGGATCGAAGGTCATCATTCTGGACGAGCCGACGGCGGCGCTTGGCGTCAAAGAAAGTCGCAGGGTTCTGGAGCTGATCCAGGATGTGAAATCGCGCGGCATTCCGATCATTCTGATCAGCCACAATATGCCCCATGTCTTCGAGGTCGCCGACCGCATCCATGTTCATCGTCTGGGCAAACGGCTTTGTGTCATTGATCCCAAAGACTACACCATGTCGGACGCGGTGGCCTTCATGACCGGTGCCAAAGAACCCCCGCGTGAAGGCATGGCGGCGTGAGCAACGGCAGCTCTAGCGCGCTGACACTGGCGCATCGTATTGCCGAAGCGGTCCGGGCGCTACCACGGTCTCAGACACGAAATCTGGTGGCAATTGCAGGTCCGCCGGGGGCAGGGAAATCAACCGTTGCAGCGCTGTCGCGTGATCTTTTGCAGCAACAAGGGATCGCGACAGGCCTCGTGTCGATGGACGGGTTTCACTATGACAACGCCATTCTTTCCGCCCGCGATCTGCTTCCTCGCAAAGGGGCGCCTGAGACATTTGATGTTGCGGGGTTTAAAGCCTTGTTGCGGCGATTGCTGGCCGAGGGCGAGGTCGCCGTCCCGGAGTTCGACCGCGAGATCGACAAATCCATCGCCGCCCGTGCTTTGGTGACACCTGATCAGCAGCTTGTTCTGGTCGAAGGCAATTATTTGTTACTGCAAGAACCCGGCTGGTCCGATCTGTCCGAACACTGGGCGCTGAGTGTTTTCCTCGATATTGATCTCGAAACGCTCGAAATGCGACTGCAACAGCGTTGGCTGGATCATGGTCTACCCCCGGACGACGCCAGAGATCGAGCATTCGCCAATGACATCCCTAACGCAAAACGCATTCTATCAAACTCGTGCCGGGCTGACCTGGTTCTGAACTAAGCCGCTTCGTTGTTAGTGAATTCCTGCGGTCAGGGTCCGCACGAGCTGGCGCTGAACCAGTAGCAGGATAATGGCCGGTGGCCCCAAGGCCATCAAGGCCAGTGCCATTCCGGATGGGCTGCCCACCCCGGCATAGGTCATCCCGCTGACCAGAGTGCTATGTGTCAGGCTGGTGGTCGTGATTATGATTGGCCAGGCGTATTGGTTCCAGCCGAATACAAACAGGATCGCAAACAGGGCAGCAATCATCGGAAGCGACAAGGGCAGAACCGTATCGCGGAAAAAACGCATTGGCCCTGCACCGTCCATTCGAGCAGCCTCCATCAATTCCACAGGAATCTGCCGCAGAAACTGGTTCAGAACCAACACGCCCAGCCCGCTGGCGGTGATGGGCAGGATCATCCCGGCGTAGGAGTTAAGAAGTCCTAAATCGCTGGTCACCGCAAACGTAGGCAGCATACGGCTTTCGATTGGAAAGAACATAGCCAACAGGATTGCTCCGAAGATCAGGTTGCTCCACCTCAGGCGAAAAAACACCAAAGCATAGGCCGCCAGCATGGAAACAACGCATTTCAGAATGGCAACGCCAATGGCCACAACCAATGAGTTCCACAGCATTGCGCCGGCGCTGATCGCATTGCTACTGACGCCGTTGACCCACAGATTCGTGAATAACACGCCCAGCTGTTCCACACCGACGCTGGCCACCAGTTGCCAGCCCAAAACCACAATTGGACCAGTCATCACAACCGCGCCGATCATCAGGATTGCATGGTCCAGAAGGCTGATTTTGTTCAAGCGATCGCCCAATTTCGTTGTATTTGCGTCCTTCGGCCTAGACGGGATAGACAAACCGGCCTGCGTGGTCAACGCGCGCGATGATTGATTTCCAAACACTTTGTCCATATATAGACAATATATCCAAGATAGGACATTGAGCCATGGAAATCGCAACCCTACCGCAAGATATTGCAACAGCCCCGCTACTGATCCCGGTTGGCACGGCTGATCGCGCGCGTCTCAGCGGGCCAGGGCTGCGTACATTTCGTAACATCGCCAATGCTTGGGGGCTGAGCGAGGCACAAAGGATCGCGGCGCTGGGGCATCCTGGTCGGTCGACCTATCATGCCTGGATCAAGAAAGCTGTGGATCACAAACCGATTTCTTTGCCCTTTGACACTCTGGTGCGCGTTTCAGCTGTTCTGGGAATCTACAAGGCCCTGGCGATCCTGTTTCTGGATCAGGATCAGGCCGTGAAATGGCTGAGCAGCCCGCATCAGGGCACGATCTTTGCCGGGTCCTCGCCGCTGGACCTGATCGTCGGCGGCGGGCAGGACGGAATGATGAATGTGCGCCGGTATCTGGATGCCTGGCGCGGGGGTGAAATGGGTCATGGTGCGCCCGAGGGCAGTTTCGAGCCGGTTACCGAAGACGATGTGGTCTTTCTGTGAGTTGGGATTTGACCGCCTATCCCGGCGCGCAAGCCCCAACATCAACCCGTCGTATCATCCCAACCCGGTTTCCCCCTGTTCCAGCCTTCGAGGCCGTGACCAGCGAGGACGATCTATCAGATATCTTTGAGCTTGAAGGCTGGACCAATGACCGGATGGTGGCCACGCGACTATCGCGGCTGGATCGGTCACAATGGGTCTATGGTCGACCGAATGCCAGCATTGTCATGTCCTCGTTTCTGCACGGGTCGGTCACGGGCATGCGCTTTACCTCAGCGGTTTTGGGGGCATGGTATGCTGCAACTGATCTGATGACCGCGGTGCTCGAGGTTGCCAATGGTCTGCGCAAGGAAATCGCTTTGTCTGGTCTGACTCACAAGCGCGAAGCCTATCGGGAGTATGAGGCGCGATTGGTTGGAACCTTTGTCGATGTTTTCGGTCGACACCCCGAGTTTCATGACCCCGATGATGCGACCTATCCTACCCCTCAACGGTTTGGCGAATATGTCCGCCAGACAGGGCCCACAGTTGAGCGCGTGGGTATCCGATACGAAAGTGTACGCCGACCGGGTCATGAGAATTGGGTTTGTTTTATGCCCCCCGCCGTGCAGGATGTTGTGCAAGCCCGCCATTTTGAGATCGATGTGCGGCCAAGCGGTAAAGTCACCGTTGAAGAACTGCGGTAATTGTCACGTCAGACTGGACTGATCGAGTACGTTTGAAAACCGCAATTCCCATGTAAATTCAGCGAGAATCCTATTTACTGAGCGTCGCGACCGGTGCACATTTAGACATGCCTTATTTTGAGCGAAAACCTTATGCCAGCATGATTGACGCCGTCGCCCCGACTGCGCCTGTGTTGGATCAGACACCGATAACTGAACTGGCCCGGCGCGTATTGGATGCGGAAAGTGGTCAGAAACTGCCGCTGGACGGGCCGTTTCAATGCCGCACAGTTTGCACTCCCGGCAGCAAAGGAACAATTGTTTTATCGGTTGCCGCCCCTGCTGATGGTGAAACGGTGGAGTTGCGGTTTGAACCCGGTGACCTGACCAATGAGGAAGGAGCTGTGATCCCAGCAGATCGGCTGCGTGTCGACCCACCAGCGGTGCGGCTTGCACCGGGCGAAGTGGGTGAAGTGCGCGTCATACTGACGGTGCATGATCTGGCCGAACCGGGCCGTTATCACGGGCGGGTTCACAGCTTCGGGTCAGAGACATCTGCCATGGTGGTGATCTTCGAGATTGTGGACGGGTGATCTTGCCCGCTAGACCTGCCTTTCGACCAGATAATCCATGAACTGACCCAGGAAAGCACGCGGCCCGCCTTCGGCACCGGCAAAGACATGTTCGAATTCCTGACGGGCGGATTGCAACAGATCATCTGCGCCACGTTGCGCATATTCGACGCATCCATAGTGATGCATCCGATCCAGTACCCAGTCTACATCATGGGGTGACCTGTTTTGCCTGGGGTTGGACAGGAATTGAGTCAGCCGGTCTTTCTCGCGCGTTTCACCATGCTGGCTCAACTGGCTCAGCATCAAGGTCCGTTTGCCTTCGTAGATATCGCCTCCGATTTCCTTACCATATTTGTCCTGACTGCCGACAAGGTTCAGAACATCATCCTGTATCTGAAAGGCAGCACCCAGAAAGAAGCCAAACGCGTTGAAATCGTCCAGATTGAGCTTGCCCGAGGCGACATCTTCCGGTCGTGCGATCAGCGCCCCAATCCGCATCGGATGGATGAAGCTGTACCAGCAGGTCTTTTTCAGACACATGTTCAAATAGTCGGCTGGGGTCACATCCAGCCGGTTGTCCCGGATCCAGCCAAGTTCGATCGCCTGGCCCTCGATGGATTGCATCAGCAGGTGGTCAAACTCATCCAAAACACGGGCCGAGGTCTCCGGGCCAAGCGGATCAAGATTGTCGCGCAGCAGACGCAGCGCCATGGCTTGCATACCGTCGCCTGTATTGATGGCCATCGGAACGCCAAGGCGTTTATGCATGCACTCCCTGCCTCGGCGGAAATCGCTGACATCTTCGATGTCATCATGGATCAGAAAGGCATTGTGCAGCAGTTCGATCACTGCAGCCGAGACCATGGCGTCATCGGTTTTACCGCCGAACGCCTCGCACGTGGCCAGCAGCAACGCGGGGCGCAAGCCTTTGCCCGAGGTCTCGATATAGTCGCGCATCGGGCCGTAAAGATAGTCCTGCGGCTCGGTCATGGGCAACCGCGCCAGCAATGCCTGACGTGCCTGATCCCCATATTGGGTCAGCTGTTCCAGAAAGCCCTGCGTTGCTGCCGGATCCAATTGCGCGGTTGATGCGCCCACGGGTTCAACCCTTCTGCGTAATAGTGACTTTGCGACCTGAGGTGCCACCTGCGCGGCCGCCCTTCGGGTTAGACTTTGAGTTCAAAGACGTTCCCATAACGCGATTGACCCCGGGCAAAGACGAGGGTTCGGCACTATTTCCGACGACATCCAGGGCCGCTGTTTCAGCCTGTTCAGCACCGGGTATCGGAATGTCGACGCCGGGCACATAAGACGCCATCAGATCGTATAGTGCTTCTGGTGGGCAGACCATACGCAGCGCGTCTGCCACGGCAGGTTCTTCGACAATTCCACCAGGTTTCGAGTACTCACCGGCCGCTGGTCCCACCGCAGCCAACGGTCCCTCGCCACCGCCGGTCGTGCCGGTAGTATCCTGTGCAGACCGCAACGAGGCTTGAACTGCCTCTGAAAACCTCTCATCCCACGGTAAGCCGGCCTGATACCGCGCGTAGTCATAGGCACGCAACGGGCGCAGGATGTCAGGTTCATGCAGATCCCAAATTTTGCAGCGTTCGGCATCCGAACCGCTGCGCCGCAATATGCCGTTGACCGCCCGCCGAGCTGCCTCGTTCGCGCCTTCCATAGTGGCGAGATCGGTATAGGTACGCACATAGTCTGACGCCAAAAAGAAATTCTGGATCAGCGTGGCCGCGTTCGGGCGCAGGCGCCATGTATTGATACGGTTGACCAGCAATGGCTCGACATTGGTCATGCGAGACGGATGTTCCGGGTCGGCCACGATATCGGGATCGAGGAACCAATAGTGCATATCCTCGTCCCGCAGAATGGTCTGGCCATCCACATTGAGGCTGCGCTTGAGCTGTGCCCAGACTTCATCTGCAATTTCGTCGCGGGTGCAGTTGCGCGCGGTCTTGCCATTCATCCCGGGCTTATCCCACTCCGAGATATCGATAGACAGCAAGCCCTTTGTTTTACCCTCGGCCCAATTCTCGAAGTTGATATCGGGCCAGAACTGTTTTTGCGACACTGCGGTCAGGGCCCAAGGACTGTCGATAAAGATCACATGACCATGGGTCAGTTCGACCTCTTTTGTCAGGTAATACTGGATGCCATTCATCCACTGCACGTTTTCGGCCAGCAGTTTCAGCTTGGCCAAGGCGGGGTCAATGGCAGTCATGGCAGGGGTCACAAGTGGGGCGATCCGTTCGATCGGCAAGGCGCTGATGAACCAATCTCCGGTCACGGTTTCCTGCCGCCCGTCGCGTTCAACCGTCGCGCTGACAATGCGCCCGTCCTGACATTCGATCCCGGTTACTTTCGAGTCGAACTTGTAGACCACCCCTTGGCTTTCAAGGTAGTTGAGCCAGGGTTGTATCCAGACCAGATTGGTCGGCCCATTCAGCAGCCTATTACAATGAGGCTCGGGTGTGGCAATGCCCATCTGCAATTGGATGGCGATGTCACCAACGGTCTTTGTGCTGGCCGTATTCGCCTTGGCCGCCACCAGGGATCGCGTCAGGCCGATGGCCAGGAATTTCTGGTATGCTTCCGATCGGTCGTCGGCACCAATGAAATCCCACCAGCCCGTGCGTTCATATTCGTCATCGCGGCGCTCTTTGCACGAAGTGGCGATGCGCCACATGCAGCTGAGGAAATGTTCGACATCTTCAAAACCAATCTGGTCTCGAGGCGAGATCGTATAGGCAAAGGTCTTAAGTGCATCGGCGAATTCTTTCAAAGATCGTGGAAACCGCTCGGGTACGATGATGCCGGGCTTGTCAAACTGGCAGACAAGAACTTGGGTTGTCGGCATTAGATTGTCGTAACAGGTCCCCTTGTCGTAGTAGGGCGTGCGCGCCATCGTATCGGTGATATGCCGGTAGAAATTTGGAAAGAACCGGAACCCGTGCTCCCCAGGTAGCCATGGGCGTTTGACGCCGGGCGGGAAATCAGCGCCGTCCATATCAACCCATTGCTGCAATGCTTTGATATGCTTGGCCTTTGACCCGCGATCATCTTCGCTTTTCATCACGGGGATGCTGCGCGCCTTGCCGCCCGCAATCAGCTGGCGTTCGTGAACTTCAACTTCAAAGCCACGTTCGATCAGCTCATGCGCGGCGCTCATCCCGCCCACGCCTCCGCCCAGTATGACGACCTTCTTAGCCATCGGATGTTCCTTTCGCGGAATAGACGTCAAAACGTAGAGTCACATCAGACAGGCTGGCCTGCCCAATCCCAAATCCCTGCACCCGGTTCAACCAAGTATAGCGCGCGTTTGACGTCAGATAACGAGACGCGATGCGCACCGGGGCGGTGGCTGGCAACTGCCCCTTGCAAAGCGCAGTGAAACCAGATTGCCCAAAGTCACAGATACCGCTATCATCGAACATGATCGGCGCGCCACCATCTGAGGGTTTGATCATCGCTTTGGCATGCAGGCTCCCAACACCGTCCGGACGGACCTGCATCCAATCACCGCCAACGGGTTCTATTGTGCCGTTCAGCTTTGAGCCCGTGACGGTGCCGCCGTCGCGGATTGCAAAATGCAACCAAACGCCATCCGGGGTTTCGCCCGTTGCATGGAAATTCGCCTCAAAGGGCACAACGAAATGCGCAATATGTTCCAGAGACGGTGACGGTTGATCCGCCTTTGTAATCTTGGCAGGTTCAGGCTTCGCTGTCGGCTGTTGGCCCGGGTCGACCTCTCGTCCACTCGCGGTCAGAACCGGTCGCCATGCCAAAGGATGCCCTTTCATGGCCATTGGCAAAGCTGCTGCAAATTGCTGCATTCCAGTCTTTGGATCACAGCCTACAGGCCACCCCCGGACCGCGCGTTCCGGCCCGCCGTTTTCCGAGAAGATCAGACGCAGCGTGTCATGTGATGACACGGCGGGTCCTGCCTCAACCAGAACCCGTTGTACACCACTGGCCACCTGCGTGACCGCCTCGGACCAACGCAGAGTAACCCCTTTATCGGTGAACTCGCGCATGACCATGTCCAGATCAGAACGAGATTGTGGTGACGGCCTCGCCTTCTTTGACCCTCAGGCGGAACTTCTGCTGGACACGGAAGATATTGTCACCATCGGCCGAAGTTTGCAGATATTTCACCGAGATATCCGATGGCACGACGATCTCAATCGGTGCACCTTGCAGCGAGACCAGAATGGCCTTGTCCTCTGGAATAGCGCCCGAACGCAGCAGCGGACCATCCAGGAACGGCAGAATGCTGTCGCGCGGCAAAACCATCGAGTTTGGCAAAGGCGTCGTAATTGCCCGGAACAGAGTGTTACCCATCACACAAGCAAATGGCCCCAGATGCCCTTCGGTTTCCAGCTTGTTGATCCCGGCAACAACCGCCTGAAAGACTTCGTCCCCAGTCGGTGTAGCCCCGGCTTTGGTGCCTGTGGTCGGGTTTTTTGCCCCTTCTTGCAACAGGCCATCATACTTGCCGCCACCGCTGACCGTGTAAACTTCGGGCAGCTTTTCGGGGCCTGCTGGAGTCGGGCCTTTACCGGTGCCGGGTTGGCCGTTGAAAACGATTTGATCTTCGATGCGGGCAACTACTGCGGCTGCGCGGCGGAACATGATCTGAGCTGCTGACAATTCAGGATCCGACATCTGGGCGTTTTTAAGATAAACATTGACCGACACTGTCGACAATCGGGTTGTGTCGTAGTCATTCACGACAAAGCGCTTTGCGGCCCCGCCCGGCGATGCGGCAAGTTCAAGACTGTTCAAGGGAACGGCTTGGGTGTCGGCGGGCAGAGGCCCATAAAGCGGCAGGAAGCTGGCCGCAACACGCGCGCGCAACGCTTCATCGTGAACAACCTGACTTATGGTACTCCACTGCTCTTGACTCCAATCAAGTGCTTCGGTCATCAAAAATCCCTCCTGTTGGGACTGCTCAACTAATATTGGCAGCTTTATCAATTGTTGTTTCAGCGCTCAGCGTTTCCAACAGCCGCCGGGCACGATCTTCTAATACAATGGCACCCGTATCTTGGGCCAATTGTAGCGCAGTTTCCGCTTCGGACATAGCTTTGTCTATATCGCCCAGAGCGGCAAAGGCCTTAGCCCGGACGCGGTGATATTCAGGCTTGTTCAACAGCTCACCACGGGTCCATCCGGGCTGGCAAACACGTTCAAGCCGGTCCAGCGCCTGTTCGATATTGCCCTGATCGATTTGCAGTTCTGACAAAACGATCTGGTTTTGCGGGAAGGTAAAATTGCCACCCGCGTTCGAGACCATGTCCATATAGGTCTCAACCCGCGCTGCACCGCCGTCGACATCGCCCATTCCCGCCTGCGCAAGGCCCATATAGATGTCCTGCATCGCGTGCAGATACAGAAACCCTTCTTCATCCGCTATCTGACGGGCTTCTTTCATCGTTTTGTCCATCCGTTCCCATTCACCCGCATAAGGCAGGAACATCGAACAAGCGCCCATGATGTAAACCAGATTGGGCGCGTGTTTCAGGGATCGGCTAATCTCGATAGATTCCAGACGGGCGGCTTCGGCCTCGTCAAACTGGCCCAATTGCCACAACAGGCAGCCCCGGATCGCATGCAGGGACGCGGCGGTCGAGGACTGCGTCATTGGAAGCGTCGCAGCATCCAGTTCCGGCGAGATCAGATCAAGCCCCCGTGCGACCTGAGCCTGGCACGCTTCGAAATCACCTTGAAAGTAGTGTGTGAAACTCAGTGCGCGCGCCGCAAGAACGTTGGTAACGGGGTCCTTTGCCACGCTTGCCATCCCATCAAGCGCCTGCCCCATTTCCATCGCGCGATTCATTTCGCCAGCCACGAAGAAATGGGTCCAGCGGCAGAAGGTGGCCGCAAACAGCGTTTCGCCGTCGCCAAGCGCCTGCGCTAGTTCCATGGCGCGTGCGGCGGTTTGGGCAACCTGATCCGAGGACCAGCCGTAGATCGCCATATAGGCAGGCAGTACGTTCATCTGAACGCGCAATTCCAGCCCATCCCGTTCGGCGGCGCCGGGCAGCGTTTCGATGTTCCGCAGTGCGGCCCGGAAGGCCGATATGGCAGGTAGGTTCGCAAGCCGCGACAGCGCCTGTTCCCCGGCGGTGACCCAATGCGTCACCGCTTCATCATTCAGCCCGCCAAGATCGCAGTGGTGGGCAACCGTATCCGGGGCGGGTGTGCCAAAGGCCTTGTTACCGTCCAACAGAGCCCGAGCAATCTTCAGATGGATCTTCTCGCGGTCATCACGCAGCAACGAGCTATAGGCGGTATCCTGAACAAGCGCGTGATTAAATGTATATGTGGCGGTGCCTGCCTTGCTTGTGGCCAGCACCAGCCCGGCGGCCATCAACTGGATCAGAGCCGCATCCACATCGGTATCATCCGGTGCAACAGCACGGATCATCGGCGCGGTGAAGCTGCGGCCGATCACCGACCCAAGCTGCGCAATCGGTTTCGCATTTTCCATGCGGTCAAGACGTGACATCAGCGAGTCTTGCAGAGTCGTCGGGATGCTCAGGGCATCCAGAACAGCGGTATCGATCGGCGCGTCCTGTGGCAGCTGATCCAGAACGGCCTTGGTCATTTCCTCGATATAAAGCGGAACGCCATCCGCCTTTTCGATGATCTGCCTGATCAAGATCACTGGCAGGCTGCGCGGTTCCGCTACGCGACGCACCAGTTCAGATGCTTCGGTTTTGCCCAGAGGGGTCAAGTCAATGAACTCTGCCCGACCAGCAAAATGCTCGGGCGGTTGGTATTCTGGGCGGTGTGACATGACCACAAGGATCGGGAATTGTTCCAAAACGCCGAACAGCGCATCCAGCGCATCCAGTGTTGTCGCATCCGCCCAATGCACATCTTCCAATACCAGCAGCATCGAGCCGTTGTAGTCGCAGATGCTGGCCGTGCATCGGATCAACATGTCCAACGACATGCGCGCCTTTTTCATCGGGTCGGATTCTATTGGTGCTTCTGTGGCAAGGCCCGCAAGGTCCAACAACAGGGGAACATCTGCTTCGGTCAGCCGGGTCGAGCGTTCAGCAAACTTCGAGATCGCAGCGCGAACGTCTGTTTCGTCAGACCCATGGCGTGACAGGCTGCGCAGCTTTCCCTGAAGCGGATGTAGCGGCAAACTGGCCAGATGGGGCACACATTGCAGCGTAATGGGTTCAGTGCCCAGAGTTTCGGACAGTGATTTTATCAAACGCGACTTGCCAATTCCCGGCGCGCCGCCAACAAAGGCCAATTGACCTGTGCCAGCCTTCGCACGCTCCCACAGGTCCGTCAGCGTCGACAGATGGTTCTGTCGAGAAACAAGCGTCACAGCCGATGGCCCTGACCGCGCATCAAAGCGGCTGGATGACAGTGTCTCGGACACCACGCGATACACGGTGCGTTCGTTCTGAAACCCTTTGAGTTCGTGACTGCCGCGCGGCTCGAATTCGAACGTGCCTTTGGTCAGCTGCTGCGTTTCCGAAGAAACGATTACCTCGCCCGGATTGGCAAGCCCTTGTAGGCGTGAGGCCAGGTTTGCAGTTTCACCGACAAGAAAATCCTCTGTCCCCAGGCTTTTTGAGGTGACGACACCCACAACGACAAGGCCCGTGGCAATCCCGGCGCGCAGATTCAGGTTTTCACCAAACTTCGTATCCAGATTCTGCACAGCTTCGATGGTTTCCAGAACGGCCCGAACCGCACGTTCGGCATCATCTTCCATCGCTTTGGGGTAGCCGAAATACATCATGATCCCATCGCCCTGGCGATACGCCAGATGGCAACCATGCCGTTTCATCGTACCGATGGCCGTATCCAGATACAGCGTCATGATCTGCATCAGCTCTTCTGGATCATAACGCTGAGCCAGTTGGGTTGACCCCACCAGATCGCAAAATACCAGCGTCAACTGGCGCCGTTCCGCCACGCGAGAAACCTGCGGGTCATCCGCAATATCCAGTGTTTTCAATGCGATCTGAGCTTGGCGAAAGCGCTTTCGCTGACCTACCGTCAGGCCCAGATCGCGCAGATCAGGATCGGTCAGATCATCGAGAATGTCATCCGAGACTTCTTCTTCGGCAAATCGGGGCAAAAACTCTTCCAGCCCGGCCTGGGCAAGGACTTTGCCAAGACGGGTTGAATGGGTGACAAGTTTTGTCATGACCCCTCGCCCATGTTAGTGTCCCCCTGCTGACGCTCGCTCTTTGCGCCAGAATATCGGCAATACCCCACCGAATCCATATTTTTGGAAGAGCGTATTTCCAAACGTGTCGACGTATCTTGCAGAAGTTACAGGAAATTTCCAGACTTTAAGTTACGCGAACGTCAATTCACTAAATATTAGTGACTTATGCATCGACGTTATTCGATATTGCAGGATCGATGCCGATTCTTCTGCAAGTCCGGGTCTGGATGACGGGGTTTGTTTTTTGCCCAACCGTCTTTCCTAACCTGCACGAAACCTGCACGAAAGCCCCCCGATCCCTACGCGCACAGATCGGTAAAGCTGCATTTGGCATGGGCAGGTTTGCCAACAATCAGACTGGCAAACAAGGGGCAGAACATGAGGCAAGAGCTGATCATCCAAGGCGTTCCCGACCGCATCAAACGCGATGCGTGGTGGTTGGAAACGATCACCACACCGCAGCAAGATCACCCTCGCAGCACAAAACCAGACGGCGCATTGCTCAGCGCGGTTCGTATTCAGCACGCGATCCCGGTGTTGGCGGCGCTGATCACATTAGCGGATTGGTTGTTTTGGAAGCAGCCACTGGGCATTTCGATTGCGGTGTTTGCGGTGGTTCTGTCAGCTGCGATCATGTTTGCCAAACGCGAACGGCCCAGCAGATCGGAATGGATTTGGGCAATCGGATTTACTGCTTTATGCAATCTGCCGGTGGCGATTGATCTTCAATTCCTGTCGGTGCTGTTCAGTCTGGGCGGCGTTATCTGTCTGGCGGTTTGGGTTGTTTATGGTGGAAAGTCGAATGAAGGCGCAGCAGTGCGGTTGGCGTTCCGCTTGCCGACTATTGGCGCTGCTATGCTGATCCGAGACGTCCTGTCGGAAAAACACGATGTCAATTTGGGCACGGGTCTGCGAAGCCACGCAGCGTCATTGCTGTTGCCGCTGATCATGGGGGTGGTGTTTCTGGCCTTGTTGGCCATCGCAAACCCAGTGCTTGAAAACGTGATTGAGGCGCTTGATCCGGGGTATCTGCTTGCAAGCGAGTTCTGGTTTCGCGCCTTGTTCTGGGGCATATGTGCCTGTCTGATCTGGCCTTACCTGAACCTCAGCGACCCGTGGCTGGGTCCAAGGACCCGCCAACCTGTTGCTCCGATGGCCGGGCCTGCCCGATCCGCTTTCTTGATCAACCCGGCGTCTGTGCGCAATTCGTTGATGCTGTTCAATCTTCTGTTTCTTGTGCAGACGGTCATGGACCTTGGCATCCTGACCGGTGGCGTCGCGCTGCCCGAGGGAATGAGCTATGCGACCTATGCCCACCGGGGCGCCTATCCCTTGGTCGTGACCGCCTTGCTGGCAGGGTTGTTCACCTTGGCAACCCACTCCATGATCAGAACCGACGCAACGCTGCGGGCGCTGGTCTATTTGTGGCTTGCGCAGAACGTGTTTCTGGTGGTGACCGCAGCCTTTCGATTGCAATTCTATGTTGAGGCCTACGCACTGACCCATTTGCGGGTCGCCGCCTTCATCTGGATGGCGCTGGTGATGATTGGGCTGGTTCTGACCCTGTTGCAAATCCACCTGGGTCAAACCCGTGTCTGGCTACTGCGGCGGTGCTTTGTGGCGACGCTGGTCACATTATATGCCTGTTGCTTTGTAAATTTTGCTGAAATCATTGCCAACTACAACCTGCGTCACGGAGATGTTGCTTCACGCGATGGTTACTACATTTGCAACCTGGGCACTGACGCTTACCCCGTCATCCACGCCTACGAGCTTGAGACCAACCAACAGCTGTGTGGCAGATCTATGCGCTACGCCCTAAACCGAAACCGTATCGACACATGGCGCGAATGGGGCTTTCGGAGATGGCGAATCCAAGCCTATTATCAGCAACACATCTAAAGGACCGCGTTTGATGCCCTCTCGCATTCTTGTCGTCGATGACGACCCCAATATCCTGGACGTGACCGGGATCGCGGTTGAAAAAGCCGGTTATGAGACCCTGTTTGCCACTGATGGCGTCACAGCGCTTCAAAGCAGCCAAACAGAAAACCCTGACCTGATCGTTCTGGACATTGGTCTGCCTGAGAAAGACGGGTTAGAAGTGTGTCGCGAAATCCGCAAAACCTCGGATGTGCCGATCCTGTTCCTGACGGCGCGTGATGATGAGGTTGACCGGATTGTCGGCCTGGAAATTGGTGCTGATGACTATCTGACCAAACCATTCTCGCCGCGGGAGCTTGTGGCGCGCATCCGGGCCATCCTGAAGCGCACTGGATCGTCCAGCCCGCCGACGGAACAGGGGCTGGTGCACGGTGATCTGGCGCTTGATCCTGACCGGCATCTCTGTCGGTTTGGCGCGACTGACGTGGCGTTGACCGGGTCGGAATTCAGATTGCTGGCGACGTTGATGGCCCGTCCCGATCATGTTCTGTCGCGCGCGCAATTGGTGGACGCGCTTTATGGCTATAACATTCACGTCTCGGATCGGACCATCGACAGTCATATCCGCAACATCCGGGCCAAGTTGACTGCTGTCGGATGCGCCGAGGGGATCGTGACGGTGCATGGTGTCGGCCTCAGGATGGGTTCATGCACCTCCGGTTAGCGCGCAGATGGCGCCCCCGCCTTTGGACCGTGGTTCTGCTGGTGCTGGCAATAGTCCTGTGTTTACCGTTTGCCGGGTTGATCCTGTTCCGGTTCTACGACAGTCAGCTGGTACAACAAACCGAGGAAAGCCTGCTGTCCCAAGCGGCGGTGATGTCTGCCACCTTTGCCGAGCTTTATGCCGAGCAAACAGGGTCGCAAACGTCCGACACGGGGCCAGGCGCAAGCTATGACCCGGTCTTCCCGTCGCTGTCGGTCAATCGAGAGACGATCCTGCCGCCGCGCCCGGATGCGACGCAGGTTTCTGCGTCATCCGGACGGGTATATCAGGCGATCGCTGCGCCACTGACCCGTATCTCTGACGCGGCACAGGCGCGCACGCTGGTCGGGTATCGGTTTCTGGACACCGATGGCAATGTTTTTGCCGGTACCGCCGAGATCGACAAGGGACTGGGCCATGTGGCTGAGGTGCAGCTTGCCCTGTCTGGCGAAACGGCCTCGGTCGCGCGGACACGACTGCGCGAGGACCGGCCCCCTGCCCTTTATACTCTGAGCCGCGGCGCGCGTGTGCGGGTGTTTGTTGCCATGCCGGTATTCAACGGCGAAACGCTGATTGGTGCTGTCTATCTCAGCCGGACACCGAACCATATTTTCCGTTTCCTCTATGGTGAGCGGTTCAATCTGATCAAGGCGGCGGCCTTTGTCGCGCTGTCGACCGCGCTGATCGGCTATGTTTTCTGGCGCTTCATCACGCAGCCCATTCGGCTGTTGATTCAGCGCAGCCAATCCGCCGGGTACGGAGGCCAACCGTGGGAGCCGCCCGATCAACTGGGCACGCGTGAGCTTGAGGATCTGAGCCGCAGCTTTCAGTCTCTGACTGAGCGTCTGCAAAGTAAACAGGATGCGCTGAAAACCTATACGGCCCATGTGACCCATGAGCTGAAATCGCCGCTGACTGCGCTGAAAGGCGCGGCTGAGCTGTTGCGCGACGACGGTTTGCCCAAATCCCAAAAGCACAGGCTCTTGGATGCTGTGGACAAAAGCAGCACGCGGATGGAGGATTTGCTGTCAAACATGCGCGCCTTCAGCCTGGCCGATCAGAGCGCCCTGACCGGAACCTGTTGTCTGGAAGATATCGCCGCCGAGTTGAGGCAGGCCTTTCCGCAACTGACGCTGGAGATTGAAAACAACATCCAGCCTCTGCCGGTCGATAAAAGCACCCTGTCGATCATGCTGACCCACCTGTTGCAGAACGCGCATCAACATGGCGCAGGCCGTGTGCGCCTGAGTATCAATCAGGCGGGTCTTAGAATCGAGGATGATGGTCCGGGGATCAGCGAGGGGAATGTCGAGAAGGTGCTGCAACCCTTTTTCACAACGCGCCGGAACAGTGGCGGCACCGGCATGGGCCTGAATATCGTCAAAGCGACCGCCGAGGCGGTTGAGGCAGAGTTGAGCGTGGGTCCAAGCCAGGAAGGGGCCTGTTTCCTGATCACATTCGATCAGAAATCTGCCTGAAAGTGACAGAGGCATTCGGGCGCATTCGCCATCAGCGCATGACAAACGGGTCCGGGATCGGGTCGTCGCTGGTGCGCAGCCAGACGGATTTGATCTTGGTATAATCCAGCGCCGCTTGCAGGCCGCCCTCGCGCCCATGACCGGACAGGCCGTGGCCTCCGAACGGGGCGATGGGGCTGACGGCACGATAGGTATTGACCCAGACGATGCCCGAACGAATGGCGCGGATCATGCGATGCGCACGTGTCAGGTTCTGCGTGAACAGGCCCGAGGCCAGGCCGAACTGTGTATCGTTGGCAATGTTGATGGCTTCGGCCTCGGTCTCGAACGAAACAACCGACAAGACCGGGCCGAAGAATTCGTTTGTCAGGCTATCGGCGTCCGGCACGTCCGAACAATCCAGAATAGTGGGTGGAAAATAGAACCCATCCCGGTCAATCGGGTGCCCACCAGTGATCAGCCTGGCCCCCTGTGCGATTGAGCGCTGGATCAGGTCGACCGCGTGATCGCGCTGGCGCAAGGTGCAAAGCGGGCCAACCTCTGTGCTCATGTCATCGGGCGTGCCGATCACGACCGCATCGGCTTTGGCCTTGAGCCGCGACAGGAATTCGTCCTTGATCGAGGCCTGCACAACAAGGCGAGAACCCGCCACACAGCTCTGCCCTGTTGCCGCGAAAATCCCCGAAACCTGCGCGTTTACGGCGCTTTCGATTTCGGCATCCTCGAAAACGATGAACGGTGATTTTCCACCCAGCTCCAGAGAGGTCGAGGCCAGGTTTTCAGCCGAATTTCGCACGATATGGCGCGCAGTCTCTGGCCCGCCGGTAAAGGCCACATGCGCCACTTTCAGGTGGCTGGTCAGGGTGGCCCCCACGACCGGCCCGCCGGTGATGACGTTCAGCACGCCTTTCGGAAAGCCCGCCTGATCGAAGATGCGGGCAAATTCCAGCATCGGGGCTGGCCCCTCTTCCGAGGCTTTCAGAACAACGGTGCAGCCTGCCACCAAGGCAGGGCCGATCTTGACCGCCGACAGGAACAGTTGCGAGTTCCACGGCACCACCGCCGCCACCACGCCGATGGGTTCGCGGCGCAGCCAGACCTCCATATCCGGTTTGTCGATGGGCAGATGCGCCCCTTCGATCTTGTCGGCCAGTCCGGCATAATAGCGATAGTAGTCGGCGACATAGGCAATCTGGGCCGAGGTTTCGCGGATGATCTTGCCGGTATCGCGGGTCTCCAGTTCAGCCAGACGCGGGGCGTTTTCCGCGATCAGATCAGCCAGCCGATACAGCAATTTACCCCGAGCAGTGGCTGTTATCCCCGCCCATTCAGACGCGCAAAACGCACGATCTGCGGCTTCGACAGCCTGATTGACATCTTCCGCACTGGCCTCGGGCATTTTTGCCCAAACCGCGCCGGTTGCCGGGTCCAGACTGTCAAACTGCGCCGCACCGTCCGAGAACGCGCCGTCAATATACTGTTGAAACCGCTGCATCTTTCGGCACCTCTTTATTGAAACGCCGGCATGACGTCTTTGATAAACCGCTCAAGCGAGGCTTTCTTACGCTCGAACGGCATGCTGGAATCGATCCAGAACGAATATTCGTCATACCCCAACGCCTGGTAATTGCGCAGACGGTCGATCACGCTGTCAACCGTGCCGATGACCAGATCGCGTTCGATGTTTTCAGGGGAATAAAA
Source organism: Ruegeria sp. H3 (assembly GCF_056533095.1). Classification (NCBI taxonomy): domain Bacteria; kingdom Pseudomonadati; phylum Pseudomonadota; class Alphaproteobacteria; order Rhodobacterales; family Roseobacteraceae; genus Ruegeria; species Ruegeria sp. H3. The sequence continues at coordinate 81,831 of NZ_JBQFOD010000007.1, read as the reverse complement.
CGGATGCGCCTCGATCTCTTCCTCGCTCAGCGGATCGATCAGACCTTGCGTGATCTCACGTTTGTTCATGAACCATGCACCGAAGTAGTTGTAAAACCGGTTCAGCTCGACCGCCGCCTGTTTCACATCCGCCTCGTCGCTGGCCACATAGGTGTGCATCAGCAACATGATGCGCGGGCGCGGAATGTCGGGGAATTTGGCGCAGGCGTCGTTGAATTTGGACATCAGGCTTGTGACCTCTTCATCGCCGTTCCACAGCGGGGTCACCTGCACATTGCAGCCATTTGACACTGCGAACTCGTGGCTGTTCGGATCGCGTGCCGCAACCCAGATCGGGGGTCCATCCTGTTGCACCGGCTGCGGGGCTGAGGTTGTTTTGGGGAATTCAAAAAACTCGCCTTTATGTGCGTAATCCCCTTGCCAAAGGTTCTGAACGGCAGGGATCAACTCGCGCATCCGCTGCCCGGCTTCCCAGGCATCCATACCGGGCATCAGCCGTTCATATTCAAAGCTGTAAGCGCCCCGCGCGATACCCAGATCCAGACGGCCATCCGTGATGATGTCGGTCATTGCCGCCTCACCCGCCAGTCGGATCGGATGCCAGAACGGGGCGATGATCGTGCCGGTACCCAGACGCAGGTTTTTGGTGTGACGCGCCATATCGACCAGATTCAGGAACGGATTCGGCGCTATGGTGAAATTCATCCCGTGATGTTCACCGGTCCAGACTGCGTGCATGCCACCGTCGTCGGCGATTTTACACAGCTGGATGAACTCATCGTAAAGCTGCTTCTGGTCCTGATCTTCCGAGATCCGTTCCATATGCGCAAAGAGCGAGAATTTCATGCGCCTTTACCTCCTGCCGGACAGCGGCTTGACCTCACCGCTGACCTCATTGCCGTAATACACCCCAAAGTTCCCGAGCTGGCTTTCCGCTGCAAACCGCTCCAGCATTGTACAGAGTGCCGGATCAGAGACATCCATCAGCGTCGAGGCTGTGATCTCGGTGAACACACCGTTTGCCGGGTCGCCGCTGTCTGCCTGACACAAGAACGAGATATGTTGCTGTTTGCGCGCTTCATCCTGAAAAACCGAGTAAATGAACCCGGGCTCGGCGTGGATGCCGCTTTCCCGGATCAGCTGCGCGAGTGCAGCATTTGCACCGCCCGCCACATCATCGGTTTTGGGAATGGTCAGGTGACCGTTGCCATCATCCTGCAACAGGATTTTGCCATCCCTCTCGATCAAGGCGGAAACCACCATGTCAGACCGTTTGCTGAGTGCCCGCGCCTCGGCCGCTGGTGTGACATAGGCGCCGCGCGCATATCCCAGACCCGGCGCGATATCCTGATCAAATGCTTTGACCTGACCGATCAGGATCAGGTGATCCCCAGCATCAATGGTCTTGTGCATCTCGCAGTCAAACCAGGCAGAGACGCTGTCCAAAATGGGTGAGCCATGGGGGCCCGGTTGCCAGTCAACGGTTGCAAACCGATCCTCGACAGGGCGGGCAAAGGTGTTGGACACTTCGATTTGTGCCTCGGACAGGATGTTGATGGCAAATTGCTTCGTTGCGGCGAAGCTTTCGTAGTTGCTGGAGGTATTGGCCAGACAGACCAGAACCAAGGGCGGATCCAGCGAGACTGAAGTGAAAGAATTCGCGGTATAGCCCAACGGTTCCCCAGCATCGTCATGGGTGGTGACAACAGTCACCCCTGTCATGAAACTGCCAAAGGCGTTGCGTAGCGCGCGCGGGTCATCGAGTGTGCTTGGGTTAAATTCAATCATGTCAGCACGTCCTGTTCAGTTGGCATATGCAACCAGTCGGTCAGGGCTGCGTTGACCTCATCCGGTGCCGTGAGGTTTACCATATGCCTGTGGTTTTTGATGATCACGGCGCGGCCATTGGGGGCCGCACTGGCCATCGCATGCGACATTGCGGGGGTGGAGTTCGGGTCGCTCTCACCGGTCAAAGCCAGCAGAGGGCATGTGATCTTGTCAAACCGTTCCGCATAAAGCGCATCGCCACGGGCAAACGCATCGTAGGCTGTTGCGTAGCCGGCGATATCCACCTCCGACAGCCACCCTGCCACATCCTTTCGGGCCTGTTTTTCCATGGGGGTATCCCCAAACCAGCGTTGCAAGGGTGTTTCCAGATCGAACGATCCAGCCCTGATCTGTTCAGCCCGTGCGACGACTGAATCACTGGCCGCTGTGTCGCGACAGAATACGCCGTTCAGCAGTGCAACGCGCGCAACGCGATCGGGGTGGCAAACTGCAAAACCGCCTGCAATCAGGGCACCCATCGAGTGACCGGTCAGGTTCACCTGCTTTAGCTCAAGCGCATCGACAACGGCGCGCAGCCAACCAACAAAGACCGGAAGCTCCGAGCCTGCGGGGATCGGGTCGCTGCCCCCGTGTCCCGGCATATCCAGAGCGACCACATGGTGCGTCTTCGACAGCGCTTGGATCTGCGGGGTCCAGGCCGCCGACTGCATGCCAACCCCGTGGATCAGCACGACGGGTGCGCGAACCCGCGCATGGGTCTGTCCCGCCTCGCGGTATGAGACCTGCCCGAAGGGTTCAGACAGCTGCAGGGTTGTCGACGTCATGACCCAGTTCCTTCAGATCCTGATACCGGTCGCCAATGCGGTGATGCGGACGGCCCCCGATGGAGGCCCCTAATGCGATCATGATCTCATCAGGTGCGGGGGCATCCGCCACCTGCAGTTGAATGGTCAGATAGTGACTACGCCGCCCGCCATCGTTCTTGTCCATCAGCGGGATTTGCATCGCCGCATTGGCCGGACCGCGTGTGTTGGTGAACGCCAGATAGGATTTCGCGCCTACGGCCTCGCGGTAGAAATTGCCAAACCGCAGCGTGTGGATCAGGGCCGAGCCGTGCTCGACCTCGCCATTCACACCAACGATGGCGGCTTTGCCATAGCCTTCGACTTTGTCGCCACCGCCAGCAGCCTCCAGCACCATGTCGGTCAGCATCTTGCCTAGACCCGGCGCGCAATCGTGGATTTCGGGCTTTAGGTCGTCAACAAAACCGCGCCCGGCCCAGGGGTTTCTGATGACTGCAACGGCAGCAATCATCTTAAGCGGTGTTTCCGCCACCTTCCCCCCTTCGATCAGGGTGTTCTCAACATGCAGCAGGGTTTTGCGGATTTCGGCGGGCATTTGGCAGGTCCTTGCGATTCGATACAGAAGAAGATGGTATACCATCATACAAACTGTCAATCATACCTTGTGCAGAAATCACCAAACCGCTACTGCTTTGGCTATGGCAGCATCGAAACTGACGAAGATAGATCACCCTCCGGCTACCTTGCGCGACATGGTGCAGGAGAGGATGCGCGAGGCGATCATCGAAGGTGCGTTCGAGCCCGGCGAGCGGCTGGTGGAACGTCCGCTTTGTGACCAATTGGGCGTCAGCCGGACGGTGGTTCGCGAGACCATCCGATATCTCGAAGCGGAAGGTCTGGTAGAGATTCTGCCGGGACGCGGACCGATCGTCGCGATCATGACCTGGGAGGATGCGCGCCAAATCTATGATATCCGCCGCATGCTGGAAACCGCAGCCGCCGAGAACTGCGCACGCAACATGACCCCGGATCGTGAAAAGGCACTAAGGCATGCTCTGGACCGCCTTAGACGCGGGTTCAAGGGCAAAACCTCTGGCGCCGTGTTTCGCGCCACGGCGGATTTTTATTCCGAGATTTTTGACGGCGCGGGGCATCATATCGCCTGGGATATCGTCCAGCGCCTGAATGGGCGGATCAGCCGCCTACGCATGATGACCCTGTCGTCTAAAGACCGAGATCAGCCCGGTATCGCGCATATGGAACAGATTTGCGAGGCCATCATCTCGGGCAATCCTGCCGCCGCCCGCAAGGCGGTCGAGCGGCATCTGGATGACACCACGAGAATCGCGGAACGGCTTTTCGCGTCAGGTCCATGATCCACAGCCATTGGTTTGGATGATTGGTGCGGCACGCTTCTGGTCAGATATCCAGCGTATGCTCTTTCTCCCAGCGAGAGAAATGGCTGACGAATGAGGTCCATTCCTGATGTTTCATCTTCAGGTATGCTGCAGAAAACTCTTCGCCCATCGCGGTTTTCAAATCGGCGTCCCTGTCATACTCGCGCAGAGCATCCAGCATGTTCAGTGGCAATCTTGGTGCGTTCTCGACTGTGTGACCTTCGGCATACATGTCGATGTCATAGCGCGGTCCCGGATCGGCTTTGGAGCGGATGCCGGACAGACCCGCGGCGATGATAACCGCCTGCAGCAGATAGGGGTTCGTGGCCCCGTCGGCCAGGCGCAGTTCGAACCGGCCCGGGCCGGGCACTCGGACCATGTGGGTGCGGTTGTTGCCTGTCCAGGTCACGGTATTGGGGGCCCAGGTCGCACCCGACATGGTACGCGGTGCGTTGATGCGTTTGTACGAATTCACCGTCGGGTTGGTGATCGCCGCCAGAGCGCTGGCGTGCTTCATGATACCGCCGAGGAAGTGCTTGCCTTTCTCGCTGAGGCCAACCTCTCCCGTCGGACCGTCGCCCTCACCCGCAAACACGTTGGTTTTCGAACCTGCCCCCGGCGCGTCCCAGACCGAGATATGAGCATGGCAGCCATTACCGGTCAGCCCTTCGATAGGCTTGGGCATGAAAGTGGCGCGGAAGCCGTGCTTTTCAGCCACCGATTTGGTCATGAACTTGAAGAAGGAATGCTTGTCAGCGGTGCGCAGGACATCGTCGAATTCCCAGTTCATCTCGAACTGGCCATTGGCGTCCTCGTGGTCGTTCTGGTACGGGCCCCAACCGAGGTCGAGCATGTAGTCGCAGATCTCGCGCACCACGTCATAGCGGCGCATGACAGCTTGCTGATCGTAACAGGGTTTTTCGGCCGTATCGAACGGGTCACTGATTTGTTCGCCATCGGGGGTCAGCAGGAAGAACTCGGCCTCGATGCCGGTTTTGACATGCATACCTTCGGCGGCGGCCTCATTGATCAAGCGGCGCAGCACGTTGCGCGGGGCTTGGGCCACGTCCTCACCCTCCATCACGCAATTGCCTGCAACCCAGGCAACCTCGGGCTTCCAAGGCAGCTGGATCACCGAGGACGGGTCGGGCACGGCCAGCATGTCGGGATGCGCCGGGGTCATGTCGAGATAAGTGGCAAAGCCGGCAAAACCTGCGCCTTCCTCCTGCATGTCGGCAATGGCCTGTGCCGGAACCAGTTTGGCCCGCTGCCCACCGAACAGATCGGTGAATGAAATCATGAAGTATTTGACGCCTTTTTCTGCGGCGAAAGCAGCCAGATCTGTCGTCATGGTCGGCTTTCCTTTCCCTGTTGGATCAAAAGAAGAAAGGCGCCGCCCGTTGGGGCCGCGCCTTGGTGTTTGTTCAATCAGAACCCGGCCTTTCCGGGGTACCAGTCGGTGCCCGCCAGCGGCACCTTTGCCATGGCCGCTGCCTCCATCGTCAGGGCGCAGAGGTCCTCGGGCTCCAGATTATGCAGGCTGTTATGGCCACAGGCGCGGGCAATGGTCTGCGCCTCAAGGGTCATGACGTTCAGATAATTGCGCAGCCGTCGCCCAGCCTCGACGGGGTCCAGCCGCGCGGCGAGGTCCGGGTCCTGCGTGGTGATGCCCGCCGGGTCCTGCCCTTCATGCCAGTCATCATAGGCCCCGGTGGTAGTGCCGAGCTTCTGATACTCGGCCTCCCATTTGGGATCGTTGTCGCCCAAAGCGATCAGGGCCGCTGTGCCAATGGCCACCGCATCAGCGCCCAGAGCCATCGCCTTGGCCACATCTGCACCCGAGCGAATACCGCCCGAGATCACCAGCTGGACCTCACGATGCACGCCCAGATCCTGCAGCGCCTGAACGGCGGGGCGGATACAGGCCAGCGTCGGGATGCCGACATGTTCGATGAACACGTCCTGCGTGGCAGCGGTACCGCCCTGCATCCCGTCCATCACAACCACATCGGCCCCAGCCTTCACCGCCAGTGCGGTGTCATAGTAGGGACGTGTCGCGCCGACCTTGACGTAGATCGGCACCTGCCAGTTGGTGATTTCGCGCAGTTCAAGGATTTTGATCTCAAGATCATCCGGCCCGGTCCAGTCCGGGTGACGACAGGCTGAGCGCTGGTCGATCCCCTTGGGCAGTGTGCGCATCTCGGCGACGCGGTCGCTGATCTTCTGACCCAATAGCATGCCGCCGCCGCCGGGCTTTGCACCCTGCCCCACAACGATTTCAATCGCATCCGCCTTACGCAGGTCGTTGGGATTCATGCCGTAGCGCGAGGGCAGATACTGATAGACCAGTTTCGAGGAATGACCGCGTTCTTCGGGAGTCATACCCCCGTCGCCGGTCGTGGTGGACGTGCCTGCCATCGACGCGCCACGGCCCAAGGCTTCTTTCGCGGGGCCGGACAGCGCCCCAAAGCTCATACCCGCAATGGTGACGGGAATGTCCAGTTGAATGGGGGTCTTGGCAAAGCGCGTGCCCAAGGTGACCGAGGTATCGCAGTGTTCGCGATAGCCTTCCAACGGGTAACGGCTGACCGATGCGCCCAGAAACAGCAAATCGTCGAAATGCGGCACCTTGCGTTTGGCTCCACCGCCGCGAATGTCATAGATACCGGTGGCTGCCGCGCGTCGGATTTCGGCATTGACCTCATTGGAGAATGTCGCCGACTGGATCGGCATGGTACGCGGGATGTTTTGATCCGAGTCTTTCATTCCGATCTCCTTAGTAAGCGTTGTCGATGTCAAAGTTATAGAGCTTGCGGCCCGAGCCATAGCGCTTGAACTCTTCCGGTCTGGCGTCGCTGTCAGCCCGGCTTAGCAGGTCCCGCAAAAGCTCCAGATGCTCGGGCCGCATCTCTTTCTCGATGCAGTCTGCGCCCAGACTTTTGACCGAGCCACGCACGAACAGCTGTGCCTCATAGAGTGAATCACCAAGCGCATCGCCTGCATTCCCGCAAACCACCAGGTTCCCCGCCTGCGCCATGAAAGCCGACATATGGCCGATATTGCCATGCACCACGATATCGATCCCCTTCATCGAAATCCCGCAGCGTGAGCTCGCGTTGCCCTTGATCACCAGCAGCCCGCCATGCCCGGTCGCGCCTGCATATTGGCTGGCATCCCCTTCGATGATCACCGTGCCCGACATCATGTTCTCGGCCACGCCCGGACCCGCAGAGCCCTCGACCTTGATGGTTGCCTGCTGGTTCATGCCCGCACAGTAATATCCAGTGGACCCTTTGACCGTCACCTCAATCGGCGCATCCAGACCCACCGCAATGGCGTGGCTACCCTTGGGGTTCTGCACCTCCCAGCTGGTCTGGTTGGTCTCAGTGCTTTGTGCCTGCAAGGCCGCGTTCAAGCCGCGCAGACCGCTTTCTTCGACATCATAGACCTGCATGCTAGTGGCTCCAGAAATAGACGGTTGCGGGTTCGGGTTCCCAGACCTTGGCGGCTTGGATGCCCGGCAAGTTTACCAGCGCACGATATTCGCTGCCAAAGGCCACGTATTGATCGGTCTCGGCCATCACTGCAGGTTTGCACGCGATCGGATCGCGGACGACACCAAACCCGTCCTTGGTTCCAACAACAAAGGTGAAGAACCCATCGAGGTCGTCCAGACTGCTTTCCAGCGCCTCCCCCAGGGTCGCCCCGTTTTGCATGCGCCAAGTCAAATAGGCCGCGCCAACCTCGGTATCGTTCATCGATTCGACCCGCACGCCTTCACGCTTCAGCTTTCGGCGTAACGCGTTGTGGTTGGACAGTGAGCCGTTATGAACAAGGCACTGATCTGCGCCCGTGTTGAACGGATGGGCCCCTTCCGTGGTGACGGCGGATTCGGTGGCCATACGCGTATGCCCGATACCGTGGCTGCCGCCCATTGTTGCAAGCCCGAAGCGATCCGCGACATCCTGAGGCAACCCAACCTCTTTATAGATCTCAATCGCTTCGCCATCCGACATGACGCGCAGGCCCGGGCGCAGCGCGCGCACCGCATGACGGGCCCGCTCGACCTTAGCGCTATCCAGGTCCAGAACCGCATGAGTGTCATTCGCCCGTAACGAGATGTCGGCGCCGATTGCGGTGCCAAGTTCGTCGGCCAGGGTTGGGAAATCCTGATTAGGTACATCCGACTGAACCGTCAGCTTTGCGCGCCCATTGGCCTCGGCTCCGTATATTGCGATACCGGCGCTGTCCGGGCCGCGGTCGGTCATTGTGACCAGCATATCCGTCAGCATTGCCCCCAGCTCAGGTTCCAGCGTTTTGTCCTTGAGAAACAGACCGACAATTCCGCACATCCGCTTGATCCCCTGAAATTCTGTCGAACGGACGCTAGCAGTGCGCCTCGTCAAAAGCAACATTGAGAAACTAATTTTCCTGATAGGAAAAACTGGACTGCTAAAATCTCAGACGCTTTAACGCAATCGCCGAAAATTGAAGACCGGATTTAGCCGGTTTGAGGGTATGAGATGATCGACAGATATTTCGCGGGTAGTTTCACCAGAACCTCCGGCCCATGAGGTGCATCGGCATCAAAGAACAACGTATCGCCGGGTTTGAGTGGGTAGATTTCATCGCCATGGCGATAGTCGACCTCTCCTTCCAGCATGTACAGCATCTCGATCCCGTCATGCTGAAAGGTTGGGAAGCGGTCTGATTCCTCGGTCAGCGTGATCAGATAGGGTTCAACCACGACACCGCTGGAATTGGCGCCCAGATGGCCCAGCAGGTTATACTGATGCCCAGCCCGCGTTCCGGCGCGCTCGGTCTCGGCCCCCTCGCCTGCTTTAGTGTGTACGGCGTTTCTGGTTTCCTCATAGCGGCGAAAGAACGAGGTAATCGGGGCACTCAGCGCATCTGCCAGTGCTTGCAATGTGGTCAGAGAAGGCGACGTTGCCCCGTTTTCAATCTTCGACAGCATACTGATCGACAAGCCTGTCAGGGCAGATAACTCGGATATCGTAGTTCCCTGTTGCAATCGAAGCGCTTTGATTTCGCGGCCAATCGCGGTTTCGAGGTTCTTCTCACCGCTGTCGCGCAGCCGGTGCGGATTCTGCGAAAGGGTCGCGTTGTCTTCGCTTATCTTAGCCAAAGTTATTTCCGCTCCATTGATGTTATTTGTTAGCCACGCCCAACCATGTCACATAGTGGTCTACCTTGGGTAGATGGTCTTGAGGGGAATATTTTTTGCATCTAGGTATAAAGCCGACACAGTCTTGTGACGTTTAGGCCCAGACTACGAGTAACGGAGGCTCACATGCCCCAAACAGCGCCACCCCTGAAAGACCTGGGCCTGGAAGGGCGCGAAGAGATTTCCGTCGGCTTTCTTCTGCTGCCCAGCTTTCCGATGGCCTGTCTGTCATCAGTGATCGAACCGTTGCGCGCGGCCAATGAAATCGCACAGAGAAAACTGTTTGTTTGGACACTGTATTCCGAGGATGGCGCGTCGGTTGATTGTAGTGCAGGCATTCAGTTTCAAGCTGGCGGCGCGTTGAACGCTATAGAAAGCGTTGATTTTCTTGTTGTCTTGTCCGAACCCGACGGACAGTTTAATGCGCCAAATGACGTGTCCGCCAAGCTGCGCTACCTGTCGCGCCACGGTACCAGGCTATGCGCAATCAGCGGAGGAGTCTTTCCACTCGCCAAGTCCGGTGTCCTAGACGGGCAAACCTGTTCTGTCCATTGGCTATATCGTACCGCGTTCGAGCACGCTTTTCCTCAGATCGAGGTTAGCGATGATGTGATTGCCGTGAACCAGCGCAGCTTTACGGCCTCGGGCGCGGCAGCGGCCTTTGATCTCACGTTGCATATGATCGAAACAACCTTGGGTGATGCAATCATGACCGAGGTTGCGTGCTGGTTCCAGCATCCCGCGATCCGCAGCCCGAATATCCGCCAGAAAACCCCGACCTTTCAGACCGATGAAACCGCTGATCATCTACCAACCGTGGTCTCACATGCGGTTCGACTGTTTTCCGAGAACCTTGAGTTTCCGCTGACAACGCGCGAAATCGCGCAGCAGGTTGGCGTATCGGCCCGCCATCTTGAGCGCAGCTTTCGCCAAGCGGTGGGCCAAAGCCCTGGTGAATACTATCGGCAGCTGCGCCTGCGCGCGGCACGGCAACTGGTGATCTATACGCAGGATTCGCTCACATCCATCGCGCAGGCGGTTGGCTATACCAACCCGACCTCGATGTCGCGGCAATATGCCGAGCAATTTGGCGCCTCACCCCGCCAGGATCGTCAGGCGCGTAATCAGTTCCGGCATACGCGCGACAGCTTCCTGCACTGAATGCGGTTTAGCGCCCCCCGATCGACTGCGCCGCCTCTTCCAACGCATGATAGAGCGAACCCGCCGAGGACCTTGGCCCCAAAACTGCGAAGCGTGTTCCGGCTTCGATGCACCACAGGTAGCAGCCAATGTGATGAATGGCGCAACGGGTCGCTTTCTGGGCCTGCATAGCGCGAATATCTACGTTGCACAGCCGCTCGTACAGATCGCAGACAGAGGCGCCTGCTACATCAAACCGGCACCAGCCATCGGTTTGTTCAACCACCGAGGCCGTGTCCTGCAAGGCAGACTTGAGGTCTGCGGCAATGGCCTGATTTGAAGCATAGCTCGCGTCGATCATCCAACAGCCAGGACCAATCCAGAAGGCGGAGTACTGTGACCCAGCCTCTGCGCCCCCTGGGTCAGGGAGTTCGATCCCCAGCGTGTCTTTTGCCCGTTTGGCGAATTTGGCATCCTGACCCAATCGCATTGACACGGAAGCCAAAGCGCGGTCGGCAACCTCGCTCAGGGTGATATCGCCAATGGTCGACACCTTTGGTTCACGCGCACCCAGTGCGGTGATGGCTTTCAGTTTATGCACGAAGACGCTCCCCTTCCGGATCGACAAAATGGGCGCTGACGACCTCAACCTCAGTCTCGGACCCTTCCAGAGGATTAACCAGACGGATGACTTCTCCTATCCGGTCAGCTCCGTTTTTCAGGAAACCAAGCCCGATCGAGGAACCCAGGTTTGGCGAATACGCCGCCGAGGTGACATAGCCCTGATCATGAGCTGCATCGACCGGCCCATCCTTATTCATCAGATGCCCACCCGCAGTGACTGGTTGCGTGGCATTGACTGGCTTCAGACCCACCAATCGCAACGCGTCCGGTTCATTCAACCCGCCGCGTTCGCTGAGTGTATTGCCGATACAGTCTTTCTTTTTGCTGACCATTCGCCCAAGGCCGAGGTTCAGCGCAGTTGTCGTGCCATTGATCTCATTGCCTGTCGCATGACCTTTTTCGATCCGCATGACGCCCAAAGCTTCGGTGCCATAGGGGGTCACACCGAACTCTTCACCCGCCTCCATAAGCGCTCGGATCAGCGCGTCGCCATAGCGGGTCGACACAGCGATCTCATAGGCCAGCTCACCGCTGAACGAGATACGGAACAGCCGCGCGCGGCAGCCGCCGCAGACCGTGATTTCGCTGCAGGCCATGAACGGGAAGGCGTCGTTTGAGATGTCGAACTCGGCATCAACCAATTTTTGCAGCAGCTTGCGCGAATTTGGCCCGGCAACAGCATATTGCGCCCAGGCCTCGGTGGTTGAGATCAGTTGAACATCCAGATCGGGCCACAGACATTGCCGCGCAAATTCCATCTGGCGATAGACCAAAACTGCGTTTGCCGTGGTCGTGGTGACAACGAAATGATCCTCGGAAAACCGCGCGGCGGTGCCGTCGTCATAGGCGATACCATCCTCACGCAACATCAGACCATAACGCACCTTGCCGACAGGCAGTTTGGCGAAACCGTTCGAGTAGATCTTGTTCAGAAACTCCGCCGCATCCGCACCTTGCACGTCGATCTTGCCCAGCGTGGTCACATCGCAGATGCCGACCGAGTTGCGGGTCGCCAGCACTTCGCGATCCACTGATTGCCGCCAATGGGTCTCACCCTTGCGCGGGAACCACTGCGCGCGCAGCCAGTCGCCGACTTCGGTGAACACCGCGCCCTGCTCGACCGCCCATTTGTGGCTGGGCGTTTCGCGGGTCGGGTGGAAATGTTTGCCGACCGCACGGCCCGCCAATGTGCCCATCGCCACCGGCGTATAGGGCGGCCGGAATATGGTCGTGCCGGTTTCAGGGATCGACTTGCCGGTCATCTCGGCCATCACCGCCAGACCGCCCATGTTCGAGGTCTTACCCTGATCGGTTGCCATCCCAAGGGTCGTATAGCGTTTCAGATGCTCGACCGAGACAAAGTTCTCTTGATGCGCCAGTTTCACGTCCTTGACGGTCACATCGTTCTGCTGATCGATCCAGGCCCGGCCCTTGCCGTCTTTCACATACCAAAAGGGTTGCAGATTAATCGGGGCATCCTCGGCTTCCGGCAGATCGCCCGGCGTGGTCTGAATGCCCAGATCAGCCAGCGCCTCGACTGCACGGGCGGCCCCGGTTTCCAGCGCGCCGTGGGTTGACAGCGCGCCTGCTGCTGCACCAGCCACAGACAGGCCAACCGGAAGAGATTCACCCGGCACAAACGCAGCCAGAGCCTCGTTCCACTCAGGCCGCCCACGCTGATAGCACGTCAGATGAACATTCGGATTCCAGCCGCCCGAAACAGCAAGCGCACCGCAGATAACATCCGTGGTAAAGCCTTGCTGCGTTTGGATCGTAATGGTCTCAAGGCCGAGCCGCCCTTTGCTACCAATGACCTGAGCCCCGGCAAACAGCTCGGCACCCGCGACCGCTGGCGCATCGGCTCGCGTGTCGATCACCGCGGCAACACTGACGCCCTTTGCCATCAGGTCCGCAGCGGTGCGATGCCCGTCATCGTTATTGGTGAAGACCGCCACCCGTTCATGCGGCGTCACCGCCCAGCGATTGGCATACGAGCGCACGGCCCCCGCCATCATGATGCCTGGTCGATCATTGTTCGGGAAAGCGATGGGGCGCTCGGTAGCACCTGCACACAGAACCGCCCGTTTCGAATAGATCCGCCAGAAGATCTGACGCGGCTCGGCCGCTCCGGGCTGCGGTTTGTGGTCCGCGATCCGTTCAACTGCGCCGTAGATGCCGTGGTCGAATGCCCCGATCACCGTGGTGCGCGGCAACAAGCGGACATTGTCCATTGACATGAGTTCGGCCACGGTTTGAGCCGCCCAAGCAGACCCCGCTATGTCACTGATGGCAAAACTCTCGGAGTTCAGCCGTCCACCCAGGGCAAAATCTTCATCCGCCAGAATAACGCGCGCCCCGGCGCGGCCTGCCGTCAGGGCGGCTGACAGACCTGCTGGACCTGCGCCGATCACGAGCAGATCGCAATGAAGGAAGCCCTTGTCATATGGATCCGGATCATCTTCGCCCGACACACTGCCCAGTCCGGCGGCGCGGCGGATGATGGGCTCGTAGAGCTTTTCCCAAAACGCCTTGGGCCACATGAAGGTTTTGTAGTAGAAGCCCGCCGTCAGGAAGTTGCTGAACAGGTCATTCACCGCCATCACGTCGCGCTGAAGTGACGGCCAGCGGTTCTGAGACTGCGCCTCAAGCCCATCATACAGCTCAGCCACGGTTGCACGCGTGTTCGGTTCCTGCCGCCCACCTTGGCGAAGTTCGACCAACGCGTTGGGTTCTTCTGACCCGGCGGTCAGGACACCGCGCGGTCGATGGTATTTGAACGATCGGCCCATAAGGCGCACGCCATTGGCCAGCAAGGCCGAGGCCAGCGTATCGCCTGCAAGCCCCTGATAGTTTTTGCCATCAAAAGTGAAGCTCAGGCTCTGCCCGTGGTCGACCAGACCACCCTTCAATCGATTGATCTGTCTGCTCATCTGCCGCGCCCCTGTGCCCGGGCCACGTCGCGGGCCAGTTCAACTTTGGTAATTTCATGAGTTAGCGTGTTGCGCGTGACCACCAGCCACGACCGGTCACCTTGTTCATGATACCAGAGCTCCCGATGCTCACCCGCCGGGTTATCGCGCAAGTAGAGATAGTCATGAAACGCTTCGTCCGCGTTGTCGGCCTGCCAGTCGGGTCGGTTGATCAACGCCGCGTCGCCCAGATACACGAATTCCTGCGCATCGCGGGGGCCGAGAAGAGGATGTTCGATAATCATATGTCGGCTCCCTCAATGCAGGTTGGGCTGCGCGCCCGCCCCTCGTTCATCAATCATGTGCCCGGTGCGGAACCGATCCAGACGATAGGCTGTCGCCACCTCATGCGGGCGGTCTGTCGACAGCAAATGCGCAAAGCACCAGCCCGAGGCTGGCGTAGCCTTGAAGCCTCCATAGCACCAGCCGCCATTGAAATAGAGCCCGTCGATTCCGGTGCGATCAATGAATGGTGAACCATCCATCGACATGTCCATCACACCGCCCCAGGCCCGCAAAAGACGCACCCGGCCCAGGGCCGGGATCAGTGAGATGCCGCTTTCCACGACATGCTCGATCACCGGAAGGTTACCGCGTTGTGCATAGGTGTTGTACATGTCGATATCGCCGCCAAAGACCAGACCGCCCTTGTCGGATTGGCTCAGGTAGAAATGCCCGGCACCATAGGTGATCACACCCGGGATTATCGGTTTCAGCCCTTCGGACACAAACGCCTGCAGCACATGGCTTTCGATGGGCAAACGCATCCCCGCCTTCTGCATCACCCGACTGGACGAGCCCGCAACGGCCACGCCGACTTTCTTGGCCCCGATATACCCGCGTGAGGTCTCAACCCCCAATACCCGGCCATTTTCAATGCGAAAGCTCGTGACCTCGCAGTTCTGAATGATATCCACGCCGCGCATATCTGCGCCGCGCGCATAGCCCCAGGCCACCGCGTCGTGGCGCACTGTGCCGCCACGCCGATGCAGCAGGCCACCTTTGATTGGGAACCGCGCGTTGTTGAAGTTCAAGAACGGGTACATTGCGCGAACGCCTTCGGTGTCCAACAACTCGGCATCCGAGCCGTTCAGGATCATCGCATTGCCCCGCCGCCGCGCCGCATCGACCTGCGCATCGGTATGCACAAGGTTCAGAATACCGCGCTGGCTGACCATGGCATTGAAATTGAAATCCTGTTCCAACCCTTCCCACAGTTTCAGCGAGAATTCATAGAAAGGCTCATTCCCATCCAGCAGATAATTCGAGCGGATGATGGTTGTATTTCGCCCAACGTTGCCGCCGCCGATCCAGCCTTTTTCCAGCACGGCGATCCGCGCCTCGCCGAATTCCTTCGCCAGATAGTAAGCTGTGGCCAACCCGTGGCCGCCGCCACCCACGACGATGATGTCATATTCGCTTTTGGGCTCGGGATCGCGCCAGGCTGGTCGCCAGCCTTTGTGCCCTGTCAACGCTTCTTTAATGATCCGAAATCCGGAATATTGCATGGCTCACTCGTGTCAGTTTGAAAACAACATGCGCGATTCGAGGGAGGATGGCTTAGATGAAATGCGGTCTAGACTTGTCTTTTTGCGACCTGATGCCGGGTCTCGGTATTGGCGTCTTAACCCAGTTTTTGGCTTAGAATGAAAGCGCTGCATTCGTTAGTCAGCTGTTTGAACCGCGATTTTTCTTTTTTGTACAGATACACCTGTCGCTTGTCCGGCAGGTCAGACAGCAAGCGGAACGCTGTGGTTTCCGGGATGAAGCGCGCGACGGTTTGCGGCAATATGGTGACCCACTTGCCGGTTCGGACCATCGTGATCAGCGAATGTGTATTGTGAATTGTGACCTCGGCATCGGCAATGGCAGTCACAAACTTTGGCGTCTGGATCAGATCGCAGAGTGCATTGCGAACGAATGAGGCGGCAATCACATCCTCAACAGTCGGCAGTTCAGGTTGCGCCATCAAGGGATGGTCCGAGGCGCAGACCAAACCAAATTGATCTTCAAACAAGGGGATCGCGTTGATGCCTTTGAGCGGATGGAAGCCCGATGCGATGCCAATATCGGCCTTGCCTTCCGATAGCGCGTCCAGAACCTGTTGCGTGTCTGTATCCCGCAGCTCGACCTTCACGCCCGGAAACCTCTGCGTCATGTGTTCGAGCACCGAAGGGAAGATCAGCGCCGCAACGGAAGGGACCGAGGCGATGCGGATCAACCCGTGCGACGCATCCGCCGCGGCCTCGATCGACTGTACAGTCTGGTCGAACTGACGCACTTGTTTCTGGGAAATCTCAAAAACCTGCTCACCCAGTGCGGAGAGGTGGTTCTTGCGCTCACCGACAAACAGCTTTTTGCCCAGATGGCTTTCGAATTGCTTGAGGGTCATCGAAACAGCTGATTGCGTGCGCCCCAGCCTGTCCGCGGCCTCGGACAGGTTGCCCGTTTGCGCGACGGCACAGAAACAGCGCAGCATTTCAATTTTTATGGCCATAGTTCAGCTTTTCTGAAGTCAGGTTAACTTATTTGAGTTTGACTGATATCGCCTGACGAGTCCATTCTGCATCAAACTTTCTTTGACCTGGGGCCCATTGTGACCAATCTGAACCTGATCGCCGGCGAATGGCTGGCCGGCGAAAGCGAAATCGAAAACCGCAATCCTTCTGATCTGACCGATGTGATCGGACATTATGCGCAGGCCAGTGCTGATCAGCTGGAAGCGACGCTGGATCAGGCGCGTTTAGCGCAGGCCGAATGGGCCGCCTATGGGCTGGAGCGCAAGCAGACCGTTCTGATGAATATCGGCAATGAACTGATGGCCCGCGCCGAAGAATTGGGCACGCTTCTTAGCCGCGAGGAAGGAAAGCCGCTCGCCGAAGGCAAGGGCGAGGTATTCCGGGCCGGTCAGTTCTTTACCTACTATGCCGCCGAATGCCTGCGCCAGATTGGTGAGAACGCCGATTCCGTGCGCCCGGATATCGAAATTGATGTGCGCCGCGAGGCCGTTGGCGTCGTCGCCGTGATCAGCCCCTGGAACTTCCCGACCGCAACCGCGTCATGGAAGATCGCCCCGGCGCTGTGCTATGGTAACGCGGTGGTCTGGAAGCCTGCAAACATCACCCCGGCCTCGGCCGTCGCCCTGACCGAAATCATCAACCGTCAGGACATTCCCAACGGCCTGTTTAGCCTTGTGATGGGCTCGGGCCGGTCGATTGGGCAGAGACTGGTCGAAAGCCCCAAGGTCAATGCCATCTCGTTCACCGGGTCGGTTCCGGTGGGCAAAGGAATCGCCTCGGCAGCCATCCAAAACCTGACCAAGGTTCAGATGGAGATGGGGTCCAAGAACGCGCTGGCCGTGATGGATGACGCTGATCTCGACCTTGCCGTCTCGCTGGCTTTGGGTGGTGCCTTTGGTGGCACCGGCCAAAAATGCACTGCATCGTCGCGACTGATTGTGCATTCGGCCATTCACGATGCATTTGTCGAAAAACTGGTGGCTGGCGCGCAGGCGATGAAGGTTGGCCATGCGCTGGAAGACGGCACCCAGATGGGCCCTGTTGTCAGTGAACAGCAATTGTCGGAAAACCTGGCTTATGTGGATCTCGGCAAATCCGAAGGGGCTGAACTGGCCTGTGGCGGCCAACGTTTAGACATGCCCCATGACGGCTATTACATGTCGCCCGGCGTGTTCTTGAACACCACCAATGACATGCGCATCAACCGGGAAGAGATGTTTGCGCCGCTGACCTCGGTCATCAAGGTTGGCAGCTATGATGAGGCGCTGGCCACCGTCAACGACACCAATTTCGGACTGACTTCAGGCATCGTCACGCAGAACCTGGCGCGTGCCACCCATTTCCGCCGCAACGCGCGCACTGGCGTGGTGACCGTGAACCTGCCCACCGCAGGCACTGATTATCACGTGCCCTTTGGCGGTCGTGGTGATAGCTCGTATGGCCCCCGCGAGCAGGGCAAGGCCGCGGCCGAGTTCTACACCACGGTCAAAACCGCTTATATCAGCGCTGGAAAGCCGATGTGATGCGGATCGACGGGCTGCAATACGCCAATTGGTCGGAAAAGATCTTTCGGCAATTGCGCGAAGGTGGCGTGGACGCGATCCATGTCACCATCGCCTATCATGAGAATTTTCGCGAAACGGTTCTGAACTTTGAAAAATGGAACCGCTGGTTCGAACAATACCCGGACCTGATCATGAAAGGCCGCTGGGCCAGCGATATCGACATAGCGCGAGAAACTGGCAGGACGGCGGTTTTCTTTGGGTTCCAGAACCCCTCACCCATCGAAGATGATATCGGCCTGGTGGAAATCCTGCATGATCTAGGCGCGCGGTTCATGCAGCTGACCTATAACAACCAATCCCTGCTCGCGACGGGTTGCTATGAAGCCGAGGACACCGGCATTACCCGCATGGGCAAGCAGGTGATCAAAGAGATGAATCGTGTAGGTCTTGTTGTCGACATGAGCCATTCTGCGGATCGGTCGACCATCGAGGCTGCCGACCTGTCCGAGCGTCCCGTCGCCATCACTCACGCTAATCCGCACGAATGGTCACCCGCTTTGCGCAATAAGCGTGACGAGGTGATCCGTGCGGTGACAGAAAATGGTGGGATGCTCGGCTTTTCGGTCTATCCTCATCACCTGAAAGATAAGTCAGACTGCACGCTGGAAAGCTTTTGCGAAATGATCGCACGGACGGCTGAGAAGTTCGGCGCCGAACATTTGGGGATCGGCACGGACCTGTGCCAGGATCAGCCCGACAGCGTGGTCGAATGGATGCGCGTTGGACGTTGGACCAAAGAAATTGACTATGGCGAAGGGTCGGCAAGCAATGCAGGTTTCCCCCCGATGCCACACTGGTTCAACGACAACCGTGACTTTGGCAATATCGAGGACGGGTTGCGTGCAACCGGCTTGAATAGCGACGAAGTGGCCGGGATCATGGGAGGCAACTGGTACCGGTTCTTTGCCGAAAACTTCGTCGCTCAGGGGTGATGGGATGGAAACTCAGACCGAGACACAGATCGAAAGACGAGACCCAGCAACGGTCATGCGCCTGTCGCGGCTGGGGTCGCTGCATCAATGCCGATTAAGCTTCATGCGACAGCTGACGCGCCGTCTGGCGCAGGAGAATTGGTCTTTCACACGTCCGGTTTTTGACATTGACGCCAATGGGGTTGGCCGTGCTGTCTATACAGCGCAGGGGCCGGAACGGGCCTATTCTCTGGTGGCCTTTGCCCATGATCTGCCTCCGGAACAACGATCCGACCGCGTAATCGCCGAAGCCTGGGACGCCACCTTCACCCTGTTTGATGGCATCCCGACCCAGGCCGATATCGACCGTTTGTCTCGAAACGTGCCCTTGCAAGAGGCCGGACGCGTCAGCGAGAGCGAATTGTCCCTGTCCCGCGCCAACCGGTCTGTCCGGCTGTGGAAACATGTTGTGGATGCCCTGGCAGCTGGGCAGCAACCCGATTTGTCGCAGATACATCAGGTCGGTTACTTGATGCGTACAACTGCTGTCTACGGATCGGGCAAATTCGGCGCGGCTGATCGGGAAAGGATCGCCAATCGCCCCGAGGCGCAGGCACCGTTTCAGGTTGAGATGCTGTCCGTGTTTCTGACCCGTACCTTTGTGCGTGATCTGGTACAGCATATGGCCAATGCCAAAGGCGGCGATCAGGCCGCGCAACTGGACCCCG
This sequence comes from Ruegeria sp. H3, assembly GCF_056533095.1. Lineage (NCBI taxonomy): Bacteria > Pseudomonadati > Pseudomonadota > Alphaproteobacteria > Rhodobacterales > Roseobacteraceae > Ruegeria > Ruegeria sp. H3. Next base: position 62,202 of record NZ_JBQFOD010000007.1, on the reverse strand, counting down.
AGATCGCGCGTTGGCTGGGGATCGGGAACTCCACCGGGTTGGGCATGGCCCCCTTCATCGTCAACCACCCGGTTCTGTTCAACAACTGGATCATGGCACGGGAAGAGGCGATCGCTCGTGTCCGCTCGGTCGCTACAGCAACGCGGGACGAAGTAGATCAGTTCCGCAACCTGTTCCGTCGTAGCCAGCTGTCGATTTCATGGTGGCAGTCTGAACATCCGATACAGATCAAAAAACTCGCGCATTTGAACGCCGATCTTAAGGCGATTGCGGCCTATCTGGACGATGATGACCTGAGTGGCGTTAGTCCGTGGGATCGGCTCGTCAGTTGGTCTGAAACCGCGCTGAGTGAGGAAGGGCAGGAGTTTGTGGCTTCGCTTATCCTCGAACCCTATCCGGGTCTTGTTGACGGGTTGACATCCTGCATGGCGGACAGCCGGACCGAGGCTTTTGTGATCAATGGCAGAATGTCCATCGGCCAAGCCTGTGGTCTAATCCAAGAAACATATGGATGGGCGCTTGATCTGGATTGGACGGCTCGGGAACACTGTGCCCGCGCCTGGTACGTGTCCGAAGAAAAGCTGGAACCCCGACTGGGTGAACGGTTCGAAGAACCTATCGAGGCGTATGAACAACCCCTTGCCCCAGCGCGCGATGCCGCTGCGGCTTATGCAGCGCTGAACGATTGGGATGACAGCCAGACCATTGCCGAGTTTTTGCTGCGCCACCCCGAACACCGCCACACGATCCGTCGCGCGCAACTGGCGCGTTCTACACCGTATGGGGAAATCCGCGACAATACGATTAGCGACACAGTGTTGCCCATTGATATGTTGCGGGCAAAACTGTCTTTCTTTGGCGCGACGCATTTCGATCCGCGCTCGGATCGGTGGGTGCGCATCTGCATGTATTCCAGCGCGCCTTATCCCGAAGAGCTGACGGCTGAAAACGCTGATCTATGGGTTTATCCGCAGGAACCTGCATGAGCTTTTCACTGAACGAGATGGAGGCGACCGCCAAACGCGCCACCCGTGGCGCGGGCTATTCTTGGGGTCAGGCCGAGGAAGCGGCTAAGGCGACAAGATGGCTTTGTGAAAAAGGCCTGGATGGGGCCGGATCGCTCGCAACCTTGTTGTGTCTTGGTTACGCATTCAATCCCGATCTACACCGCCCTAAGCAAATCGAGGGTGTTTGGGCAGGCGACGCAGCCCTCTGTCCGCTTTCAGTCGGTCCCTTGCTTTCAGACTGTGTTCACATGTTGGACGAAGGCCCGATTGAGATTCATGATCTTGCAGCCCCTGCCTTGATATTGCCTTTTGCGTCTTATGCCGCACGAGCGCTGAATTGTGTGATCGCGGTTGAGATTGATCGGGTCCACTCCATCACAGATGGCGCTGCTCTATCGGCACTCGACATGCCTGCGGCCCCGGCACAACGCGTTATGGTTCAACGCAGCACAGAACCGGTTTCACACCGCGATCCGCATACGCGCGCTGTTCCGACCCAAAAGGATTGGGAGACGCTACTTACCTTCGCCCACCGCACTTATGCCCCAGCGACCGAGGAATCCCGTTTGCTGGGGGCCGGTGCCGGGCTTTCCGACAATGACTAAAGAGAGATACACGTGACCGAAACTCGCACCCTGACCCTCGCAGAAATCGAAGACCTGTCGTTCCGCGCCCTTGTGGCAGCCGGGACCTCCGAGGCAAATGCCCGCCCGCTGGCGCAAGCCACGGCAGCGACCGAAGCGGATGGCGTCGCCAGCCACGGGCTGGCCTATATCCCGATCTATTGCGAACATGTGCAATGTGGGAAGGTCGATGGGATGGCGAAGCCCGTATTGTCACGCCCGAAACCCAGTGTTGTGGCCGTAGACGCCGCCACCGGCTTTGCGCATTCCGCGATCGACACGGGGTTCGAGGCGCTGATCCCTGCTGCCCGCGAACAGGGCGTCGCGGTCTTGGCCATTCGAAACAGCTATAACTGCGGGGTTCTGGGCTATCATACGCTTCGTCTGGCTCAGGCTGGTCTAGTTGGTTTGGGCTTTACCAACGCCCCGGCATCAATCGCGCCATCAGGAGGCTCAAAACCCGTTGTCGGCACCAACCCGTTCTCAATCGCGGCACCGGGCCCAGATGGCCAGCCTGCATTATTGATCGACCAAAGCGCCAGCACCATCGCCAAAAGTGAGGTGATGAAACACGCACGCGAAGGCAAGCCGATCCCGGTCGGCTGGGCGCTGGATTCCGACGGCAATCCAACCACCGATCCAGAAGTCGGCCTCAAGGGGTCCATGGCGCCTTCGGGCGGCTACAAAGGCGTTGGCGTCGCGCTGATGGTCGAGCTTCTCGCCGCCGCAATGACAGGCGCCACACTGGGCATCAACGCCTCACCGTTTTCAGGAACCGCAGGCGGCCCGCCAAAAACCGGTCAGTTCTTTATAGCGATTGATCCTGTCGCAACCGCAGGTGGCGCGTTCGATGCCGGGATCTCAAATCTGATCGAGGCGATACGGTCGCAAGAAGGAGCGCATCTGCCAGGGGACGGTCGCGGTTCAAAACGTATCGTCGCTCAGACCGAGGGTGTTGCGGTGAACGCGGCAACACTGGCTAAGGTCGAAGCAATTCTGGGATGAGCAAATGGTGCTGAGCGAAGGTTGGACGCTCTAGCCTCTGCACTAATTGGGAGCAAACAGCAGCTTCAGATAAGTTCTGAACAGCATGATTTGTTCCGAGGCGTTGTTGTGTTCTCGCAAGGCCCGTTGCAGCACAAGCCCTCCCTCGACCACGCCAGAGACCATATCGCCAAGCGCATCCATGTTGACGGTTTCACGCGGCTCGTAAATCTCGGCAATCTCTTCGAACATTGCCCGAAACCGTTTGCGCCAGCCAAGGATGGCCTGACGGTTTAGCTCGCGCACGCCCTCATCGAACAGTCGATCCTGATAGGCGGTTGATGCAATAACGCATCCAGGGTGACCGGATGGCATTTCTTCCAGCATCTCCGCCAAGAGTTTCAGACCAATCAGCATGCAATGCAGCGGGTCGTCGTTCAACTCGCGCGCGCGGGCGAACAGATCATCATAAAGCTTGTTCTCGACTTCGATATAGCGCTCCAGCATGGCCCGCGCCAAAGCGTTCTTATCCTTGAAGTGATAGAAAAACCCACCGCGCGAGATCTCTGCACCGGCGACGATTTCTTCGATCGAGGTCGCCTCGAACCCCTTTTCCAGCACCGAAGCCTCAGCAATGTCGAGGATTCGGCTGCGTGTGTCCAGTTTTTGATCCATTGCGCCCCTCCCTACTGTACTGCGAGTCCAGTTCACTGGACCTTCAAGCTTGGCCTGGCGGTCACATTTTGGGTTACTGCCTGAAATGACAGCAAAAAATTAGCCACTGCAACCGAACCACGCGGCAACTATCGGCCCGGTCGGGTTCAAGAGTACCACTTTCGCATCAACGGACAAGGATTGCTTCGATGCGACTGAACGCTTTCAAAGACACGCAACGCTTCTTCCTTTCAGACGGAGGGTTGGAGACTTTTTTGATTTTCGACAAAGGCTATGACCTGCCCTGTTTTTCTGCTGCCGTATTGTTGGACACAGAACAGGGTCGTGCGGATCTGACCGCATATTTCACCCGTTTCATCGATATTGCGAAATCAACTGGGCGCGGATTCATTCTGGATGCGCCAACCTGGCGTGCAGGAACCGCTTGGGCCGGACCGCTGGGTCAGACGCTTAAAGAGGTGATGGATACAAATACCCGCGCGGTTTCCTTCGTATCCAACCTGCGCGCGCGGCACGAGACCGAGAGTTGCCCCATTCTGATCAACGGCTTAGTTGGGCCAGCAGGCGATGCTTATGCGCCAGATACCGAGATTTCGGCGCAAGAGGCGCTGCTGATCCACGCGCCTCAGATTCAGGTTTTGGGCAAGGCCGGGGTCGACATGATCAGCGCGATGACTTTGACCCACGCCGCTGAGGCCATCGGGATCGCGCAGGCTGCAAAGGAAATCGATCTACCTGTCGTCATCGCGTTTACGCTGGAAACGGATGGCCGGCTGCCATCCGGACAAAGGCTGCAAGACGCGATTGCCGAGGTGGATGCGGCCACCAACAAGGGTCCGCTTTACTACATGATCAATTGCGCGCATCCGGACCATTTTCGCGAGGTGCTCGATGCGGGCGCAGACTGGGCCCTTCGGATCGGCGGTGTTCGCGCCAATGCCTCTCGTCAAAGTCACGCGGAGCTCGACGCGGCAGTGGTTCTCGACGATGGCGATCCGGTCGAACTGGGCCAACTGAGCACGGATCTCTTGGCGCACCTTCCGAACATTCGGGTTTTGGGCGGCTGCTGTGGCACCGACCACCGGCATGTTGGTTGCATTGCGGGGCATGATCCATCGCGTCCTGCGGCCTGAGCTTTCTCAAATCTACATCTCTGAAAGGAAAACCAATGTTTAAGACATTTCTAACCTCGACCGCGCTGATGCTGTCGCTGGCCACCTATGCCAAGGCCGAAGCGCCCAAGGCCTTTGACGTGGCCGAGGATCACACACTTATCCATATGGCAACCGCGCCTTTGCACGAAAACGGCATGCCTGCACATGGCAATGCCTTTGTCAGCCAGGGCTATATCTATCCTGCGGGCACGCTTGCCGAAGGCACTGTTGGTGTTCTTGAAGATGGCAGCCCTGCCTTTCCAGATCTGGTTCTGGGCACTTGGACATGTGACGGGTATTTCGTTGGCGAAGGTGGCAATGCCACCACCGGAGTCTGGATCATAAGTCGCCAAACCTTTGCCTTCGACGACGGCGCAACGGTCGTGACCCAAGGCACCGAGATCGCGGATATAGGGCAGCCAAACCTGCGGCCTGTGACTGGCGCAACAGGTGAATTCGCCGACATCAATGGTGGGTTGATCCAGACAACGCTTGGTTTCAACGATTTTTGGGGGCTGAGTGCGACCTATGTGTTTGAAGACCGCACGCCTGATCCCACATCGGCGCCGGATCATGCCAGCTATGGCACTGACCAGATTGATAAAACGGATCATCTGGAATGGGACTCGGGCGTGCCCGTTGGCCCGATCTTTGACGACGGCCTGAGCCCATCGACCTAGTCCCGCCAAAAAGAACGATTGGGCCAAATGCCGGCCCGATTTAATCTATTGTTTCACAAAGAGCGCTAAGATGAATATTCAAAATCAAACCCTTATCCGCCAAGCGGATGTTTCTGATGCGGAACACCTCGCCAAGTTGATCAACCTTGCGGGCGAAGGTATCCCTAATTGGCTGTGGACCCGTTCCTGCATCGAAGGGCAAACACCGCTAGAAGTTGGTATTGAACGTGCAAAACGCAAAACCGGCGGCTTTTCCTATACAAATGCGCTGGTTGCGGAGCGTGGGGGACAGGCCCAAGGTATGGTTCTTAGCTACGCGATTGCCGAGGCGCCAACCGACAACCCAGACGACCTACCTGCCCCGATTGCGCCGTTTGTAGCGCTTGAAAAGCTATCGGTCGATACCTGGTTCATCAACGCGCTGGCGGTTTTCCCTCAAGGACGAAACCAGAGCATCGGGACGCAGCTGATGGCCGCAGCCGAAGACCAAGCGAAGATCCAAGGATTCAGCAAGATGAGCATTCAGGTATACGCCCAGAACACGGGCGCGGTTCGACTGTATGACAGGCTGGGATATACGCTGGTGGCGCGCGAACCCGTGCGTCTGCACCCCTGCCCGCCTTACTATACTGGTGATGTTCTGCTGTTGATGAAAAACATCTAGGTCATGACTTGTGTTTGGTTGCCTTGGCGGGTCCAAACCACGAACGTGTTGCCGGGACCTATCGGCGCTTCTAGATTTGGTGCACTTCATTTGATCGCACCGGTATGGGACGCAAGATCGGTTCTTTGAGCAAAGTCATTAGGCGGAGGTAGCAGTCTTGACGCATCGAAAGCTTTATCTTGGTCCCCTGACAGACAACAGGCGCTGGGATATGGTCAGTATTCGACCTGATGATGTGTTTGTTGTGACACCCCCGAAATGCGGCACAACCTGGATGCAGACCATCGTGGCCTTGTTGCTTTCGGGCGATCCCGAAGTCGAAACAGAGCTGTCGATCAAGATGCCCTGGGTCGATATTCGCCTGCGCGAAATGCCCGAGATTGCCGCACGGCTTGAGGCAATGACCTGCCGCCGCAGTATGAAAAGCCATACTCCGCTGGATGGCCTGCCACTGGATGATCACGCGCATTATATCTGCGTGTTCCGGCATCCGCTGGACGCGCATTTTTCATTCCGGAATCACATTCGGAACATTCCCATACCGTGGTTCGATCACTGGTATCCTGAACATGATGACGACGGCACCACATTCCGCCGGTTTCTGGATGGTGGTGCCGAAGGGTTTGATACAGACGCCATGCCGCTTGCGCATATCCTGCAACACTACAAAGCGGCAAAGGCCATGTCTGGTCGGCCAAATGTCTCTTTGTTTCACTATTCTGATATGAAACGAGATTTGGCAGGTGTGTTCGCGCGGCTTTCGGAACTTCTGAATACGCCGCATTCAAACTCGGTGATGCAACAGCTCATCGCGGCCGCGACATTCGACCATATGAAAGAGAATGCCGAACGGTATGCCCCCAGCGGGGGAAAAGGCTTCTTCAAGTCAGATACAGAGTTTTTTCACAGCGGTTCCAGCGGTAAATGGCATGGCCAACTATCGGATCAGGAACTTGCCGCTTACGACGCCATCATGGACGAACACCTGAACCGGGAAGACCGGTTTTGGCTTGAAAATGGTCAAGGCTGATCTTCGGAAACCTGACAGAAACTTCGCACCAGTTTCAAATCCATTCTATGACGTGGCACGACCAGACTGGTTTCGTAGTACTTCTCCAACTCTCGGATCGGGACCTGAGTCAGCCCGGCCTCGGACCCTGCGCTGTTTTCCAGAAAGATGCCAACGCCCAATCCGGCCATGATCGCCTCTTTCATCACCGGAAATGTGGTGGTTTTGACAATCCGGCGCGGTGCCAGTTGCAGTTTGTCCAACGCCCTGGTTACGACCCTTTGCGTTAGCGATCCGCTTTCTGGTAACAAAAGCGTTTCATCCACGATCTGGGTGAGGCTTAGCACTTTGCGCCGCGACCAGTCATGCGTTTCCCTTACATATAGCACAAAGCGAGATGTGCAGAGCGGTTGAAGATACCACTCCGTGCTGATTGTAGGTTCGGTGATGACGCCAAAATCCACCTTGCGTTTCTGTAGCAACTCAATGGCGCTGCTCCAATCGCATAGCGCAAAGTCGATATCGACATTGGGGTATGTGTCGGCGAAGCGGGCGATCAAACCCAATGCTGGTTGCGGAGCGTTTGCGATTATCTTCAGATGGCCGCGTTCCAGTTCCGAAAAGCCCTGAACCTTTTCTTCTATGATCGTGTGCAGCGTCGCAAACCTGTCGGCGAGATCAAAGAACTCTTGCCCTGTTGCGGTTAACTCGATCCCATCGCGAGCCCGCACCAGCAGACGTGCACCCACATGTGCCTCAAGCTTGGCAATATGCTGTGAAACAGCGGATTGCGACACACCCAGCGCGCGCGCCGCGTTGGTCAGGCTGCCTTCTCGCACGACATAGGCGAAGGCTTTGAACTGATACGGATTTATGTTCATGTCGCCGCGCAGTTTAGACTGCATAAGCAACACTTATATGTCGTCACAGAATCGAGACATGAACTTCTTAAGCTGCGCGCGGTCAGTTGGGGTAGCCGCGCTATGGGTCAAATTAGCCTTCAAGGTATTCAGAAAACATTCGGGCAAACACCTGTGCTTCAGGGTGTCGATCTCGAAATCGAAGAGGGTGAGTTCCTGACCCTTGTGGGACCGTCCGGCTGCGGTAAATCCACCTTGCTCCGCATTCTTGCGGGGCTCGAGGCTCCAACGGCGGGCCAGGTGATGATTGACGGGCAGGAGGTAACCCGGATGCGCCCGGCCAGCCGTAATCTGGCGATGGTGTTCCAATCTTATGCGCTCTATCCGCATTTGACGGTTGCGGAAAACATGATGACCCCGCTCAAACTGCGGGACATCGGGACAGCCGGGCGATTGCCTGTGCTGGGGCCCTTGATTGCCCGCTCGGCTTACCGCGGGCTTCGGGCCAAGGTCAATGAAACGGCTGAAACTTTGCAGATCCAAAACCTGTTGGATCGCAAACCGGGCCAGTTGTCGGGTGGTCAACGTCAGCGCGCGGCTTTGGGACGGGCCATGGTGCGCAATCCGGTTGCCTTTTTGATGGATGAACCACTGTCCAATCTGGACGCAGCCTTGCGGGTTCATATGCGGGCAGAACTGTCTGATCTGCACCGCCGTCTGAAAACAACCTTTGTCTATGTCACCCATGATCAGGCCGAGGCGCTGACCATGTCGGATCGGATGGCCGTCATGATGGATGGTCATATTCTGCAGCTTGGCAAACCAGATGATATCTACCGCAATCCACAATCCTTAGCCGTTGCCCGCTTTGTCGGATCACCCGCAATCAACACCATGCCTGCCGAGATCGACGGCGCCGGTGCATTGCGGGCACTTGATGTCAGTTTGTTGGGCACCAACGCCCAGGCAGGTCCAGTCACACTGGGTATCCGGCCTGAACACCTAAGCATTGATCCCGCAGGCGCGTTCTCTGGGGTCGTGACCCATCGGGAAAACTTAGGCTCTGATCTGTTCATCCATCTGGGTGTCAACGGGCTAGAGCAAAAGATCGTGGTACGGGCCGCTCCGGACACGCGCGCTGAGATTGGGCAAACCCTCCGGTTTTCTGCGATCCGGGACAAAATCATGATGTTTGACGGCAGCGGTGCACGACTGCCTGAGCAGACAATGCTCGAGGTCGCCTGATGCCCGGTTCGCGCGCTTATCTTTGGTTCATCGCCCCGGCATTGATCTTGATGATCGTGATCCTGATTGTACCAATCGGCATCGCGGGTGTGCTGAGCGTTACCAATTACTCGTTGGGCAATGCGGGCATGGACTATGTCGGATGGGAGAATTTCGAGAAAATCTTCACCCGGCGTAGCTATGAAAAGATGTTCGGGGCTACGTTCCGATACGTCTTTGTTGTTGTACCACTGACGGTCCTGCTGGGATTGGGTGCAGCTCTCCTGATCCATTCGCTCACCCTCTTTGGGAACCTCTATAAGACGATCTATTTTCTACCGGTCATGGCTGCGCTGATCGCTATGGCGATCGTGTGGGAATTTGCCCTGCACCCGACCATTGGCATTGTGAATGCAACGCTTGAAAAAGGATGCGGCACGTGGCTTGAGGCCTGGGGCTGGTACGCGCAAGGCTGCGCCAAGACCTTCCCGCTTTGGCTGACTGATCGGGATTATGCGATCTGGACGGTTGCGTTCATCGGTGTTTGGCAGGGGTTCGGCTTTAACATGGTTTTGTATCTGGCCGGCCTCAGCTCGATCCCGCCCTCACTTTATGATGCAGCCGAAATGGATGGCGCACCCACCGGGTGGGAGCGTTTCCGACTGGTGACCTGGCCGATGCTGGGCCCCACAACCGTGTTTGTCGTCACAATCTCATTCATCCGATCCTTTCAGGTCTTTGACACGGTCGAGGCGTTCTATCCGCAAGGCGGCGGACCGTCGAAATCGGTCTATGTGATGATGTTTGCAATCTACGAAAAGGCGATCCAGCAAAACCTGATGGGGATCGGTGCTGCCATCACCGTGGTGTTCCTGGCCTTTGTCATGTTTTTGACGCTGGTGCAGCGCTGGCTGGTGGACCGGAGGACCCATTATGTCTGATACAACTTCAACCCCCGCCACCGTATTACCCGAGATCGGGTTTCGGTTTTCCACCGCCGAAACGATCAAACATGTCATCCTGATCCTGGGTGCAATCGTTGTCTTGCTGCCCTTCTACGTGATGGTCAGCTACTCGTTCAAAGCGCCGCATGAGATCATGCAAAACCTGGGTGGTTTCTTCGGTAGCCAGCAACCGTTCCGGGATGATTTCTGCGTCAAGCTCGGCAATGCTGCGGCGGATTGCATGGTCAATCCCACCGTCTACAATTACACAACCGCTTTCGCCAAAGCGCCTTTGCTGCGTTATCTGGCCAATGGGGTCTTCGTGACCCTGTCGATCTTTCTGATCCAGGTGATCGTCGCCCTGCCCTGCGCTTATGCTTTGGCCAAGCTACGGTTCTGGGGGCGCGAGGCGGTGTTCGCGCTGGTGCTGTTCTGCCTTCTGATCCCAGTGCACGCAATCGCCTTGCCGCTGTACATCATGCTGGCCAAGGTGGGTCTGACAAACACCTATGCGGCGCTGATCGTGCCCTGGACCATCTCGGTCTTCGGGATTTTCCTGATGCGCCAGTTCTTTATGACCGTCCCCGACGATCTGATCGATGCCGCGCGGATGGACGGGATGAGCGAATATTCCATCGTCTGGAACGTCATGCTGCCCACGGCCATCCCGGCCCTGTTGGCCTTTGGTATCTTTTCAGTTGTTGCGCATTGGAATGATTATTTCTGGCCCCGCATCGTGATCACCGGCAATCGCGAGCTGTTCACGCCACCGCTGGGCCTACGAGAATTCAAGGGGGATGCGGATGGCGACAATTTCGGCCCGATGATGGCCACGGCCTGCATTATCGTAACCCCGCTGATCGTCGTTTTCCTGCTGGCGCAGCGCCGCTTTATTGAAGGGATAACACTATCCGGAATGAAGTAGGGCGGGAAATTCCCGCCCCACCACGACATCCCAAATCGGGATACCCACCAGGGGCTGCCAATCGCCAAACCGTCAGACCCCTCAGTTCAACTGGAGAGAGTAATGAAAACCCTCACAACTGCAATGTCTTTGGTACTTGCTGCAGGGGCAGCCACCGCCGAAGACAAGATCGTCGTCGAGTTCGCCTATCCCTATAGCCATCTCTTTGACGTTACTTACGAAAAAATCCTGCCAAAATTCTATGCTGAGAACCCGAATATCGAAATTAAGATGCGGGCTACCTATGAAAGCTATGAAGACGGCACTAACACGATCCTGCGCGAAGCCGTTGCCGGCACGCTGCCTGACGTCACCATGCAGGGCTTGAACCGTCAGGCGATCCTGGTGGAAAAAGGTATTGCAAAATCGCTGGAGCCTTTCATTGCGCAAGAGGCCGATTTTGCCAAAGACGGCTACCACAAGGCGATGCTGGACCTTGGCACTTTCAACCAAGATGTCTACGGCCTGCCTTTCTCGATCTCGCTGCCGGTTGGCTACTACAACATGGAGACCATGGCCAAGGCTGGCTATGATGAAACCAACCTGCCCACAACCTGGGCCGAAGTAATCGAAGCCTGCAGCCGTCTGAAAGAAGCCGGTGTCGAAAACCCCATGTTCTGGGGCTGGAACATCACCGGCAACTGGTTCCTGCAAGCCCTGATGTGGAGCCAGGACAAACCAACCGTCATGGGCACCGACTTCACTCTGGACGAGCCCGAAGGCCTGCAAGCATTGAACACGATGAAAGACCTGTTTCAGGGCTGCGAAATGCAGAACCTGGAATGGAAAGGCGCGTTGGCTTCGTTCTCGGCCGGAGAAATCGGCATGATGTACTGGTCCACATCCGCCGTTGGCGCCGTCGAGCGCGCGATGGGTGATTTCACCTTGGTGACGCACGAATATCCGGGCTTTACAGCAGAAGGACCGATGGGTCTGCCTGCGGGCGGAAACTCGGCGCTGCTGGTGTCAACGTCTGAGGACCCGGCAGAACTGGAAGCCGCCTGGAAATGGCTGAAGTTCATCACGTCGGGTGAAGGCGCTGCCGACGTGGCCCGGACCACGGGTTACATGCCACCGAACCAGGCCGCCAATGAGATCATTCTGGCCGATTTCTACGCCGAGAACCCGGCCAAGGCGACAGCTGTACGTCAGCTGCCCCTGCTGCGTGAATGGCAGGCCTATCCGGGCGACAATGGTTTGGCCGCGACGCAGGTCATCTATGACGGGATCGAAGGCATCGTGACCGGCGAATATGATGACATGGAAGAGTTGCAGCAAGACCTGACTGAAGAAGTGCAGGATCTGTTGCCCTCCGGTTCCTAAAACTCAAGGCCCGCGCCATAGGCTGGCGCGGGCCACTTCTTCTTACAATATCACCTAAAAGGCGCCGTCTATGAAGCTGCTTCAATTCACCGATATCCACCTGACAACGCCGGGCGATACCATCAGCGGCCGCGATCCATTGGCCAATCTGAACAAAGCGCTGGATCACGCGATGCAAAGCCACAGCGATGCAGAGGCGCTGTTTATCACGGGTGATCTGTCCGATTGGGGCGAAGCCGCTGATTATGCCTTACTGAAGGAACGGATGGAAAGCATTCCGGTTCCGGTTGAGCTGTTGATCGGCAACCACGATGACCGTTCGACCTTTCTACGCTGTTTCCCTGAACTGGAAGGGGAAGGCGGGTTTGTGCATCGCACTGTCCCGCTGAGCCTGGGTCACGCGGTGCTTTTGGACACCTGGGGCCCGAACACGCATGCAGGTCATTTCTGCGCGAAACGAGCGGATTGGCTCTCTCGTCAGTTGGCAACCTTGCCAGGTCCGATCTGGATTTTCATGCATCATAACCCGGTTCCGATCGAAGTTGCGCCGATGGATGAGATCATGTTGCTGGATGCAGATTTGTTTGCTGAAACGATCGCGCCGCATAAGGCTAAAATCCGGCACATATTCCATGGGCATTGCCATTTGCCGCTGACGGGGTCCCTGCTGGGAGTGCCTTTCTCGGCCCCCCGAGGCACCAATCACGCCGGATGGGCTGATTTCTCGGCGACGCGTTTTCTGTCGTCTTCGGACCTGCCGGAAAGCTACGCGGTGATCTTTGCAACCGAAACCACAACCATGACCCACATGGTTGAGTTCGGATACGCGGGTGAGATCAAGGGCGAAGGCACCCCCGATTATGCTGATTGGAATAAGCTCACGATGGTGCGGTAACAGGCCGATAGTCAGTCGGTGATCGACCCCTGAAAAGGGTCGATCAGGCCAGAACTGGCTGGGTCGCCGACAAATCCGGCGCGATCAAGATCATGTGTGATAGGTCCATCGGCATCCCGTCGCCCTGTTTTGAAATGAACTGATGCGGCACGCTGGTGGCTGCAGCCAAAGCTTTCGGCAATGCGACGCCGACTTGCTCCGTCAGAACCTTCACCGCTTGCGTCAGGCAAAGGTCGGCCCCGGCCAAAGTTCCATCTTCTAAGGTCAGCCTGCCTTCTCTGCGCTGGATCGGGCGGCCTTCCAATTGGAATTCTGTCAGATCTGTCCCTGCAACAGCCATCGCGTCGCTGACAAGAAAAATACAGCCCGGCCCCTGCTTAGCAGCCCAGGCGGCGCGCATGGTTTCGGGATGAACATGCACACCATCCGCAATCAGCCCCGCTGACATCGTCCCGCAGGCCAGGGCGGCACCGACCAGGCCCGGCTCTCGGTTGCCAAGTTGGCTCATGGCGTTGAACAGATGCGTGGCACAGCGGGCACCTGCTTCGGCATAAGCCAAACAGGTGTCAAAGGTTGCATCGCTATGGCCAAGCGAGACAATCACGCCAGCCTGTGTCAGCGCCTTGACCTGTTCAAGCGTTGTCGTTTCGGGGGCCGCTGTAACCATCAAAGAGGGCAGATGTCCTGCCGCATAAACGATGGCTTCAAGATCGGCCTGCTCCATCGGGCGGATCAGGGCTGCGTCATGCGCCCCTTTGCGCCGTTCCGACAGGTGTGGGCCTTCCAAATGCAGGCCAGCAATACCCAGCACACCCGCCTGAACGGCCTTGATCGCCGCATCAATCGCAGCTCGGGTTTTCTGGGGCGTATCCGTGATCAGGGTGGGCAGTATGCGGGTCGCGCCCAATCCACGATGCGCCTTTGCGATCCTGCTGAGTGTGTCAACGGATGGGTCATCATTGAACATGACACCGTCACCGCCATTGACCTGCAAATCCACATAACCGGGGCTGAGGATGCGCCCAGCCAAATCCTCGACCTGGTCGTCAGTGGCGTGCGCCTCGGGGATCAATACGTCCAACACACCGTTGCGGAACCGCGCAGCGTAACCGACATGCAGGTCGCTTCCGTCGAAGATCGGGCCGCCTGAAAAGGTGATCGAAGCGTCGGTCATACCGTTTCCGTAACTTTCTTCAGGTGGCGTGGCATATCGGGGTCGACCCCACGCCGGGTGGCCACGCTTTCGACCATTCCATAGAAAGACGCGATTGTGGGGATCGGGTCAGTCATCCAATGCGAAGTTCTGACATGCGGAAGCACCGTTGCTTGCTTTACGCGGCTGGTGGTGGCGAAAACTTCCGCCCCTTTAGCGGCAAGCTTATCCGCAACCTCTGCCAGATTGGATTCAGCCGCATCCCCTGAGGACAAGGCCAGCACCGGAAAGCCCTGATCGACAATGGAAACAGGGCCATGCAGTACTTCGGCTGCCGAATAGCTTTCAGCGTGAATCTGGCAGGTCTCTTTGAATTTCAAAGCGGCTTCGTTTGAGATCGCCAGCGACAGGCCGCGCCCTAGGGTAAACAGCGAACGGCCATCCACCGCATCAGCTACCGCGCTCCAATCACATGCAATCGCCGCTGACAGGCTGTCCGGCAGGCCATGAATGGCGCGCAACAATGGCTCGTCGCGTTTCACCTGCGCGATCAGCCACAGGCCTGCGACCAAAGAAGTGACGAATGTCTTGGTTGCAGCCACACTCAGCTCGGGACCCGCATGGATCGGTAGCGTCGCGGTGGACGCTTCGGCCAGAGCGGAGGCCGTGTTGTTGGTGATCGCAACCGAATAGGCCCCGCCAGATGTCACAGATTGCGTAAGTTGCACGATGTCCGGGCTTTGCCCCGACTGTGAGACCGAAATGCAAACCGCATCCTCGCACCGCATGTCGATGCCGTAGATCGATTTGACCGACGGCCCGACCGAGGCCATCGGCAAACCCAGCAGCAGCTCGGATGCGTATTTAAGGAAGCTACAAGCGTGATCCGAAGACCCCCGCGCGACTGAGATCAGGAACCGCGGATCGCGCGCCCTGATTTCATCAGCCATTTGCGCAATCAGGCTTGCGCCTTCGGTCAGCAGGCGATCAACAGCGTTGGGTATCTCGTTGATTTCCCGCCGCATTTGAGTGGTTTTGTCAGACATGGTCCCAGGCTTTCAATTAGACAGGCGCAGTTCGGCCACAAAATCGTAGGCATCGCCGCGATAAATTGAGCGGGTTAGTTCAGCGACCCGCCCGCTTTCCAGATAAGAGGTGCGTTGAATCCGAAGCCCGGCGGTGCCTTCGGCAACATCGAGAAGTTCAGCCTCGGGCGCTTCGAGGTTGATAGCCGAGATTTTCTGGATCGCGCGCACCGGTCGAAACCCGGTTTGTTCGAGAACTGCATACAGCGACCCGGTCACTTCGGTTGGGTTCGGCAGGATATCCAGCGGCAGCGCTGCCCGTTCCAGAGCCATCGGTCGCCCCCCTGCAGCACGCAGACGGTGGATGCGGGCAACCTGTTCATTGGTTGATAGACCCAGAGCCATCATCTCCTCCGGCGATGGCAGGAAAATCCCGCGCTCTAGCCAGGTCGAGGTGGTCTTGAGGCCGCGCCTTTCCATGTCTTCGGTGAAAGAAGTCAGATGAGACAGGGACTGTTCGACCCGCGCAACGGGTTCGCGCACGAATGAGCCCGAACCTTGCCGCTGTTCAACCGCACCTTTACGCACCAGCTCCTGAATGGCCTTGCGCACGGTCACGCGTGACAGGTCGGTCAGTTCAGCAATCTCTCGTTCGGGCGGAAGTGAACTGTTAGGCGCAAGGATACCGTCCTGAATCCCTTGTTCCAACCGTTGGCGTAGCTGCACATAGCGCGGGCCTGCGTTTTGGCCCAGCCATCCTTCGGGTCTTAGGAAATCAGCTACATTCATGTTCGATCTCCTCCTGAAAGGCACGCGCCAAAGCCAATGCGCCAGACAATGGATCGCCCAAAGGCTGGGTCAACGCGGCTTGCATGTCCTGAGGCAGATAAGATGCATAGTGCGGGCCGATGCCCCCGGTCAAACAAACTGGCAGACCCGGGCGCCAGCCCATCTTTTTCATCATGCCTACCAGATAGTCGGCGCCGTCCTGCAAAAGCGCGACCCCAAGCGCATCCTTGTGGCTGGCCAGTTCCGTCACCTGAGGGGCAATTGCGCCGAATTCGGTTGGCGTCATCTGAGCCGCTGCTTTGACCAACCCGGGAGCGCCCCCGTGGTGAGATAGTAATTCCTGCGCCAACTGCGAAGATGCGACTACCCCATCGACATGATCCAAAGCCTTGGACAGCGCGCGTTTGCCGATCCATTGCGCCGAGGCCTGATCACCCAGCACCGGCCCCCAACCTCCGGCCAATCGGACTGTGCCAGCCTGTTGAGTCGCGATGAACGACCCCGTTCCGCAATGCGCAACAAACCCGTCTGCCGGACCTAGTGCCCCGCGCAAGGCGGCCCCGCGGTCATCTTCGATACGCACGTGGCGGCATGGCAAATCCGACGCCAGTTTTTGCGCGATTGCATCCCCCGTGATCCCGGCCAGGCCCAGATAGGTTGGCGCGTGCATGATGTCATCAACGGAGCGGCCGGACTGAGATATCAGGGCCTCTAGTCCCCGCCGCAATTCACGGCATGCAGCGTCGAAATCAGTAGACACATTAGCCGCGCCAACCTCGACCTTGTGGCGCGTTTCCCCGTCGCAAAGGGCAAGGCGACAGCGTGTTCCACCCCCGTCAGCAGCCAGAATCAGTGATTTTGAAGATCGAGTCATATAGAGACCTATATAATACCTATTTGTAAAAACAAAGTCCCAATTATAACCAAACGCGTAATTGGAGCCGAATAATGCTCGAACATAGGGCGGAAAAATAAATGGTAGACTAATGGTATCTAAAAGGTATGATCATGGGAACTCTTGGGGGAGAATCACGTGAACACGCCAGTAACGGAACAACTGCATCAGGATGCACGCGGGCTGGATACCCGTCCGCTGATCGAGGTGGCAAATCTGCTGGCAACTTCGCAGGCATCGGCGGCGAAGGCTCCGCTGGAAGCCTTGACCCCATTGTGTGGTGGTGCACAGGCGATGGCTAATTCCATCCGGTCGGGCGGTAAGCTTCGCTATCTGGCAGCGGGGTCTTCCGGCCTGATGGCCGCGTCAGATGCGTTGGAACTGGGGGGCACATTCTCAATCCCAGCATCACAAATCACCATCCATATGGCCGGCGGCCTGCCGACAACGGCTGAAATGCCCGGTGACGTCGAGGATGCGGTTGATGCGCTTGAAGATGAATTGGCCGACCTACACGAAAATGACACTCTGATAGCGGTGTCGGCCAGCGGAACGACACCCTATACGATTGCCGCGGCCAAGATGGCGCTGGCCAAAGACGTGCCAGTCATCGGGATTGCCAATAATGCGGGATCACTATTGCTGCAACTGGCGGATCATGCCGTGTTGCTGTCTACGCCGCCCGAATTGATCTCCGGCTCAACCCGAATGGGTGCGGGAACCGCGCAGAAAATCGCGCTGAACATGTTGTCGACACTGATGGCTGTGGAGCTTGGACATATTCAGGACGGCATGATGATCAACCTGCGTGCAGACAATGACAAGCTGCGTGCTCGTGCCAATGGGATCGTCTGCCAGTTGACGGGCGTGACATCTGAACGCGCCGGTGCGGCCCTCAGATCCACCGATGGCGCGCTGAAAAGCGCCGCACTTGTTGCTGCCGGAGCCGGATCGATCGAGGCCGCAGAGGCGTTGTTGGAGGAAACAGGGGGCCATTTGCGCCCTGCCATGAACCGACTGAAGCAAAATGATGAAACTATCAACCTGGGAGAATCCAAATGAAACGTAATGCCCTAAGCCTTGCCCTGATGAGCACCGCGCTTGTCGCAAGTGGCGCTTTCGCGCAGGATGCAACAATCACGATTGAAAGCTGGCGCAACGATGACCTTGCCCTGTGGCAGGAAAAGATCATCCCAGCTTTTGAAGCCGCCAATCCCGGCATCAAAGTCGTGTTTTCCCCGTCGGCCCCCGCGGAATACAACGCTGTTCTGAACTCGAAGCTCGAAGCCGGCTCTGCCGGTGATCTGATCACCTGTCGCCCGTTCGATGCATCGCTGGCGCTGTACGAAGCGGGCCATTTGACTGATCTGTCCGACCTGGACGCGATGAGCAATTTCTCGGACGTGGCAAAATCCGCGTGGCAGACCGATGATGCATCAGCCAGCTTCTGCGTTCCGATGGCGTCGGTGATCCACGGCTTCATCTATAACAAAGATGCGTTCAATGAGCTGGGCATCGAAGTCCCGACCACCGAGGCCGAGTTCTTTGCTGCCCTCGACAAGATCAAGGAAGACGGCACCTACATCCCAATGGCGATGGGCACCAACGACCAGTGGGAAGCCGCCACCATGGGCTATAACAACATCGGCCCGAACTACTGGAAAGGTGAAGAAGGTCGTCTGGCCCTGATCAAAGGTGATCAGAAACTGACCGATACTCAGTGGGTTGCCCCCTATGCGACGCTGGCCAAGTGGGCCGACTATCTGGGAGACGGATACGAAGCACAAACCTATCCCGACAGCCAGAACCTGTTCACGCTGGGCCGCGCTGCGGTTTATCCTGCGGGCAGCTGGGAAATTTCGGGCTTCAACACGCAGGCCGACTTCGAAATGGGTGCATTTAAGCCGCCGGTCCAGAATGCAGGCGACACCTGCTATATTTCGGACCACACCGATATCGGCATCGGTATGAACGCGGCCAGCGAAAACCAGGAAGCGGCACGCACATTCCTGGCCTGGGTCGCAAGCCCTGAGTTTGCCAGCATCTTCGGAAACGCCCTGCCCGGTTTCTTCCCGCTCTCCAGCACTCCGGTTGAGTTGGAAGACCCGCTGGCCAAGGAAATTGTCGGTTGGCGCGAGGAATGTGAAAGCACCATCCGTTCAACTTACCAGATCCTGTCGCGCGGCACGCCGAACCTGGAAAACGAGACCTGGGGCGCATCCGTGGCCGCCATTAAAGGTGCTGAAACACCAGAAGCACTTGGTCAGAAACTGCAGGACGGCTTGGCCAGCTGGTACGCACCACACCAGTAAGCTCTAAGCCACTCACTCTAACCGGACGCGGCCCGCGTCGCGTCCGGACATTTTCCCCGGAGAGTCTCATGCAAACCCGCCGCATACGCTGGCACATCGCCGTTTTCCTCGCCCCTGCGGTGTTGGTCTACACGGCGGTGATGATCTTCCCCTTGTTCAATACATTGCGCCTTGCACTGTTCACCGAGGTTGATCAGACACGCGTCTACGTAGGCCTGCAGAATTTCCGCACGTTGTTCTTCGATCCGATCTGGTCCGAGCAGTTCTGGAATGCGTTGGGCAACAACTTCTGGTTCTTCCTGATCCACATGCTGGTTCAGAACCCCATCGGTATCGCTCTGGCAGCACTACTTTCGCATCCCCGCCTGCGGTTTGCGGCGCTCTACCGGTCTGCGATTTTCATCCCGACGATCCTCAGCTTTGTGATCGTGGGCTTTGCCTGGAAACTGATCCTGTCGCCACTGTGGGGTATCGCGCCTTCGATGCTGGACGCTATTGGCCTTAAGTCGTTGTTTGCGCCATGGTTGGGCAAGGAAGAATACGCCCTGACCACGTTGGCGCTGGTCTCAGTCTGGCAATTCGTTGGCATCCCGATGATGCTGATCTATGCCGCCTTGCTGTCGATCCCCGAAGAGATCCTTGAAGCCGGAGAGATCGACGGCATTACCGGAGCCTCAGCCTTCTGGAAAATCAAGCTACCGCTGATCATCCCTTCGATCGGGATCATCTCGATCCTCACTTTCGTGGGCAACTTCAATGCATTCGACCTGATATACGTCTCGCAAGGCGCGCTGGCGGGGCCGGATTTCTCAACCGACATCCTTGGTACCTTCATGTACCGCACCTTCTTTGGCTTCCAGCTGCAACTGGGCGACCCGCATATGGGTTCCGCCATCGCCGGGGCCATGTTCGCGATCATCCTTGTGGGGGTCTGTATCTACCTCTTCGGCATCCAGACCCGGATGCGCCGGTATCAGTTGTGAGGGCGAACGGATGAACAAAGCACGCCATAACCCGCTGAACACGGCCGCCATGCACGGGGCGCTGATCCTCTACACGTTGATCGCCCTGTTCCCGGTCTTTGTGATCATCATCAACAGCTTCAAAACCCGCCGCTCGATCTTTCGCGAGCCTCTCGCCCTGCCCGACGCCGAGAGTTTCTCGCTGATCGGTTATCAGACCGTGATGAAACAGGGGGATTTCTTCCTCTACTTTCAGAACTCGCTGATCGTCACCGTTGTATCGCTTGCCTTTGTCCTGCTGTTTGGGGCCATGGCCGCCTTTGCGCTGAGCGAGTACAAGTTCAAGGGCAACACCCTGATGGGCCTATACCTAGCGCTAGGGATCATGATCCCGATCCGCATTGGCACCGTTGCTATCCTCGAGATGATGGTGGCGACTGGGCTGGTGAACACGCTTTGGGCGCTGATCTTGGTCTACACCGCACAAGGCCTGCCGCTGGCCGTGTTCATCTTATCCGAGTTCATGCGGCAGGTCTCGGACGACCTGAAAAACGCGGGCCGTGTCGACGGACTGTCGGAATACACGATCTTCTTCCGGCTGGTCCTGCCGCTTGTCCGCCCCGCCATGGCGACGGTCGCCGTGTTCAACATGATCCCGATCTGGAATGACCTGTGGTTCCCGTTGATCCTTGCCCCGGCTGAGGAGACCAAGACCCTGACACTGGGCAGCCAAGTCTTCATTGGCCAATTCGTCACCGACTGGAACGCGGTTTTGTCGGCACTATCCATGGCGATCCTGCCGGTGCTGGTGCTCTACGTTATCTTCTCGCGCCAGCTGATCCGGGGCATCACGTCAGGAGCTGTAAAATGACCCGGGTTCTGGTCGCCGGTCTCGGCAATATGGGCCTGAGCCACGCCCTGGCCCATCACCACCACCCGGACCCGCAGATCGTAGGTCTGGTGAACCGTTCCGGTCACGTGGACCATCCCGATCTTGCGAGTTATCCCGCGTATTCGGATTTTCAGGCTGCTCTGGCCGATACAAACCCGGATCTGGTGGTTGTCGCCACCTATTCCGACAGCCATGCCGATTTTGCTTGCGCCGCAATGGAAGCCGGCGCACATGTCTTTGTTGAAAAACCACTGGCGACCACGGTGGCTGATGCCAAACGCGTCGTCGCGAAAGCCATTGAAACCAAACGTAAACTGGTCGTCGGCTACATCCTGCGTCACCACCCGTCGTGGATGCGCCTGATCTCCGAGGCGCGCGACCTTGGCGGACCATATGTGTTCCGCCTGAACCTGAACCAACAATCGTCAGGCGCTGAGTGGGAGACACACAAGGCGCTCATGGAGACAACCTCACCCATCGTCGATTGCGGTGTGCACTATGTCGACGTGATGTGCCAGATCACCGACTCCGATCCCGTGCGCGTGCATGGCATGGGCCTGCGCCTTAGCGATGAGATCGCCGAAGACATGTATAACTACGGCCAGTTTCAGGTGGTCTTCGAGGACGGCTCAGTCGGCTGGTACGAAGCAGGCTGGGGTCCAATGATGTCGGAAACGGCGTTCTTCGTGAAAGACATAGTGTCGCCCAACGGATCGGTCTCGATCACCGATGGCAATAAGGGCGCATCGGCCGATATAGACGGTCACACCAAGGTGGGCGGCCTTCTGGTCCACCGCCCCGAGGGCGACCAGACAATCAACATGCCCGATGAACCCGGCCATCAGGAACTCTGCGATGCGGAACAAGCCTATATGCTGCGCGCCATTGCTGAAGACATCGACCTGACCCGCCACATGAACGACGCCGTGCAATCGCTGGCCATCTGCCTCGCTGCAGATGAAAGCATCCGCACCGGCCAACCTATTTCGCTGAAAGAGGCACGCCCATGACCGCCCTGACGCTTACAAACGTGAACAAGTCCTTCGGCACTGTTGAGGTCTTGAAGGACATCAATATCGAGGTGGAAGACGGCGAATTTGTCGTTTTCGTCGGCCCATCGGGCTGCGGCAAATCCACCCTGCTGCGCGTGATCGCAGGGTTGGAGGATGTGACCTCGGGCGAAGTGCGCATCGGCGGAGAGCTGATGAACCTAACCCCACCTTCAAAACGCGGCATCGCGATGGTGTTCCAAAGCTACGCGCTCTACCCCCACCTGAATGTGCGCAAGAACATGTCTTTGGCTTTGAAACAGGAAGGTCAGAGCAAGCAGGTCATCGAAGAGCGTGTCACCAAAGCCAGCAAGATGCTCAACCTTGAACCCTATATCGACCGCTACCCGTCCGAGCTGTCTGGCGGTCAACGCCAACGGGTGGCCATCGGTCGCGCCATCGTTCGCGAACCCAAACTGTTCCTGTTTGACGAGCCGCTATCCAATCTGGATGCCGCCCTGCGCATGAACACAAGGTTGGAAATCGCCAACCTGCACCAACAGCTTGATGCCTCGATGATCTATGTCACCCATGACCAGACCGAGGCGATGACGCTGGCTGACAAAATCGTAGTCTTACGCGATGGGCGCGTTGAGCAGGTCGGCAGCCCGATGGAGCTGTATAACAACCCTGCGAACCAATTTGTGGCTGGTTTTCTCGGCGCGCCTTCGATGAATTTCTTTCCCGCCAGCCTGATCGGCGAGGGCGCGGATGTGACAACGGGTATCCGGCCTGAGGATCTTTTCTTGTCAGATGACGGCTCGGTTACCGCAGATGTCACCCATGTCGAGCATTTGGGCGGCGACACCAATGTCATCGCGATGATGCAAGACCACCAGATCACCGCGCGCCTGTTCGGCCAGCACCAGGTTGGTGCAGGTCAAACGATCCGCTTCGGATATGAACCCGGTCGAGTTTATCGCTTTGATGCCGATGGTGCGCGCCTTATGTGACGCGCACTGTTTCGGTTTCAAACGAACCGATTGACGTAGTTTTCCAACTTCTCCTGACGCCCGGACCTTGGGGCCGGATTAACGCCATCAGACAAAACACGCGCGGTGATGTCGTCCAGAGTACTGGTCAGCATGGCTTGGGCTTCGGGTGCGTCCCAACCCGCATATCTTTCGGACAAGGCCGCCTCCAGCCCGCCATCTTCGAGCATCGCAGTTGCGGCCTTCAGGCCGCGGGCACAGATGTCCATCCCCCCTACATGTGCGGCAATCAGGTCATCGGCATCGATAGATTGACGACGAATTTTAGCGTCGAAATTCGTACCACCTGAAGTGAACCCACCTGATTTCAGGATGTAGTAATAGGCCAACGCGACTTCGGGCGTGTTGTTGGGGAACTGATCCGTGTCCCAGCCTGACTGATAATCATTCCGGTTCATATCGATGGACCCCAACATCCCTTCTGCCGTCGCAACTGCGATCTCGTGCTCAAAGCTGTGACCGGCCAGAATGGCATGACCCTGTTCAAGGTTAAGCTTCACCTCATCTTCGAGACCATACTTCCTTAGGAACCCGATACAGGTGGCCGCATCATAATCATACTGATGTTTTGAAGGTTCCTGAGGTTTGGGCTCGACAAGGATCGCACCTTTGAACCCGATCTTGTGCTTATACTCGACCACCATGTTCAGGAACCGGCCCATATGGTCCAGCTCGGTGCCCATGTCGGTGTTCAGCAGGGTTTCATACCCTTCGCGTCCCCCCCACAGCACATAGTTTTCTCCGCCCAGTTTGTGAGTTGCATCGATGCAGGATTTCACTGTCGCTGCGGCAAAGGCAAACACCTCAGGATCAGGGTTCGTGCTTGCCCCCGACATCCAGCGCCGGTGACTGAACATATTGGCCGTACCCCAAAGGAGCTTGGTACCCGACGCCTGCATCTTTTCACCGATATAGTCCGTGATCTCTTCAAGCGTTCTCAGATTATCGGCGAAATTCCCCTGCTCGGGCCTGACATCTGCATCGTGCCAGCAGAAATAGGGCTGACCAAGGATATCAAACATCTCAAATGCGATATCCGCTTTCATGCGGGCTCGGCCCATATCGTCCTGCGGGTGCCAGGGTCGTGTGAAGGTAGCGCTTCCGAAAGGGTCACCGCCTTCCCAAGCAAAGGAATGCCACCAGGCAATGGCAAAACGAAGGTGATCTTCCATCCGCTTGCCCAGGACAATTTCGTCTGGATTGTAATGACGGAAGGCCAGCGGGTTTGTGCTGTCCGGACCACCAAACTCAACCGGCCCGATCCCGTCGAAGAATCCGCTTGTCATATCCTTCACCTCATTCTGCCTTTTCGCCGGGTTTCTTGCCCAGAATGATCATCGACAGCAGATCGTCATCGGTGACATCCGCAATATCCACGGTTCCGACCAGCTTGCCGTTCTTCATAACCGATGCGCGGTCGCACAGGTCCATGACTGCGTGCACATCATGGTCGATCAGGAAAATCCCGATCCCCTGCGCCTTGAGCTGGTGGATCAGGTCGGCCACCATCTGTGTCTCATGCGGACCCAGTGCGGCGGTCGGTTCGTCCATAATCAAAATACGAGCGTTGAAGTATACAGCACGCGCGATAGCCACGGATTGACGCTGCCCCCCGGACAGAGCCGAAACCGGATCGTTGAACTTCTGAAAGTTCGGATTGAGCTGCGCCATGATCTTGCGGCACTCCGCCTCCATCGCCGCGTCATTGACCAGACCAAAAGGCGTTACCATTTCACGCCCAAGGAACAGGTTTGAGGTGGCATCCAGGTTGTCGGCCAAAGCCAGCGTCTGGTAGATCGTCTCGATATTGTTCGCCCGCGCGTCCCGTGGATTGCCGATCTCGACGGAATTGCCGTCAATCAAAATCTCACCGTGGTCCATCTGGTAAGCACCAGACAAAACCTTGATCAGAGTCGATTTTCCGGCCCCGTTATGGCCCAACAGTCCAACAACTTCTCCGGGATAAAGATCGACCGAGACCTGATCGACAGCCTTGATCCCACCGAACGAGATGGAGATATCCCGCATCTCGACCAAGGGTGCGGCACCGGATCCACGACCGGTATTCGGGGTCGTTTTTTGCGTTTCCTGAGCTTGCATCACTTAGCCTCCAATCGCTTGCGATAGACGATGTCGATATAGACCGCCAGCACCAACACGCTGCCGACAACGATGTTTTGGAAAGGCGCATCGACGCCCACCATGGCCATGCCAGACTGAAGCGCCTGCATGATCACAGCCCCAAGAATGGCGCCATAGATGGTACCGATCCCACCAGACAATGCCGTACCTCCGATCACGGCGGCGGCAATGACGCGCAGTTCATCCAACGTGCCGATATCATTTGAGTGGTTGGCCAGCCGGGCCGAGGCGACGACCGCCGAGACGGCGCACAGAAACCCCATTAGGGCAAAGATTTTGACAGTCAGCAACCGGGTGTTGATACCGGAAAGCTCGGCCGCGTCCGGGTTGCCTCCGGTGGCGAAGATGTACCGCCCGAACCGTGTTTTGCGCGCCACCACGGTCAGGCTGACCGCGACGATGATCAGAATGAGAACCGAGATCGGGATGCCATATCCAACTACCAGCCCCTCTGGCATGATCTCTCCGCGTGCTTCGAACATACGCTCCAGTCTGCGGGTCGGGATGGCATAGCTGTTTACGATGAACACATATCCCAAAATGGCGATGGCAATGACCGCAGCGAGGGTTGATTCCGCCCAGACTGGTTTGACAGGGAACCCATGCGCTGCTTTGGCGCGACGCCCGCTCCACAAGGCCCAGATTGCGATGACAGTTGCAAACAGTCCGAACAGCCAACTAACAGTCGTGCCCAAGGTCCCATTGGTTCCGCCAAACATCAGGAAGGTGCTGTCCAGCGGTCCGATGGTCTGGCCACTAGTCATATACCAGGCCACGTTTCGCCAAACCAGAAAGCCGCCCAATGTCACGATAAACGCCGGTATGGTCAGATAGCCAACCATCCATCCGTGAAAAGCACCGATCAGCGTACCGACAAGAAGCCCAACAACGATTGTAATCGCCCATGTCAGCGGGTTGTTCAGCCCCAACCCCAGCATATGCGGCAACAGCTCCGTCTGGGTCATTGCCATTACAGCCGAAGTTGTCGCCAGCAGCGCACCGACAGATAGATCGATATGGCGGGTCACGATGATGAATACCATGCCGCAGGCCATGATGGCGACCGAGACGGTCTGAATCGACAGGTTGAACAGGTTTCGGGGTGTCAGAAATCGCCCATCCGTGACGATGTTGAACCCGATACACAGGATGACAAAGGCGCCGATCATACCCAAAAGCCGCATATCCAGTTCCAGTTGCTGGAACAGGTTGGGCTTGTTTTTTTGGGGTACCGGCTGAGACGAAGTTTCGGTCATTTCCGATCTTTCAATATCAGCAAAGGTCCCTGGCCCAAGCAAAAGGGCCAGGGAATTTAGGTTTAGTTACAAGGTGCAGGTCCGTTCTCGACACCCTGGCATAGGGCGTCCTGCGAGATCCAACCGGCGTCCACAACAACACTCAGATTGTCTTTGGTGATCGGAACCGGGGCCAAAAAGACAGATGTCATTTCGGTGCCACCGGGCGAGGTCCAGCTAACTGCGCCGTCGACATCCCCAGCGCTAGTTCCGCTGCTGAGCGCAACAGCGATTTCACCGGCTGCTTTACCCAGCTCACGGGCGTCTTTCCAAACTGATACAGTTTGTGTGCCCAAGGCAACGCGGTTTAGCGCAGCGTGGTCGCCATCTTGACCTGAGACAGGGATACCTTCCATCCCTTGCGCTGTCAGTGCCGCGACAACACCACCAGCAGTACCGTCATTCGAGGCGACGACCGCGTCAACGTTGTTCTCGTTGGCGGTCAGGATTTGCTCCATGTTCCGCTGCGCGTTTGCGGGCAGCCAGCCATCTGTATAGGCCTCACCCACGATCACAATGTCACCGCTGTCGACAGCCGCGCCAATGATTTCTTGCTGACCGCCACGCAGGAAGTCTGCGTTTGGATCGGTCGGCGAGCCTTTGATCATGACATAGTTGCCCTTGGGCATTGCCTCGAAAACCGCGCGTGCTTGCATCCGACCCACTTCGACATTGTCAAAGGTTAGATAAAAGGCGCGATCATCTTCGATCAGTCGGTCATAGGCGATCACAGGAATACCTTCATCGGCGGCGGCCTGAACGGCGGGGCCGATGGCCTGTGCGTCCTGCGCCAGAATGATCAGAGCGTCTACACCCTGAGCGATCAGGCTTTCGATATCAGACAACTGTTTTGCCGAAGACGATTGTGCATCAGCCGAGATGTATTCAGCACCACCGGCTTCCAACGCCGACTTGATCGCAGCTTCGTCGGTCTTCCAACGTTCTTCTTGAAAGTTGGACCAGCTTACGCCGACAACCGGTTCAGCGAAGGCCGCCGATCCCATCAATGCAACCGCAGCCGAAAGGCTGAGAAGTTTTTTCATGATTTCCTCCCGTTTTTCCAAGCCATCTCGAAGTCGATTCGTGGCTTCCAGAATCGGGAGTAGCATATTTATTTCAGTCAGTAAAATATTTAGTCTGTTCGAAACTCAAAAATGCCCATAAATTGATAGGAAGATCAGATTCGGATGGGCAAGATGCTGAAAAGCAAAGCTTCTCAAACTTCGATAGAACAGCGAAACACGACCCGCATGCGGGTTCTCGACCATATCCGAAGCCGGGATTCAGTCTCGCGCATCGATATTGCCAGTGCGCTTCAGACCAGCCCTGCCACGGTTACATCAGCCACTGCAGACTTGATTTCAGCCGGTTTGATCAAAGAGGTTCCAGGCGATCCACCCTTGAAATCGTCCAAGCGGGGCCGCCCGCGGGTTTTGCTGCAACTGGATGGAGGATCTTACCTTGTGGCGGGGCTCAAGGTTGCGCGTCATGCGATGTCGGTGATCCTGGTTGATTTTCAGGGCACGCCTTTGGCTTCGTACAACCATCCGCTGGCCGACGCACAGATGGCGCCCGAGGTTTTTGTCAGGACTATTCGCGACGCACTGCAAGAAGCCAGCGCACAAATTGGCAAAACGCTAGAGGATTTGTCCGGGGTCTCAATTGGCGTTGCTGGGCTTGTTGATGCAGAAAACAACTTTGTCCATTGGTCGTCATCCCTGACGGAAAGAAACATCGATTTCGGTCAGATCCTCCCAAAGGAGATCCCCTGCCCAGCCTTTATCGAAAACGACGCCAATCTTGTCGCCAAGGCCGAACAGCATTTTGGCTACGGCAAAGGCTTAAGGAACTTCCTTGTCGTAACCATCGAACATGGTGTGGGTCTTGGCATCGTTCTAGATGGCAAGCTCTATCGCGGAGAAAGGGGCTGCGGGGCGGAATTCGGGCATGCCAAAGTGCAGCTAGACGGTGCGCTATGCCAATGCGGCCAGCGCGGGTGCCTTGAGGCCTATGTAGGCGACTACGCACTGATCCGCGAGATGACAGTTGTGGATCAAAACCAAAGCCCAAAGACTGTTGCCGATATCTACGACAAAGCGCGAAGCGGTGATGTAATGGCCGCTTCGGTTCTTGGACGTGCGGGCCAGATGTTTGGCCTGGGGATTTCCAATCTGATCAATCTGTTTGATCCCGAATGCATCATTCTGTCTGGCGGTCAAAAAGGGCTGGAGCATCTCTATTCGGATGAGGTAATGGCCCGTATCCGCAGCGGCGTTGTGAATGTGGATACCCCTCTGCCCGAGATCAAAGTACACCATTGGGGTGATCAAATGTGGGCCAAGGGCGCAGCGGCTTATGCGATCGAACAGGTCTCGATCCTCAAGGTAAAGGACATCCCAGCACATGCGTCCTGAGCTGTTTGTCCTTCTGATGTTGCCCTCGGCACTAGGGGCGGAGGTGCAAACCCCGCATTTCACACCGGTTGAGATTGCAAGCCATATCTACGATGGCGGGTGGGAGCATTTTGTAGGTGGCGGAGTCGCTGTCTTCGACTGCGATGGGGATCGCCTGCCTGAGCTGTTCGCAGCAGGTGGCGAGAACCCGTCGCAGCTGTTTCGAAATATTTCATCAGGCAGCATATCATACGATGCCAATACGCCCGAAGAACTGAAACTCACGGGTGTAACTGGCGCCTATCCGCTGGATATCGACAGCGATGGCATTCTGGACCTCGCCATACTGCGGGTCGGCCCCGATCTGCTTTTGAAGGGCGCGGCGGATTGTCGGTTCAGCCCTTTCACCACGCTTGGGTTCCAATCAGACGATCATTGGACAACCGGGTTTTCAGCGACTTGGGAGGATGGGCAAAGCCTACCAACCCTTGCCTTTGGCACATATGTCGACCGCAGCAATCCAGATGGTCCGTTCGAAGCCTGCGGCCCAACGGTTTTGTACCGACCACAGGGCGACAGCTATCTGCCACCGGCGCATCTGGAGCCGGGCTATTGTTCTCTATCAGTTCTGTTCTCCGACTGGTCTCGGTCCGGACGCGCGGACCTGCGTGTCAGCAATGATCGCCACTACTATGTAAAGGGAGGTCAGGAGCAGCTATGGGCAATGGAACCAGACCCCACACTCTACTCTGCCGAGGATGGGTGGTTGCCCTATTCAATCTGGGGCATGGGCATCGCGTCGCGTGATCTGACCGGAGATGGCTTCCCAGAAGTCTATCTCACCTCAATGGGTGATCAGAAATTGCAGATGTTCGACCCCGAAGCCAAGGGGCCGACCTGGAGCGACGCGACCTATGATCGAGGCACAACGGCCCATCGGCCCCATACGGGTGGGGATGGTCGCCCTTCAACCGGATGGCACGCACAATTCGGGGACGTCAACAACGACGGACGGGATGATATTTTCGTGGCCAAAGGCAATGTGGAACAGATGCCCGATGCGGCTCTGAACGACCCAAACAACCTGCTTCTGCAGGAACCGCAGGGTCAGTTCGCAGAAGCGTCGGTGGCGGCAGGCATCGCCTCGATGGCAAAGTCGCGCGGTGCGGCTTTGGCGGATCTCAACATGGACGGCTGGCTAGATCTGGTGGTTGTCAATCGAGGCTCGGCGCTTGAGCTGTATGAGAGCCAAACCCAGAACGGAAATTGGCTATTGGTCGAGGTTTCTCAGGACCGTTCAAACCGGTTTGCTGTGGGGGGGGTTATCGAGATAAAGACGCCTGCAGGCCTACAGACCCGTGAAATTACCGTCGGCGGCGGGCATGCCAGCGGTATCGCCGGACCGCATCACTTTGGTCTGGGCGCGACCAACACAGTCAAAGCGCGAGTTATCTGGCCAGATGGGCTGATCGGAGACTGGCAAGCGTTTGAAGCCAACCAGAGCATTCGGATCGAACGTTAGTCAGCGGTCGACTGGCAACCCGCTGGGTACCTGATCCGGGATACCGAGCCGCACCGCAGGGTCCTCAAGACTGGTCAGGAAGGCCAGAATTGCATTGAGCTCCTCATCCGTCAGGCTGACCTCTGCCAATTCATTTGCGTTGGCTATCGCGTCTACGTGGTCCGGGTCCAGCAAAGCCTTTTGATCAGACGCCCCGGGAAACGTCGGCAGCAGAGCCATATCAGCCGAGTAACTGCGCAAGGCTCTTTCCGGATCAAGGTGGTGACGCACCACATCTTCGAGTCGCGCATAGGCACCGCTATGACCATAAGGTGCCGTCAGTGTCACATTGCGCAGCGACGGCGTGCGAAAGGCGAAGGCATCACTTTCGCCCCCTGTGACACGTAACCGACCGTCATCGCGGACATGGCTTTCAAATCGCGCGCTTTTTCCAGGCCCGATCTGAGGCATGGCAATAGCATGAAAGCTGTGATCCGTTTGAAACCAGCCCGCGTGGCAGGTGCTGCATCCTGCCTGACCGTAGAAAAGATCGGCCCCCAGTTGCGCATCTGGTGTCAGAGGTTCCTCACCACGCATGGCCCGGTCAAAGGGGCTGTTGTCAGCGCGCCATTCGAAGGCGATGAAATTCGCGATCACATTGGCGATGGCGGTGAAGGTGATTTCCTCTCCGGGCGACACCCGATCAAACCGCGCCTGATATTCTGGTATCGCCGCAACGCGGGCTGCGATCAGGTCCCACGCCCCGCCTTCCTGAGTTATCAGGCCAAGACGCACAGCCTGACTGACATCATTCTCAGAATAGTGACCTGCCATCTCATCCGGTGACAGCACAGGAAACATCGCCTGCGCAGCCAATGCCGATTGGAACCCGGGTCGCATATTCGTGCCCAGTGGAGTGCGGATGCCGTTTGGCTGAGTCAGATCAGCCTCAAGCCGACCATCATGAAAGAACGTCTTGAATTCGGCCGCGCCGAGGTTCCAAAGCGCGGGCGAATTTCGTGGAATGCGCTGTTCGGGTAAGTTGTTCGGATCAAGCGCGCGTTCGGGCCCTAGACCCACACCCCCTTCGCCGATCCCCAGCGACAAACCATCGGATGTTCCGAGGTCAGGATGATGACAGGTCGCACAGCTTATGTTTCTATTGCCCGAAAGGATCGGGTCGTAGAACAGCAGTTGGCCCAATTCGACAGCTTCGAGATCGGGTTCCACAAATACTGGGCGCGGACCCAAATCGAGCGATGTTGCGTTTGCGGCTGATGCGAAGACAAAACCCCCGACAGTCAGTGTTGCGATCAATCTCATGCTGCACCCTCAGTGATTTCTAAGGTCAGGGTCTGTCGATAGGGGCGTTCTGGAGTACATAGGATTGACGGAAAGGCCGTAACGTTCGGCGCATTGGGGTATCCCGATGGCTCGATACACAGGCCCGCTCTGGGAGCGAAAGGGTCAGACAGACCTCCACCGGTGTAAATCTGCGCACCGGGCTGATCGGACCAGAGCTTCAGTTTCAAACCATTCGGCGCGGTGACTTCGGCGACAGGTTGTTTGGCGCCCGTTCCGAACACAAAGAAATGATCCAAATCTGCCCCCGCTTCCTTGATAGGTTTGGCAGAGCTGAAATCCATCGCTCCCCCCACGATCTTAGACACCGGACCAAACGCTATTCCCTGATCGTCGGTGTCCAGATACTGATCTGAGGCCAATTTTAGAAGGTGATCGGAAACGCCAGTTGTGCTGCCCAACGAATAGTAATTGTGCTGCGCGATACTGATCGGTGTTGGACGATCCGTCTGAGCGGTTACCGAATAGGTCAGACGTGGATATTCGAGTGTGACGCGCAGTTCGAATTGCACCTGCCCCGGAAAGCCGCAATCTCCATCAGGTGAGTTTAGGCACAACACTGCCTCATTCTCGGCAACCTGAGTGAGGGTCCAATGTTGGTGCGAAAGGGCCAAGCGCCCGCCATGCAGAGTGTTCCGGCCTTCATTCGCATCCAGCGCGAACAGCGCCTTGTCTAATGCAAATGACGCACCTGCGATGCGGTTGGCAACGCGTCCGACGATGGCGCCCAGATAGTTACGATCCGACAGGTAGTCCATCGGATCATCATAGCCCAGGATCATGGGAATGCCCTTGTACCACCAGCCTTGGGTTATCGCCCCATAGCTCAGCAGGCATGCGCGCATTTCACCACTTTCGAGAGTGGCTTGCTGGATCATTTGTGCGGTCATTTTTGCGCAATCGGAGCCAGCGCCGCATAATATTGGCGATAGCTTTGATACGCCTGCTCATATGCGGCAAACAGATCGGCGCGTGGTTCGATAATGCTGCCCACCTCGGGCGGCGACATAACGTCGGCGGGTTCAGCACCACTGGCTGCACAAATTGCAAGGCGTGCAGCCCCGGTTGCCGCACCGAATTCGCCGCCACATGGCAGAGCCAGGGGTATTTGCAATACCGTCGCCAGTGTTTCCAGCCAATACGGGGATTGCGCCCCGCCGCCAACGGCCATCAGGCTGCTGGGTTCGGTTCCCGTGCTTCTGAGCGCCTCAAGGCAATCCCGCATGGCAAAACCGACGCCTTCCATAACCGCTTGTGTCAGATCAACGGGTCCCGAGGAGACATCAAGGCCCAGAAAAGCGCCTCGGATGACGCTATCATTATGCGGTGTTCGTTCTCCGGACAGATAGGGCAAGAAGCGAGTTACGGATGGCCCTTTGGGGGATCTGGGCAACGCGTCGGCCAAGTCACCGACGGATTGCCCAAGATTTCGAGATAACCAGTTCATGCAGTTGGTCGCAGACAGAATGACCCCCATCTGAATCCACCGGCCGGGCACTGCGTGGCAGAAGCAATGGACCGCCGTCTCGGGCTTGGGTGCGTATCTGTCGCGGGCCACCAACAAAACGCCCGAAGTGCCAAGCGACAGAAAACCTCCCCCATCTTCAACACTGCCAATCCCGCAGGCCGCGGCTGCATTGTCCCCTGCCCCACCAGCAATAACCACCTGCCCCGAAAGATCCCAGTCTTGCCTCAGCTCTGACCTGAGTTCTCCGCCCGCTTCGCTGCCTTCAACCAGCCGGGGCATCTGGTCCAAACGCATATGGCTTAGCCGCAGTGCGGTTTCTGACCAGGTGCGGGTGCTGACATCTAGCCATGACGTGCCGGCGCTATCAGACATGTCACTGATGCACTCACCAGTCAGCCAAAGCCTTAGATAGTCTTTGGGCAGGAGCACCTTAGCTACTCTGGCATAGACATCCGGCTCATGCGTCCGCACCCAGTCCAGCTTGGGCGCTGTAA
The DNA here is from genome assembly GCF_056533095.1 of Ruegeria sp. H3. Classification (NCBI taxonomy): domain Bacteria; kingdom Pseudomonadati; phylum Pseudomonadota; class Alphaproteobacteria; order Rhodobacterales; family Roseobacteraceae; genus Ruegeria; species Ruegeria sp. H3. The sequence goes on along the minus strand of NZ_JBQFOD010000007.1, from coordinate 28,472 downwards.
AGCCCGGAAAGACAATGTTGCCGGATATGGCCCGCATGTCTGCGATCTGGTCCAACTTGGCTGCTTCCTGCGCGGCACGCGTGTCGTTCCACATAATACAGGGGCGCAACACATTCAGATCGTTATCCAACAAGGTTGCCCCATGCATATGACCGCTTAGGCCAATCCCGCGCAGCTTGGAAAACTCAGTTTCATGCTCTGCCCTGATCTGGGCAATCACCGCTCTGCAGGCATCGATCCAATCCTCAGGCGCCTGCTCGGACCATCCGGATTGCGGATAGGAGGTAGCAATCTCGTGTTCGGCACTGCCGATGACGGTGCCAGCCTCCTCAATAAGAACACCCCTGAGCCCTGAGGTGCCCAAGTCCAGACCGAGATACACGGCGATCTCCCCCTTATTATTTTATTAACTAAAATTATTACCTATGCGCGCGTTGTCAACATCGGTCTTTGACAGATGCTATATCGCATGCCGACTACGACAAGCCTAAGCTTTTGTTGCGTATCAACTAGCATCAACCGGTTTCAGGGTGTTCGGTTCGAACATTCACAAACCGGTTTTTGATCATATGGCAAACAAAGCTTGATCTCGGTGGGTGATGTCTCGTTAAATGAGAACGAGTCTCACCATTCGATGGTATCCCGACTATATGCACCTAGAGCGTTTGATCAGCTTGCTAGAAACTATCGCCGTCATCGGTCGGCCTGTTTCGGTTGCTGAGGTGCAGATGGCCAGCGGCCTTCCCAAACCAACATGCTACCGGCAGGTACAATCGCTTTTAGACCAGGGCCTGATTGAGGATCCAATCGGAGATGGGCGCTATGTGATTGGTGATCGCCTGATCCGCATCGCGTTGCTCGGCAAGTCCGATATCGATGTGCGCCGCGTGTCCGCCCCGGCATTGCGCGCGGCGGCTACGACCTTCAACGAAACGGTTTTTCTGGCCCGATTTCGAGACAGCAAGATCGAAATCATCCATGTCGAAACCCCCGAAGACCCGGCCCGTGCATTTGTGCATCCTGGCCTCGGGGAACGCCCTTTGCATGCGTGTTCCTGCTCGATGGCGATAGCGGCCTTTGCCGAGCCGGGTTTTCAGGACACCATCCTGAACGGCGCGCTCAGGGCCTTTACAGATCATACCAAAACGACGCGCGAAGAACTGATTGAGGCGTTCAAGGTGATCCAGCAACAGGGTTTTGCCGATTGCGACCAGGAAATTGATATTGGCATCGCCAGCGTTGCGGCCCCAGTGGCTGTTGGCCGGATCGGGGTCACATTCAGCGTCGGCGCCGTTGGGCCGGTACGACGATTTGGAACTGACTACAGACAAGAAATTGGGGAGCAACTCAAAGACCTAGCCACAAAGGTCAGCGGCGCGATCCAACTGTGCAATGTTGGAGGTGTCTAGAGCAGAGATTCATCAAGACCTACAGGCGAACCCCAGTGAGGTGGGGTAAACAAAAGGGAGGACTACCATGAACTTACGACCAGATCCGACGTTTCACGCGTCACCCAAACTGGCGATGGAAGCGCCGGTCGAAAATTTTGCCTTCACCATTATGCTGGGCAAAGACGCCAGCCATCACGATGGGCTGGCCGTGATCGATCTTCGAAATGGCTCGGACACTTATGGACAAATTGTGCATACGGTCATGACGCCCACGACCGGAGACGAGTTTCATCATTTCGGCTGGAACGCCTGTTCTTCGTCCTTGTCCCCGCTCTCAGGTCATGCCTTTCTGGAGCGGCGCTATCTGATCGTGCCAGGTATCAGATCAAGCCGCATCTACATCTTCGACGTCAAAGAGCCGCTGAAGGCCAAAATTCACAAAATCATAGAGCCCGAGGAAGTCTTTGCCAAAACCGGCTACTCGCGGCCCCACACGATCCATTGTGGTCCTGAGGGGATTTATGTCTCAACCTTGGGTGGCGCTGGCCCCGATGGCATAGATGGACCTCCGGGCATTTTCATCATGGACTGCGAAACCTTCGATATCATCGGGCGCTACGAGATGGATCGTGGCAAGCAAGATAAGCACTATGATTTCTGGTGGAACCTGCCGCAAGACTACATGGTCAGTTCAGAATGGGGCTTGCCGCCACAGTTTGAAGGCGGCGTTGTACCCGAGGATTTGCTGAGTAACAAATACGGGCATTCGATCCATTTCTGGGACCTGCGGGCACGCAAGAACATCCAGACCATCGACTTTGGCGAGAACTACCAGATGGCTCTGGAAATCCGCCCGGCCCATGATCCGACAAAATCCTACGGGTTCTGCGGTGTTGTGGTGGATACCACCAATCTGCAAGGGGCGATCTTTACATGGTGGCGCGAAGATGACGGGACCTGGAACTCGAAGAAGGTGATCACCATTGATCCCCGCCCCGAAGACCCGGACAATCTGCCCGAACTACTGAAAGGGTTCAGTGCTGTGCCGCCTCTGGTCACCGATATCGACCTCAGCCTGGATGACAAATACCTGTACGTTGCGTGCTGGGGCTTGGGTGAGATGCACCAATACGATGTCTCTGATCCGTTCAATCCAGTTCTAAACGGCAAGGTCGAACTGGGTGGGATCGCGCGCGAGACCAAGCATCCCAATGGCAAAGACTTTATCTACGGCCCGCAAATGGTTGAGATCAGCCGGGACGGCAAACGTGTGTATTGGACCAACTCGCTCTATTCAACTTGGGATAACCAGTTCTATCCGCATCAGGAAGGCGGCCAGATGGTGATGGCCAACGTGGGAGACGATGGCAGCTTTGCGTTGGATCCAGATTTCTACATCAACTTCCCCGAGAACACGCGCGCGCACCAGATTCGACTGGAAGGCGGCGACTGCTCGACTGACAGCTTCTGCTATCCTTCCGTGTAAGTTCGGATGGAAGATCTGACTTTGACGGCCCTTTGGTGGGCCGTCATTTTCTCTGGCTTATATCATGGAATAAACCCCGGCATGGGCTGGCCCTTAGCAGTGTCCGCTGCGTTGATGGAGCGTAAGCCCACGGCCATGGCCAAGGCGCTTTTGATGCTAGCGCTGGGGCATTTCCTGGCGATGATCGGTATTCTGCTGCCGTTCTCGCTGATGATCATTCTCGTCGAGCGCGAAACCGAAATCCGCCTGGGTGCCGGCGTGATCGTGATTGCTATGGGTATTTACCTGTTGATCAATCGAAAACACCCCAAGATATTGGCCCGTGTTCATCCGGCGCGTTTGGCGCTTTGGTCATTTCTGGCCGCGATGGCACACGGCGCAGGGCTGATGCTGGTTCCGATATATCTGGGAATTTGTGGTTTGCTTGAGCCGGGCAATGTGGCCACGACGGGCCATGCTGCAGCGCAAACCCTGATGAGCAATGATGTCTTTACGGCCTTCACAGTGGCTGCGGTTCATACCCTTGCCATGACGTCAGCCGGAGCGTTGATCGCTGTGTTCGTCTATCATTGGCTCGGCCTCAAATTCATCTCGAAAAGCTGGTTTAATCTGGATGTTGCCTGGGCGATCAGCCTGATCATAGTGGGCGCATTCGGCATCTGGTCGGCCTATGCAGGACATTGAGATGATATGTATGCACCCCTGTTTAGCCACCCGTTTTCTAGCCTCTTGAGCCGCATGTGACCGGCGCGTTTTATGATAACGCCGCTTGTCGAACGTTATAATATTTCATATCTGTCAATTGCAAAATCCGCATCCGTTGACAATTGGAACATCTCAGATGGCGACCCCTGACAATCGCATACCAGTCACCTTGCTCACCGGCTTTCTGGGCGCGGGCAAAACGACAGTGTTGAACCATCTTATACGCGACCCAGAAGCCGGTCGCATAGCGGTGATCATGAATGAGTTTGGCGATGCGGGACTGGACCATGATCTAATCGAGGAATCGACCGAGGACGTGGTGTTGATGCAATCCGGTTGCCTGTGTTGTTCGATCCGGGGCGATTTGGCGAATACGTTCGCCCGCCTGTTCGTCCGCCGAGAACGGGGCGAACTCAGCTTTGATCGCGTGGTCATCGAAACCACCGGGATCGCTGATCCGGGTCCGATTTTGCATACAATGGTTATCGACGACTTAATCGCACCAAACTTCCGCTTGGATGGCGTCGTCTCATTAGCTGACTCAGCAACCGGCCCTCGCACCCTTGATGCGCAGTTTGAAGCGGTCAGCCAGATCGCGATGGCCGATCTGATCGTCCTGACCAAAACCGATCTTGTAACCCCGACCGACCTCAAACGGTTCACAGCTAGGTTGAGAGGGATCAACGGAACCGCCCAACGCATAACCGCCCGGCATGGGCAGGTTCCGATCGGCGCGCTGTTCGGCTTATCTGCGATGCGCGGCAGCGCCACACCGGATGATCTTTCGGATTGGCTTGGGTCAAAAAAACCAAAGCCCGACCCGTTGGCTGGGTTGTCAGGGTTTGCACCAAAGGTGATCACATCTGAGCCCATACCCCTGCCCCCCTCGGGCACTCATTTCCACCATGACAGTCGTATAGGTTCAGCTTCAATCGAGGTCGCCGATCCTATACCCGCACGTGTTTTTGATCTTTGGCTGGAAACGCTGGTCGAACTCAAAGGCCCAGACATTCTGCGCATGAAAGGCATCATTCATGTTCAAGGCATGGAATGGCCCTTTGTTTTTCATGGGGTGCAGCACATTTTCGACGCTCCGGTGCCGCTAAAATCATGGACCGGAGGCGACACGACAAGCCGCATTGTCGTGATCGCACGTGATATCGAAAAGGGCGATCTAAAAGCCAGCCTGGAAATGCTGCGATTGCATTCTCAGAGCCTTGATACGCGCCTAGACGGCATGATGACCCACGTCACCGAGATGTCGGATTGATTGATTTCAACGTCTCAGATTTTCGACTGGCTATGAGCGACTGACGCCCAGGGCAAATACATTGCAGGCTGCCTGCAGTTTCAAAACTAGTGTAGGCTAAATTACTCGTCAGCTTTCGGATATATGAATCCGTTCACCGGATATGGTTTGCCGTAGCGACCGGGCTGGCTTTCGACCCGAACCAATGTCCAGTCGTTATTCTTTGACACGTCCCGCACACCCATTTTCAACGACACTTTGTTGCGGTGCCAATTGGCGTGATTTATGACAACTTGCCGATCATCAACGATCTCTGACACAACCGCGACATGGCCCAAAGACATTCCGCGCGTCGCCCGAAATGACATCACCGCGCCCACAGTCGGGTCTGCACCCCGATCGTAAGTCTTGTGCGCCTTACCCCACCAGTCCTTGGCGTTGCCGCGAATCTGGATACCACTCAGGTTTCGTGCATAGGGAACGCACCAAACTCTGTGCCCCAGAGCCTGTTTTCGTTCGACTTCTTGGAGTGCCATGAACTGACGTTCAGGATTGAGACCGCTATAAGGTGAGTTTTGAGAACAGGCTGAGACCAGGACAACAAGCCCGAGCGCTGCAATTGCCCGAGTGGGAACGGAAATATACTGCCAGATCGCATTCATTTTCCGGGCGCTTTCCTGCACGAAACTTCATCACCTGTTTAGAATCCCTTAAGATTTCTGGGCGATCCGAGCTGTAAAGAAAAGAGCTCTGCAAACCCTCTGGCGAAAATCTGCCAATGGCTTGCACAAAAGACGCACATAAAGCCCGTTTGATACGCGTGATGTGGCCTGTAAGTGGCCCAACACAATGCTCTGGCCTTCAAAACTTACGGAAGAACTTTGTTCGATCGAACATTTCCTCGAGCTCTTCCATACGGGCGCGGGTGGTGTCCCAGTTACGCTCCTGCACTTCGGCGATCACGATCTCGGATATCAACATGGTTGTCAGGTTGCTATCCCAGGCTGACGGCGCTGCAATCTGATTGCTAAACGCAACATGTGCCAAGTCCGAAATTGGTGACATCCATTGGTCCGTGAACAGGATAATCTGTGCCCCCCGCTCACGGGCCAGCTCGGCCAGTTTCAGCGTGCTGTTTTCGTATCGCCGCACATCAAAGATGACGACCACATCATTTTCATTAAAGTCCAGCGCGTAGTGCGGCCAGGCATTTGAGTTTGACGCAATCAGAGTCACATCGGGCCGGATGACCTGAAAATGCAGAAAGAAGTAGTCCGCCAAGGTGCGCGTGATCCGACCACCTACGATAAAGACCTTGCGCTTTGTGTCGCTCAGCATATCACAAGCGGTGTCAAATGCAGCGGGGTCAATCTTGGCCATGGATTGGCCGATATTGTCGATGATGGCCTTGGTAAATCGGTTCAGCAAATGCGCGTCAGGCGCGTCATCAACCCACTTTTCGCGTTTGGTAAGTGGGCTGGAAATCTTTTCGTTCAGCTCATCCCGCAACCCGCGCTGAAACTCGGGAAAGCCTGCGAAACCAAGCTTCTGAACCAGGCGCGCCACTGTGGGGGTGGAAACCTTGGCCTCCTCCGCCAATGAGGTGATGGTCCCAAGCCCGGACGCTGGATAGTTTCTGAGGATGACATCCCTCAGTTGAAGCTCCGACCGGGTCAGGTCACCGGTTTTATCCTGCAATCGTTCAGCGATGGTCTGCATGGTCACCCAGACTGTTTCTTGCACTGATGGTATCTTCCGCATCTGAGATAGTCAAAATATTACCACGCAATACCGCTCTGTACGAATATTTACATAAATTTGTTGACAGGTGAAATGCTGTTGAAGAAAACTTTACACTGAACGGGGGATTCTAATTGGAACATTGCACGACAGATGCAGAGTTTGCACCGCGGGTTGAAAATCCCGAAGGGTCGTCATCTGTCCTATTGGTGTGTGAACATGCCAGCGCTCATATGCCATCCGAGTTTAATTCACTCGGGCTGGATGAAGACGCGTTGCAAAGCCACATCGCCTGGGACCCCGGTGCCTTGCAGAGCGCACGATCAATATCACAGCGTCTGGACGCGTCTTTGGTTTACAGCACTGTCTCGCGGCTGATTTACGATTGTAATCGACCACCCGAGGCCGCAAGCGCTATGCCTGAACGCAGCGAAGATACGCAGGTGCCCGGCAACGCAAGGCTAACCAACGCGCAAAGACATGCGCGTACCGCGCAATTCTACCGCCCGTTTGAGTCGCTGTTGACCAGAACCTTGAATGCCCGTGATCATCGCACAGCGATTGTGACCATCCACAGTTTCACACCCGTCTACAGGGGCCAGAACCGATCGGTTGAAATTGGAATCTTGCACGATGCCGACAGCCGATTGGCAGATGCGATGCTCGATGTTGCAGCAGGGTACGATGTTCAGCGCAATGCGCCCTACGGACCGGCGGATGGCGTCACACATACGCTGCGGCACCATGCTTTGCCCCGGGGTCTGCTGAACGTGATGATCGAAATCAGAAATGATCTGATTGCAACACCCGAACAATGCGAACAGATGGGTAATGTGTTGGCGGATTGGCTACGCGAAGCGATGAAAATCTGCTCGGAATCCTCAGTCGAGGACGCCATTCGATGAAGCTTCTAAAAACATACATCGCAGTGATCGACCGGCTAAACTACGGTATTGGTCGGGTGATCATGTTTGGCATCTTTGCGATGATGGTCGTCCTGTTGTGGTCGACCATAAGCAAGTTTTCTGACCAGCCATCACTCTGGACCCTCGAAGTCGCTCAATTCGCCATGATTGCCTATTTCTTTCTGGGCGGGCCTTACGCCATACAGATGGGCAGCCATGTGCGGATGGATTTGTTTTATGACAACTGGTCGCTTCGCCGAAAGGCCGCGACAGATGCGATCATGGTACTTTGCCTGATCGCGTATCTGCTGGTTCTGCTGTGGGGCGGGATCAGCTCAACCGCGTATTCTCTGGGCTACTGGGGCACTGAGCCCCTGTCCTTTTTTGCAGGCCTTGTGACGGGATCAGAAGAGGTGGGCACGCTTGAGCGCAGCCGCACGATCTGGCGCCCGTATCTTTGGCCCATCAAGGCAGTGATGTGTGTCGGGATCATCCTGATGCTGCTGCAGGCCCTGTCGGAACTGGCCAAGGATATCTTGCGACTTAAGGGCGACGAAACAGCATGAGTTACGAGTTCATTGCCCTGATGATGTTTGCCTCGATGATGGTGCTGCTGTTCAGCGGTCAGCGTGTCTTTGGCGCCATTGGGTTTGTCGCGGTGATTGCCGCGCTGATGCTGTGGGGAGATCGCGGCGGGTTCGATATCGCCTTTTCTCAATCCATCAAACTGATGCGCTGGTACCCGCTTTTGACCGTGCCGATGTTTGTGTTCATGGGCTATATCCTGTCGGAAAGCCGCATCGCCGACGATCTGTATCGGATGTTCCATGTCTGGATGGGCGGTCTGCGCGGTGGTCTGGCCATCGGAACCATCGGGCTGATGGTTTTGATTTCGGCGATGAACGGGCTGTCGGTTGCGGGCATGGCCATCGGAGCCACCATCGCCCTGCCCGAGCTTTTGCGTCGCGGGTATGACAAACGTATGGTCACGGGCGTTGTTCAGGCTGGTTCGAGCCTCGGGATTCTGGTACCGCCTTCGGTCGTTTTGGTCCTTTATGCGATGATCGCACGGCAGCCGGTTGGCCAGCTTTGGCTGGCAGGTGTGATCCCCGGCCTGATGATGGCCGCAATGTTTGTGATCTACATCGCCGTGCGGTGCCGCATGAACCCTGATCTTGGACCGGTCCTATCGGAAGAAGAGCGTGCGATGCCGCGGGCCGAGAAGTATCGCTTGTTGCTATCCGGTCTTCTACCGTTCGGGATTTTCTTCGCCATGATGATCCCCTTTGTGAATGGCTGGACTTCTCTGGTCGAAAGCTCTGCCATTGGGGCAATCACTGCCTTTGTCGCTGCGGTTCTGAAAGGGCGTATGAACTGGACGGTGTTTGAAACCTCGGTGCGTAGCACGCTTGGGATCACCTGCATGTTCATGTGGATCATCCTTGCCGCCCTGGCCTTCGGGGCCGTGTTCGACGGGTTGGGCGCAGTCAAGGCCATCGAAAGCCTGTTTACCGAACGACTGGGCTTGTCCCCGTGGATGATCCTGATCCTGATGCAGCTCAGCTTTGTTCTGATGGGCACGTTTCTGGACGACACAGCGATGTTGGTGATCGTAGCGCCACTGTATATCCCGCTGGTGGGTGCGCTTGGGTTCGATCTGATATGGTACGGCGTGCTGTATACGATCACCACGCAGATCGCCTATATGACACCGCCCTTTGGCTATAACCTGTTCCTGATGCGGGCGATGTCGCCCCCGGGCATCACGCTGAATGATATCTATCGATCCATCATACCTTTTGTGGCGGTGATGGTGGGGGCGCTGACGATCATCATGATCTTCCCCCAGATCGCCCTTTGGCTGCCACAAACAGTTTACGGAAATTAAGCGCCGACAAGAGCGCACTGCAAGATCGAGTGCAACTGAACAAGGAGGTTCACATGACCACAAGACGCAAGTTTATCAAAGGTGCCGCCGTTGCCGCACCTGCCGCGCTGGCTGCTCCGGCTCTGGCGCAATCGACGATCACATGGCGGATGCAGACCTATGCGGGCGCTGCACTGGCGGCCGAGGTGGTGGTTCCGGCAATCGAGACCTTTAACAAAATCGCAGGCGACCGCATGCAGATCGAGCTGTTCTTTGCAGATCAGCTGGTCCCTACAGGTGAGCTGTTCCAGGCGATGCAGCGCGGAACAATCGATGCTGTGCAGTCCGATGATGACTCGATGGCGTCACCCACCGAAGTGACCGTGTTTGGCGGCTATTTCCCGTTTGGCTCGCGCTATTCACTGGATGTGCCGGTTCTGTTCAACCAATATGGCTTGAAAGAGATCTGGGACGAGGAATATTCCAAAGTCGGGGTCAAACATATCTCGGCTGGGGCTTGGGATCCGTGCCACTTTGCCACAAAAGACCCGATCCGCTCGCTCGAAGATCTCAAGGGCAAGCGGGTCTTTACCTTCCCAACCGCGGGCCGGTTCCTTAGCCAGTTTGGCGTGGTACCCGTGACCTTGCCATGGGAAGATATCGAAGTCGCAGTGCAAACCGGCGAACTTGACGGCATCGCATGGTCCGGCATTACCGAGGACTACACTGTGGGTTGGGCTGATGTGACCAACTACTTCCTGACCAACAATATCTCGGGCGCGTGGATCGGGCACTTCTTCGCCAATATGGATCGCTGGAACGAGTTGCCCGAAGACCTGCAAGCCCTGCTTGCGGTCTGCATGGAGCAAAGCCACTATTACCGTCAGTGGTGGTATTGGGGGGGCGAAGCCAACCTGCGGGTCAACGGCACCAAGATGGAGCTGACCTCGATCCCTGATGAGGAATGGGCGCAGGTCGAAAACGCAGCCGTCGAGTTCTGGGATGAGATTGCCGCAGAAAGCCCGACCAAGGCCAAGATCGTTGACATTTTCCGCAAGTATAACGCGGATATGCAAAAAGCCGGACGCCCCTATCGCTACGGCTAAACCAACCGGCGCCCCGACAGGTTCGGGGCGCTGCCTGCCCTATTCAAGGATTGCCAAATGACCTCTCCGCTCACCTTTGATGCACTGAAAGAACAGGCCGCTTCTGGCGCGATTGACACTGTTCTGGTGTGCTTTGTCGACATGCAAGGCCGGCTTATGGGCAAACGGTTCCATGTGTCGAACTTCCTTGAAAGCGGCCATGAGGAAACACATTGCTGCAACTACCTTCTGGCCACTGATCTTGAGATGGCGACACCGGATGGCTACGCCTCGACCAGTTGGAGCCAGGGGTATGGCGACTATGTGATGAAGCCGGACCTGTCGACACTGCGGCCTGTGCCGTGGCTGGAGGGAACGGCAATGGTTCTGTGTGATATTCTGGATCACCACAGCCACGCACCGGTGTCACACGCACCCCGACAGGTTTTGAAACAACAAATCGCCCGCGCGGAAAGTATGGGCCTGACCCCCAAAATGGCCACCGAGCTGGAGTTTTTTATCTTCAAAAAACCGCTTGATGAGATGCGCGCCGAAGGCTACCGCGACCTGACCACTCTGGGGCCGTATAACGAAGACTACCATATCCTTCAGACCACCAAGGAAGAACATGTGATGCGCCCCCTTCGCAATCACTTGTATGCCGCCGGAATTCCCATTGAGAATTCCAAAGGTGAGGCCGAAGTTGGTCAGGAAGAGCTGAACATCAAATATGCTGAGGCGCTGCTCTGCGCTGATCACCACACGATTGCGAAACACGCCACGAAAGAGATCGCCTGGCAACAGGGTCATTCTGCCAGTTTCCTACCCAAATGGCATCAAGATCGAGTCGGCAGTGCCTCGCATGTGCATATGTCGTTTTGGAAGGGCTCAGCCAATGCGTTCCAAGGCGATAGTGCTCATGGGATGTCAGACCTGATGCGGCATTTCATGGCCGGGCTGATCGCCTATGCGCCAGACTGTACCTATTTCTTCGCGCCTTACATCAATTCATACAAGCGCTTCGCAAAGGGTACCTTTGCGCCAACCAAAACTGCGTGGTCCGTGGACAATCGCACTGCCGGTTTCCGGCTCTGTGGGGCAGATACCAAGGCCGTTCGGGTTGAATGTCGCATCCCAGGATCGGACATTAACCCCTATCTGACCCAAGCCGCATTGCTGGCCGCCGGGCTGAAAGGGGTCGAGGACAAGCTGACCCTAGCCGATGCCGCGACAGGTGACATGTACGAGGATGACAGCGTTCCGGAAATTCCACGCACCTTGCGAGCAGCCACCGAAACTCTGCGCAACTCATCCATGCTACGCGCGTCAATGGGGGATGATGTGATCGATCACTACACCCGCGCGGCCGAATGGGAGCAGGAAGAATTTGACCGTATTGTCACCGACTGGGAAATCGCCCGTGGTTTTGAGAAGGCCTGACAGATGAGCAAGATCACTTGTACTTCTCCCATCGACGGCTCGGTCTATGCTGAACGGGAATGCTTATCCGCAGACGCCGCACGGGATGCCATTGCGCGCGCGAAGGCGGCGCAGCGGGATTGGGCCGCGTTGCCTTTGCAGGATCGCATCGCCTTTGTGAACAAAGCCGTTGCTTACATCGGTGAAACCACCGATCGCATGGTGACTGAGCTTGCGCATCAAATGGGCCGCCCGGTACGCTATGGTGGTGAGTTCGGCGGGTTCGAAGAACGCGCCTATTACATGGCGTCGATTGCCACAGATGCGCTGGCCCCAGTTGTGATCGAAGACTCGGATGAGTTCCTGCGCAAGATCGAGCGGGAACCGCAGGGTGTTGTCTTCGTCGTGGCCCCTTGGAACTATCCCTACATGACCGCAATCAACACGATTGCACCCGCTCTGATCGCGGGCAATGCCGTGGTTCTGAAACACGCGTCGCAAACCATTCTGGTTGGGGAACATCTGGCCGAGGCCTTCGCGGCCGCTGGTCTGCCCGAACGCGTGTTCACGAATGTGGTTTTAGATCATGACACAACCTCGACGCTGATTACTGAGGGCCATTTTGGATTGGTCAACTTCACCGGTTCAGTCGGCGGGGGTCGCGCGATGGAACGCGCCGCTGCGGGAACGTTCACGGCAGTTGCAACTGAACTCGGCGGTAAGGACCCCGGATATGTGCGTGCCGATGCGGACCTCGATGCAGCGGTTGAGACGCTGATCGACGGGGCGATGTTCAACTCGGGCCAGTGCTGTTGTGGGATTGAGCGGATTTACGTGCATCACAGCCTGTTTGATGCTTTCGTCGAAAAGGCGGTTGCGTTGGTGAAAACCTATGTGCTGGGCGATCCGTGCAACCCGGAAACCACACTGGGCCCAATGGCCAACATACGGTTCGCCCAGGAGGCGCGCGCCCAAATTGATGAGGCGATTGCAGCAGGTGCAACGGCCCACATCCCAACCATGCCCGCTGATGATGGCGGCGCCTATCTGACCCCGCAAATCCTCACAGAGGTGACCCACGACATGCGGATCATGCGGGATGAAACCTTTGGACCTGCAGTAGGCATCATGCCCGTGCGAAATGACGCTGAAGCCATTGAGTTGATGAATGACAGCCAGTTTGGCCTGACTTGCTCGCTCTGGACCCGCGATGCCGACGCAGCAGAGGCGATTGGTCGCCAATTGGAAACCGGCACCGTGTTCATGAACCGTTGCGATTATCTGGACCCTGCTTTGTGCTGGACCGGATGCAAAGACACCGGGCGCGGTGCCGGCCTGTCAGCTCTCGGCTTTCACGCTGTCACCCGCCCAAAATCCTACCATCTGAAGAAGCTGAAATCATGACCCTAACTGCCAATTGGAGCTATCCCAACCCCATCCGCTTTGGTGCTGGCCGCATCGCCGAGATTGGCGAGGCCTGCGCGGCGGCTGGCATTATGAAACCCCTGCTGATCACAGATCGGGGCCTGGCCGAGAATGAGATCACCAAGCGAACCCTGACGCTGATGGAAAGCGCCGGTTTGGGCACTGGGCTTTTCGCCGAAGTTGACGCCAACCCCACGGATCTAAATGCCGAAGCCGGTGTGGCAGCCTATAATGCGGGCGGCTATGACGGGGTGATCGCTTTTGGCGGTGGATCCGGCCTTGATCTGGCCAAAACCGTTGCCTTCATGGCAGGTCAGACACGACCCATCTGGGATTTCGAAGATATCGGCGATTGGTGGACTCGCGCGGATGCAGATGCGATCGCGCCCGTTGTGGCTGTGCCCACCACGGCAGGAACCGGATCAGAGGTTGGGCGTGCCAGCGTGATCACCAATTCAGAAAGCCATGAAAAGAAGATCATCTTCCACCCCAAGATGCTGCCTGCTCAGGTCATCATGGACCCGGAATTGACCGTTGGCATGCCAAAATTCATCACCGCCGGGACGGGGCTGGATGCCTTCGCCCATTGTGTCGAGGCCTATTCCAGCCCGCACTATCATCCCATGAGCCAAGGCATCGCGCTGGAGGGGATGCGTCTGGTCAAAGAGTATCTGCCCCGTGCCTATGCAGACGGTAGCGATCTGGAAGCACGCGGCCAGATGATGAGCGCGGCGGCTATGGGCGCGACGGCGTTTCAGAAAGGCTTGGGAGCGATCCACGCGCTCAGCCATCCCGTTGGCGCAGTTCATCATACTCACCACGGCACGACCAATGCCGTGTTTATGCCCGCTGTTTTGAAGTTCAACGCCGACGCCATCCGCACGAGGTTTGATCAGGCGGCCGCCTATCTGGGGATTGACGGCGGGTTTGACGGGTTCTGTGCTTTTGTCGACGACTTCAATGCGTCATTCAACATTCCGCTTACGCTGACCGAACTGGGTGTCAAAGACCCGGATTTCGATGCGCTGACCGAGGCCGCTTTGCGCGACCCAAGCGTAGGCGGCAATCCAGTCCCGCTCACGGCACAAAATATCCGAGGCTTGTTCGAAGCGACCAGATAAGGCGCTAGCTATTGCCCGGAATGGCCGCCCCTAAGCTTGGGTGGTTGCAACAAGCTCCTTTAGCAAAGTGCGCAAATGCTCTTTGCTATCGTCCCCCAAGGTCTCGGCGATTTCCGCCTCAATCCCTCTGATCTGATCTGCGGCGCATTTGCGCCAGCGGTGACCTTTTTCTGTTATTGTCACCACCTTATCGCGCTTACTGTCGGGCCCCGCATCAACCCTAACCATGCCCTGTGCGACCAATCGGTCAACCGCCTGCTGCGCGGCCTGACGGGAAAACCCCATCTCTCGATGAATGACAGAGAGTTTAACCGTGCGCCCGCGCAGCTGGGCAAAGACCTGCATATCTGCGGGCCGTATCGCGGCAAACTCTGTCTGTGCCCGCGCATCATCCATACGCGCGTTCCAATGGGCGATCAAAGTCATCATCATGCCTTTGATATTCTGACCCAGAAAGTCATTGTCGCGTTTATCAATCACGGTTGACAATTTGCCTTCATACCTATTTCATCAATCTTAGTTGATATTTATTGGTGACTTCAATGGATCGCAGAACATTTCTGAAAACGTCTGGGGCAACTGCCTTGGCTGCAGGCGGTGGCATGGCCTGGGCCCAATCTGCCCCGCGCGCCCTGCCGCTAATTCCAATGACGGACCTAACAAACGGGATCGAAGAACGCATTTCGCTGACGCTGAACCCATCGACGCACGACTTTGGCACTGGCGCGCAAAGCGCGACTTTCGGGATAAATAACAGCTACCTCGGTCCGGTTCTTAAGGTTAGACAAGGCCAAACCCTGCCCTTTGACGTAGTTAACAACATAGGTGACACCTCGACCCTTCATTGGCACGGGCTGCATATTCCGGGAGAAGTGGATGGCGGGCCGCATCAAGAGATCACACATGGCAGCGTCTGGTCGCCGGATGTGCCGATTGTTCAGCACGCTTCGATGAACTGGTTTCATTCGCATATGCATGGCAAAACCGCACGCCAGACTTATCAAGGGCTTGCCGGTGTCCTGTTGGTCGAAGATGACGACAGCCTTTCAGCCGATTTGCCACAGACCTATGGCGTCGATGACTTCACGCTGATCCTGCAGGATAAGATGTTCGATGCAGAAGGGCGCATGAGCTACAAGGTATCTGCTGCCGTTTTTGAGGATGGCTTTGAAGGCGAAACCCTTATCGTCAACGGCGCCGTCGCACCCGTTGCGCAAGCGGTTCCGACCGGCCTTGTACGGCTTCGCATTCTGAATGCCTGTAACGCGCGTTTCCTTGGATTGTCGATGGAAACCGGGCCAATCACGGTGATCGCATCGGACGGAGGGTTTCTGCCCGCACCAGTCGAGGCGGAGAGCATCCTGATGTCGCCTGGTGAAAGGTATGAGGTGCTCGTGGATATGAGCGCGCTTGAGGCGAACGCCTTGAATGTCAATCTGAACGGGAACGGTGGTGGGTTCTTTGCCAACCTTTTTGGAGGGAGCCAAACAGTGACTGCTTTGCGGTTGGCGAGAACCGCAAAGACCGGTTTCACCGGGTCAATGCCGACCAGACTTGCCAATCTCTCCCCTGCCCAACCCTCTGAGGCGACAGTCACGCGATCTTTTGAGTTGAACATGAATGTCGGGGCCGATCTTGCCGCACTTGCGCTGGCTTGGGACAATTTCTGCGGCGATGCCGGAGCGATGGCCATAAACGGGCTACCAATGAAAATGGACCGGATTGATGAGACGGTCAGAAAAGGCGATACCGAAATCTGGCGTATCTCAGTTGATGATCAACTGCACCCCTTTCACATCCATGGTTGTTCCTTCCGCATTCTCTCACAAAACGGAGGCCCCGCCCCCGCCTATGCGCAAGGCTGGAAAGATATGGTCCATGTCGAGGATGGCTGGTCCGAAGTTCTGGTGCGGTTCGACCATGATGCGCCTTCTGACGCGCCCTATATGTATCACTGCCACATCCTGGAACATGAAGATTGCGGCATGATGGGGCAGTTCACCGTGTCATAGTAAGATCAAACCAACCGCCCCGGGCGCATTCCGGGGCGGTTTTGAGACTAAACCTCCACCTCAACCCTACCGATCGGATTGGAACAACAGGCAAGAATGTAACCGGCTTCGATATCGTCTTCGGATATCCCGCCATTGTGGACCATATGCACCTCACCTGCTGTTTTTCTAACCTTGCAGGTCCCGCAAACGCCGAACGTACAGCCCGAGGGGATGTTCAACCCAACCGACCGTGCAGCGACCAGAACCGTGTCGGTTTCGGCAACTTTGGCAGTCACGCCGGAGCTTGCAAACACAATCTCAGCCTTGCTGTCATCATCTGGGATAACATCATCCAGCTCTGGCTGATCGGCCTCGGTTTCAACCGGGGCACCAAAGCTTTCCTGATGATAGTTGTCCATATCATAGCCCAGCCCGACCAGAGCATCGCGTACCGCCTGCATGAAAGGTTCCGGGCCGCAGCAATAGACTTCACGCTCCAAATAGTCAGGCGCCATCAGGCCCAGCATCAACTGGTTGAACTGCCCCTGATACCCCGTCCAAGGGCGATAGCGGTCGGGCTCTTCAACAACGAATTTCAGATCTAGGCCAGGGGTTCGGCTGGCCATGTGTTCCAGCCGCTGGCGAAAGATGATCTCGGACGGTCGCTTTGCGCAGTTGATAAAGACAATATCCAGATCACGCCCCTCGTCCCACATGCAGGTGGTCATCGACATCATCGGGGTGATCCCGGACCCAGCAGAGATGAATAGATATTTGCCAGCCGTGCTTTCAACATTCGAAAACAGCCCGGCTGGTCCGATGGCTTTGATCCGCATGCCGGGTTGCAGGTTGTCCAGCATCCAGCGCGTTCCAATACTGTCGGGCTGGGCCTTGGCAGTGATGGTGATCGACCGTGGCCGCGAGGGAGAAGAAGAAATCGTATAGGTGCGATGCACAACCCCACCCGGCTGTCCAGGAGCCGGGATTTCCAAAGTCAGAAACTGCCCTGGATGGTACGCAAACATCGACCCAGACGGAGCGCGAAAGGTGAAACTGGCCGTATTTGCCATCTCGGGCACGACCGAGACGCATTCCAGTGTTTCGCTGTCCTGCCAGATATTCACAACCGCGTTGAGATCTTTCATCACCGTTACTCCGCCGCCATTGTTTCGGGGGCCAACCGACCGGCCAACGTGTTGCAATACCAATCCACGAATTGCAGCACACCGGATTCCTGCGTCGGCGAATACGGGCCAGGCAGATAGGCCGGGCTGTTGATACCCAGCTGATTATCCTCGACCACCTGACGGTCTTCGTCATTGGTGGCAATCCAGACCTCGGTCAGACGTTTCAGATCGTAATCGACCCCTTCAACGGCATCCTTGTGAACCAGCCATTTGGTTGTGACCTCGGTTTCAGTCGGGCTGATTGGTGTTACGCGGAACACGATGGAATGATCAGCCAGAAAGTGGTTCCAGGTAGTTGGATAGTGAAATTTCAACAACGCACCTGCATCCGCAAAAGGCGATCGGCCAAGCCAGCGCCGCACGGCGGATTTTCCATCCATCGTATAGCTTTGCGCTCCTTCTTTCAGAGGCATCCGAGCCATACGGAATTGTCCGTCATCATGCAGGTAGAATTGCGAGGGCATCCCGGCGGCTTCGCACCTGTCAAAATGCGCTTGCATATGCAGCGGCGTCTCACCCCCTTCGATCCCTGTGACTGCAGGATCATCAGGGAATGTGCGGCATAGCGCGGGATGGTTGCCACCGCAGTGGTAACACTCGCGGTTATTTTCCCAAACCAGCTTCCAGTTGCCTTTCTCAACAATCGAACTTTCAAAAGCCACTTTGGCGTTGCCCAGATCATGCGGCTCCAGATAAGGGCGCGCGGTACTGGCGAACATGTCGAAATCTGGGGCGTTGTCCGCAAGACAGATGTAAACCAACCCGGCAAGCTCACGGCAATGGACGGTCTTCAACCCATGCTGTTTCGGATCGAAATCCGGCCCCATATCGCGCGCCCACAGCAATGAACCATCAAGCTCGTAGGTCCATTGGTGATAGGGGCAAACCAGCTTAGGCGCATTGCCTTTTGCAGCCTTGCAAATGATCGAGCCACGGTGGCGGCAAGTATTGTGAAACGCCCTGATTTGGTTGTCAGCACCACGCACAATGATAATGCGATAGGCACCAACGGTATAGGTTACGTAATCCCCTGCTTTCACCAGTTCACAAGCCGGAATGGCAAACAGCCAGTCGCGGTAGTGGATGGCTTCAAGATCGGCCTGAAAAACCTGAGGGTCTGTATAAAAGGCCTGCTCGAGCGCGTGACCAGGGATGCGACGTGCCAACAGGCTTTGAATGCTGTTCATTTCTGGCTCTCCTGCCGCGCCCCGCGGCATTGCTTGGGCAGATGACAAGGAGGAACCGTCCGGAGGCGCGCGAGGATCACGTCCGAAACATGTGCCCCCACCGCCACCCGCGGTTTGACATATCTGCAAGGCTGGTTTCCGGACTTGAAAGGGGCTTGCGCCCGGTTGCGACACCTTCCCGGGATCCTCGTCCCAGTGGTTGATTGCCGAACCTGACCTTCCTTACCGTTGCGGGGGCAGTGCCGGAATTTCACCGGCTTCCCAATTCTCCGCTGTCTGAGACTCAAACAACGGCACCTCACATGCACAGGATAGAGTCGCGCGGTTCTTATGCTGAGAGACTTGCGACATTTTCAGTTTCAAAACAGACATCTCGATGTTCGGGTCGGATCCGGGTTTGTGCAGTAAAACCCCTGGATACATTTCAGGCACAAACCCGCAATCTTCCGCTTGGCTGGTTTGGCGGTATAAGACATCTTCATAACCGTGCGTCCGTTACGTGCCATCGCCCCAAATGCTGAAAGTAGGAGAGCCCCAATGGAAATCAGACCCTTTGGTGTTGAGATGTGGATGAATGAGTTCGAGACGACCTGCGAGCTCAATCTGGCTGAGACCTGCGTTCAGTCCATCACGCTGGGCGAACTGTTCGACATGGCGGGCCAGCACAATAGCATTCTGAACGATCTGTCATCCATGAAGATGACCTATGGCGCAATTGAAGGGTCAGAACGCCTGCGCGATGCGATCTGTGGCCTTTATGACAGTCAGGGCCGGGATAACATCCTAACAACGCACGGGACCATCGGCGCGAACTCTCTGGTGCATCAGACGCTGGTTTCGCGTGGTGATCACGTGATCTCTGTAATCCCGACCTATCAGCAACACTATTCCATCCCCGAAAGCATCGGTGCCGAAATCGAACTGCTGCACTTACGGCCTGAAAACGCCTTTTTGCCCGATCTGGACGAGTTGCGGGCGATGGTGCGATCCGATACGCGCCTGATTGCGATCAACAATCCCAACAACCCGACAGGGGCGCTGATGGATCGCACATTGCTGGAACAAATCGTCGAAATCGCACGTGGTGTCGATGCCTGGTTGCTTTGTGACGAGGTCTATCGCGGAACAGATCAGACAGGCGACGGCTTCACCGCCGCAGTCGCAGACCTGTACGAAAAAGGGATCAGCACGGCGGGCATGTCCAAGGCCTATTCGCTGGCCGGGTTACGGGTTGGCTGGATCGCCGGACCCAAAGAAATGCTGCATGACGTGATGATCCACCGGGACTACAACACGATATCGGTTGGCAAGATCGACGAAATGCTAGCCGCCATGGCGCTGGAACATCGCGACAAGATACTGGCGCGGGCGCACCGGATCACTCGCGAAAACTTGCGGATCGTTCAGGATTGGATCGTAAACGAACCGCTGCTTAGCTGGGTGCCGCCAAAATCCGGCACTACGGCCTTGTTGAAATACGAACTACCAATGTCTTCGCGCGATCTATGCGTGACGCTGTTGCAAGAAGAAGGTGTGATGCTGACGCCGGGCAGCGCAATGGACGTGGAGGGCTGGCTGCGGCTTGGATACACCAACCCAACCGAAGATTTGAAAGCCGGGCTGGCCCGGTTCTCGCAGTTTCTGGCACGCCACGCCAAGTCGTAGCGCGCCGAACGGCCGCGCAAGAATATAGATTAAACCTGTCTAACGCAGTCTCAAACGTCCTGTCCGATCAAAAGAGACGACAAATCCCATGAAATTGGTAGATGTCAGATCGCATGCTGTAGAGGGCATGAAGAGGCTGCAGCGCAAGACCATCCGTGGTCGATTTTCAGAGAGTAAGTAATTTTGGAATCCGCCACCCAATTCGTTGATACCGCCTTTATCGGGCTCTGCCTGTTTTGTGCTAACCTGCTGTTTCTACGAAAGCGTGATACCGGTGTGTTCATGCCCCTGGCCGCGCTGTTTCTTATACAGGGCCTGTCCTCTCTTGGCGCTTTGATCGCCGACGCGTCAGGAAGTGAGGACGAGTTCAATCTTGTGATGCGCGTTAGCGTGCTTGTCGTTCTGTTTGATTTCGCAAGCCCCTTTCTTTTCTGGCTTTATGTCCGCGCCTTGACCAGCGAAGCGGATGAAGCGCCCAAGCCTAGGCTGCGGTATCACCTACCCCCGATCATCATATCCGGGCTGCTCATGTCATCGCTGATGTTTCTGCCAACGGATCTGAGCGATGTTGACCTACCTGAGGACGATCCCCGGTTGTTGCGGTTTGTGTTGATCGCCTTGGCGGTTTTGACCGCTGACGTACTGTTTCGGATCATAATGGCCGTTTACCTGATCCTGATCATCCGCATGTTGATGACCTACCGAAAACGGTTGCGCGAAGTGTTTGCAAGCACCGAAAACCGAGAGCTGACTTGGGTTTGGGTGATCACTTTGGCAGCGATGTCATTTTGGTTTCTGTCGGCTGCTGTCAGCATACTTACAGTGTCCGAGGCCGTCGGGTTCGAGGTGCAAGACGAGCTGCTTGATTTCCTAGAAAGCCTTGCCCTGCTGTTTCTATTCTGGGTCATTGGCATATGGGGCCTACGCCAACGTCCCGGCCTGACCCGAACACCTGTCTCAGACCCGCCGGACCCGGATGAGCCATCCGAGCGCAAGTACAAGAAATCTGCCCTTGACGAAGAACGCGCCGCACGGATTGCGAAGAAAATCGAAACGGCGATGAGCCAGGACCTGCTCTATCGCGAACCGAACCTTAGCCTGTGGGATTTGGCCAAGCATATCGGTGTCACATCGCACTATGTTTCGCAAACGTTGAATGCCAAACTGAACAGTACGTTCTTCGACTATATCAACCGATGGCGGATCAATGACGCAATCGAGCAATTGACCTCGACCGACGAGACCATTCTGAACATCGCGTATGATGTTGGCTTCAATTCACGCTCAGCCTTTTACAAGGCTTTTAAGCGCGAGACTGGGAAAACGCCTTCTGACGTACGCAACTAGTCTGGGAAGCAACTGAACCAGCACGATCACCGTGCTGGCCCAGTCGACGAGGTATCGTTTGTCAGGTCTTAGAACTGGTAGGCGACTGACACGACGGCTGCATAGTTTCCTTTGGATTTCACAATCGGGCTGTCCGCCGCGTCTCCCAACAGGCGCGAATAGGCCAATAGGCCGGTGACACCCCAGCTTCTGCCGATCTGTTTGCTGACCCCAAGTTCGACATTCAGCGCATTTACACCGGACTCCGCACGGTATTGGCGCAGACCTGAACGAGCAGATTGCGCTGAGGTCACACCAAAGAAACTCTGGTTGTAGTCCTCATCCGCCCAATCGACAGAGACCCCGCCGATTAGGACAACGCCGCTTTGGCTGGTTTCGTCGCTGTAAGGCCGACCTGTGGGGGCCAGCGCACCACGGATCACGCCAAACGGCACCTGCGTTTGCAGACCCAGCGACACAACGGTGCCTTCCGAGCCACCCAGGAACTTTCTGACATCCGCCGTCGCGGTCAGGCTTTGCCCTATATCGAACTGAGTACCCAGCGACAGCACGGCACTATTGTCGATATCGCCCAGTCCTTTCAGATCGTCGCTATCGTCTTCGTCCCGTCCGCCGCCATAGCCAACAGCCGCAGACACACGAAACCCATTCTGATCGTAAAGAAAGGCGCCCAGCCCCTGATCCGAGATAACAAACCTGTCTCGCCAGACGCCTTCAAAGGTGACCAGCGGTGCCAGTTCGTATTCATCCGATCCTTGATATTCGGGGACCAATCCACCGCCTGCGCCGATGTAAAATGCCCAGTCTTTGTCCGAAGCCGATAAGGTATTGGCAACCTGGGCGGATAGTGGGGTGCTGCTCAGCACAACGCCAAATCCAATTGCGGCAAACCTTCCGCAACTACGAGAATTCAATGTCATGAATTTCCTCAATCTTCTTACTGTTTTGATGACGGTCAGGCACCGTCGGGCGTGTGACTGACAAGGCGTTTCGACATGCACCCCATCACGGGCGCATCGGCAAAACGCCCAGATCAGATGCAGCACCAAACTATCCTTCATCCGATTAAATTCCGTCCCATCCGGTCAAGAAGGACACCTCGAACTGTTCTCGCCGATGGGTCGAGACGCTTAAAACATGTTGTTCGGCTTAGCTTTTCCCTACCACCGCGTGATTACGCAGGGGCATGAAACAAAGGAGTAGAAACGTGCAACATAAGCACAGAAAACGCATTTTCATTCAAAGACGTTGCAAATCCGGTCGTGTTCTGGATACGGACACCAAAAAAGCCCTGCTGCTGTTGCTTGCAATGCTGCTGGCTTTTGGCATCGCCTCGGCGCAAAAGGCCTTGGCTGCTGATATCCGGCCCAAAGATGGTGTCTGGCAAGGCGCAACAACCGTTCGTCAGGTCAACGGCTGCACACCTGAGATTCAGCAAGAGATCAAAAGCGGGCCCCAGACCGAAATCCTGTATCACGACTCGATGACCTTTAAGGCCCCGTTCGATTTCAAACAGTTTAACCGCGTGCTGGATGCAGATGTGCGCTGGACCAAACAAGGCCCAAATCAGTGGCACGGCACAGTGGTCGAAACCGAGCGTACTATGTTCGGTGCAGTAACCAGCACCACTGAGCTGAAGACCCTTGTCGCCAGTGACACACGGATCAATCAAACCGCCGTCATGACCGTTTCATTTTCGCGCCGGCTGGCAGAAAAACTTGGGGTTTCTGCGCCGTGCGTCGTTGATATCGACATCACCCACCGGCATCTGGGCCCATGAAACAGAACGTTCATGAGGCCCTCGGCTGGAAACGCCCTTAGCTGGCTTTTGCTGTCGATGCACCCTTTGAGGCGAAACGGTCCAGAAACGGAATGGTGAACATCCCCAGGAACACCAGGTTGCCGATCAGATTGAACGGCGCGCCCGCCAGCACAGACCCCAGGCTGTCGACGCAGAACCATGTCCAGATCGATAGAAGGATGACCCGTTTTGAGAATCCAGGCGCAATGCGCATCCCCTCGCCCGCGAGCGCCCAGAGCAGGATACCCCAACCGACCATGATCCCCCCGCCGATCGCGCTGAGCAGTCTTGCCCCCTCGGACGTAAGTCTCTGCGCGCCATCGAGCGGCCAAAAGATCAGATCGCCCAAAAAGGTTGGCACCGCAGCCATGGCGGGATGGGCCCCCATCCAGATGACGCCGCCGAACAAAATCACCAACCCGGCCCCGGTCTTCAAAAGCTTCTCTTGCAGGTCCATGGCATGTCCTTTCTTTTTAATCGATGATTGAGATCTAAGTCTGCACAGGTAATGTAAGCAATTACCTGCCAGGTAAGGATTGTGATTTAGGTGGCGCACAGTCGTGAAGGAGGACAGTTTTTGGCACAGTTCGGTTCGCTGCTGAAAGGCTGGCGCAGCACCCGTGGGCTAAGCCAGCTGCAACTGGCAGGTCTCGCGGATGTTTCAGCGCGTCATATTTCGTTTCTGGAAACCGGTCGCGCCCGACCCAGCCGCGATATGGTTCTGCACCTGTCCGAGGTTCTGGATGTCCCTAGACCCGAGCGAAATCGCCTGTTGTACGGGGCCGGGTTTGCCGCCCTCTATAGGCAGGAAGCCCCCGACAGCGCCTTGCTGAAACCCATCAATGATGCAATCACACATCTTCTGTCCAGACACGATCCCTACCCCGCGATTGTTCTGGACGGGCTTTGGCGATTGCGGCATCTCAATACAGCGGCAAGAGCGTTGTTGAAGGTTGCTGGACTGTCCGAGGGCGATAGCTTGCTTAAAGCAATTTGCGACCCGGATTGGGGGCCCAGCATTATCGAAAACTGGGGAGAGGTTGGCCATCATACGATGGTCCGCCTGCGTTCCGAGAGTTTACAGGCCGGCGGAGTATCCGAACTGGACGAAGCCGTCGCGCGGTTGGCCGCCGATCCGGCCATTGCAGCCTGGCGACCTACCGGACCGTTGCCACCTGTGATCCCCACAATATATCGAGCTGGTGGCTTGCGCCTCAGCCTGTTTTCCACCTTTTCCCAGTTTCGCACCGCAGAAGACATTGTGGTCGCCGATCTGAATATCGAGCTGATGTTTCCAGTAGATGAAGAAACGCGCGGCACCTTGAATGCATTCGCTTCTGTCAGCTGACTGCGGGGTACGATCTACTAGCGGACTAAGCATGTTGCTGAAACACGCCCAGAATCAAACTCATAAGCTCTAGCAAAGCCTGGTCCTTTCCGGTTGTGTTTACTTCAATCGCGGAATGGTCGGTTAGAAAGGATTGCCGGGTCATTTCACCTTCTGACAGCGCCAGCAAAGAGGCATAGTTGGTACGCAGCTCGACATCAGGGTTTGTTGCTTCTGCATAAGATACACTTGCAGATCCGTCTGAGGCCTTCAGTTCAAACGCTTCGCCATCCACGACAAGGCTTGCCACCACACTCAAATCCCCAGTGTGAACACGTTGTGCGGCAGCGTTGAGCGTTACCGCGACTGTACGCAGGTTTCCGGGTCGGACAATTTCGCCCGTATTGGGAAACAGTGCACCAAACATTGCCAGCTCAAAAATCAGGTTGCCTGTCCGGCGCCCTAAATCTGTCAGTTCATACAGCATCGCACCATGGGGGCCATCGCGTCTGACAACCAGCCCATCTGCGACCAGCTTGGCAAGCCGATCGGTCAGCAGGTTTGCAGCGATCCCGCTGAGCCCGCTTTGCAGGTCGGTAAATCGCGCTGGACCGGCATGCAGGTCACGCAAGATCAACAACGTCCATCTGTCACCTACGCGATCCAATCCGCGTGCGATTGGACAGAGCAGTTTATACGAGCGTGGCTTAGCCATTGCCTTCCTCACGATTTCGTCACTTTATTTTTTAAAGTGTTCGCTTTATTCCCTTAACTATCGAATGGAATGGAGTCGATGCAATGTCAACACTGCCCAGGATTTTGGTGACAAGTGCTGCTGGAAAAACCGGCCTGCCCGTAGCCCTTCAATTGCTTACCAAAGGTGTCCGCGTCCGCGCCTTTGTGCGTTCCAGAGATCATCGTTCAGATCGCCTGAAAGCGGCTGGCGCTGAGGTTTTCGTTGGTAATCAGTATGATATGAGCGATTTGCGCACAGCCATGCAAGGTGTGCAACGCGCCTATCAATGTGCCCCGACCGCTCCTAACGGATTACACTTCAATGCTGCCTTCACTGCGGCAGCCTTTGAAGCCAAGATCGAGCATGTGGTCACACTTGGGCAATGGCTTTCAAGCGTTGATCATCCATCTCTGTTCACGCGCGAGGTGTATATCAGCGACATACTGATTGGCATGCGCCCAGAAATGAGCGTGACCACGATCAATCCGGGCTGGTTTGCGGACAACTATCTTATGGGTGTTGGGCTGGCAGCCCATCTCGGGATACTCGCGATGCCGTTGGGCGACGGAGAGACCTGCAAAAAAAACGCCCCACCCTCGAACGAGGATATTGCGCGTGTCGCTGTTGCTGCCTTGTTGGATCCAGAAACACATAGTGGTCAAACCTATCGACCCACGGGGCCCGAGCTGATCTCTCCAAACCAGATTGCTAATGACATTGGTGAAGCACTTGGGCGTCGCGTGCGGTACATGGATATCTCGGAACGAATGATGCTGAAAGCGCTCAAAGCGATGCCCCCGTCAAATTACTCCGAAGCCGCGGCCTCGCAGCTCGCTCTTTATTGCGAAGAATACAGGCGAGGAACTTTTGCTGTGAACGCGCCAACGGACGCTGTCGCACGGTTAGGTGGACGAGAGCCTGAGAGTTTTTTGACCATCGCAAAGCGAACAGTCGCTGCACGCCCGGATTTGCTCCGCAGCACATCACGTACAATCGCGGCAATGGGCGGCTTTGTCAGAATGTTGCTCACCCAGCCACCCGATCTGGACCAGGTTGCGAATGACCGTGATTTTGTTTCGATCGCAATCCCTAAATTCAGTCAGGACGACCCCGCCTGGCGCCGCACCCATGCCGTTTCCAATGTTCTAAGCTCCAGAGAGGTCGCCTGACATGACTGCACTAATGATATCGACCATCAAAGTAACCGATCCTGCCGGATTTCGGGACTATATGGCCAAGACTCAAGAGATCGCCCGCCCATACGGCGCCAAAGCCCTGTTCAAAGGGATGCGGAGTGCCACACTCAACGGTACGGATACCGAGGGTGACATGGTCGTTGTTGTTAGCTTCCCTGACATCGAAACCTTGGAACGGTGGAATACCTCGGACGAGTACAAGAAGATCGTAGCCCTGCGAGATACCAGTTCCAGTCAGGTGATGACGGCCTATAGTGCTTTTGAATGATACACGGTCCCACCCTTTAATGGGTGGGATCAAATCCATTTAGATTGAACTATTTGCATAAGGTCCTTTTGATGAAACGAGCTTTTACCAACATCCTGACCCATGATGTCGCTGCGACGGCCGCGTTCTACGAAGATCTGCTTGGCCTGACACGCAGCGGTGATTTTGGATGGTTCATCATTTTGTCCGATGATGGTCTGCCCGGATTCGAGCTGGGCATTCTTGACAAAGATCACGAGTCGGTTCCAGATATTCTGGCGTGGCCGCCCGCTGGTGCGATCCTCACCTTCGTCGTCGACGACGTCGAGGAGTTGTATCGCAAAGCCATTGCAAACGGGGCCGAGATTATCCAGCCCCCGACCGATCTGTTCTACGGCCAGCGACGCCTGATGTTGCGCGACCCCACCGGAACAGCCGTGGATATCAGCTCTCCCATTCGCTAGCGGGCACCCTCACCCTAGAAAAAGGAACCGTTTGATATGGGCATTCCAAAACCCCCATATACTGGCCAGTGTCTTTGCGGCGCAGTGCGTGTAAACATCACGGCCCCGCCCCTGCTGACAGTGGCTTGCCATTGCGCCGACTGCCAGAAACTCACCGCCAGCGCATTTTCGTTGACCACGATGTTTCCGCGCGACAGCTTTGAATGCACCGGCGCGCTGGTAACAGGCGGGCGACACTCGGCTGAGCGACGGCATTTCTACTGCCGTTCCTGCCTTTGCTTTGTCTATTCCGAGGTCGGCCAAACAGACCGGATCAACCTGCGCACATCCGTGTTGGACGAGGCAGACAAGTTTGAACCTTTTCTTGAGGTTATGCGCGAAGACAAGTTGGAATGGTCCAACACTCCCTCTGTCCATCGCTACGACAGGTATCCGACCAGCCCCGAAGAGTTGCAGGCATTGATGTCAGCATACTCGACCTGGTGCGCACCCGGTGGCTAACTGCGTGATCCCAGGGTGTACCGCTTGCGCTCAGCCTCCATCGCTGCGCGCCATTCGGCCCGCAAGAGGTCCATCCGACGCGGGATTTTGCCCGGCAGAATCTGTCCTTGAACGATCAGTTCGGTTCTGAAATATCGAAACCCCTCACGAAGCTCGCACCAAGCTGCAATGATCCGGCCCGCGTCTCGATAGCCCAGTAGGATCGGCCAGATCACCCGGTCCGTCAGAGTATTCTTGCTGTCACGATAGGTCAGCGAAATCTTCGCTCGTTGCCGAATGGCCTTGCGAATGTCAGCCGCTGACAAGACCTCTGACACAGGATCAACGGGCGCGACGCTTAGGCTCCAGACTCATTGATTTACAGCCAGAACAGTACGGTAGCTGCTAGAGCGATGGCCGAAAGGAATACCTTTGGGCATCTGTCATA
>NZ_JBQFOD010000006.1:0-210509 GCF_056533095.1 Ruegeria sp. H3 | reverse complement strand
CACTCCGGGCTTCAGCCCGGCACACCCCTCACACCGCCAACCCGATCAGGGCCACTCCGCACGCCATCAGGACCGCAGCCCCCAGAAGGCGCATCCAGTTGCCCTCGTGCAAAAACACAAACCCGATCAGCGCCGCGAAGATCACCGAGGTTTCGCGCAGGGCCGACACGGCCCCCAAAGGCGCAAAATTCTTGGCGTAGAGCACCAGACCATAGGCCGTCATCGACACCAGCCCGCCAAGGATGCCGATCATCCAGACTTTGGCGGGCAGCGCCGCCAGCGTGTCCCGCTTGCGCACCCCCACAAACCCCGCGATGAACAGGTGCAGGAACGCGCCCCAGGCCCAGTAGCTGAGCGTATTGCCCGACAGCCGCACACCGATCCCGTCGACCACCGAGTAGATCGAGATGCAGAACCCCGTGCCCAGCGCAAAGCCCAGCGCGCTGCGCCCGACGCCGGATCGCAGGGCGCTCCAACTGCTCAGCTGGATGCCCAGCGCGATCAGGGCGATCCCGGCCCAGGCTTGCAGGGGAAGAACCTCACCCACCAGCACCATGGCCCAGAGCGAGACCAACGCGGGCACAATGCCCCGTGCAATGGGGTAAACGACGCTCAGATCGCCATGCTGATAGGCTTTGCCCAGCATGAAGTAATAGCCAAAATGCACAACGGTCGAGAGTGCGATGTAGATGAAGCTCTCAGCGTTCGGAAGCGGCAGCAGCAGGATCATCACCGAGGCCGGAATGACGTGTCCAAACGCCACAAGGCCCAGCGTCGTTGTCCGGTCCGCAGACGTTTTGACAATGGCATTCCAGACCGCGTGCAGCAAAGCCGCCGTAAGAATGATGAGGATGACAAACAGGGTCACGCTTGTGCCTTCCGCGCTGAATATTCGCCCTGATAGGGTCAGCACCGCAGGTTGCACAGTGTTCAGGCGATCTCAATACGGGATGTGTGGCTTAACCCAGCTTTTCCTGAAGCCAATCGGCAATTTGGGTGGCTGGCCCCTCCCACCCAGGCTCCATGAACAGGAAGTGCGCGTGGTTTTCGACCGGCAGGAAGGTCGCGCGATCCCCGTAAAGTTTCGCCAGCGCGCGGCAGGTGTTGGGGTTCACGGCCCGGTCCTCGGTGCCGGAAACGATCAGCACCGGGCAGTCAACCTTGTCGATATCCACCTTCATCGCGTGGTGATCATCGAACATCCAAAAGAACATCTCGAACATTACGCGACCGCTTTCCGCGCCCAATCGGTCGAACACCTCATGCTGCTGCGCCTCGGGCATCTTGTTCAGTGCAAAGGGGGCCATCAGGTCGAACTCGACCCGCATGGGCTGTTTCCAGAACGCCCCGCCCTCCATCAAAGCGCGTGGCACGGCGCGTTCGTCATCGGTTTCAGGCAACGTCCCCCACGCCGCGTTCGGGTTGATCAATATAATTGCGCTGGCCAACCCACGTGCTGCGACCTGCTGCGCCACAACACCTGCAATGGCGTGCCCTAGAAGGACAGGTTTGCTGTCCAAACCTTCGACAAATGCTGCGATGTCATCTGTGTAGTCCGCGACGCTGGTGTCGATCAGTCCCGGATCCGGCTCGGCCTGTGGATTGCCGCCGTGATACCGCAGAGCCGGAGTATGGACCGTCCAACCGCGCGCACGGAAGAAATCGGCGTAATCCTTCATGCACCACGGACCCGCAAACGCGCCATGTATCAGAACAATGTCGTTGGTCACGAATACCTCCTGACTGCTTAGGTCCAGTATGAGCATCCTGTAAGACGAAACAACTGCATGTGATCCCGGTTGCGCAGCGCATTGCAGCGCCTAAACTTGGTATCATGACATTTGTGACCGAAAACCAGTTGCCCCTGCTTATCCTGTTCTTTGTGCTGGGACTGGTCGGAACCGGCTTTCTGTTCCGCAAACCCGCAGGTCACCGGGCGTGGAAACTGGCTGATCTGGTCTGGGTCGTGCTGGGCGGTATCGGTGCTTTGGTCGCTGTTCTGGCGGGTCTTTATACCGCCGATAGCTCTCGGCTGGATCGGCAGATTGATGTGGCCTATGCAGCCTCATCCGCCTTTGATCGCGATGCGGCGCGCTTCAGGTTGCGGTTCTGCGATCCGGCCTATGACCCCGACACGGGCGTTCTGTGCGAAAAGGTCGAGTTTCTGTCGGCCTCCACCGCCAGCAATGCCGACCTGCCGCTGTTCATCGAGGTCACAAATGAGGTCGCTCCGCTGCAAGGGCTGCATTTCCTGTTTGGGCGTCAAGAGAAGGATGAGATGGAGCAGATGTCAGCCAAGGCGGATGCGTTCGACATCGATCAGTTCCTGGTTTTCACATCATTGGACGACGACACACAGACCGCGATTGACAACATGCGCCGCAAAGTGCCCGCGATTGCAGGGGACTACCTGATTTTGGCCCAAAGCTATGACGAATTGATCGAGCAGGTCAGCAAGTTGAAGGACGAATGGGAATACCTGCAGGCCAACGCGCATATTCTGGTTCTGCAGATCGTTGCGTTGTGTCTGGTCAGCTTTGCCGCGCCCTTCAGGCTGGGCAAATCTATTGTCGAACTGCGCACTTCCTTTAGCGCCGATACATCTGAGCAAGATGTTCCGGATCAGCCCCAAGAAGATAGCGCATCAAGGTCCACAGATTCCGAGCCCCCCGTCGCAGCCAGCCCGTCCGTTCGTAACGCTCCGCACTCGTGACGGCGCGAGCCTGCAGCAGCGTGATCCGAGGCAGTGCGCGCGCAAGGGCCACGTCCTCCATCAATGGCTGGTCCTTATAGCCTCCGGCACGCAGATAGACATCGCGCGGAACCAACAAACCCTGATCGCCATAAGGCAAGCTGAACAAGCCGCTGCGCAGGTTGGCCCAACCGGCGACCCAGCGCGGGGCCAATCCCTTGGCGCGAAATGACAACCGAAACGCCGCAGGGGATTGCAAAGCCAGATGGTCCACCACGGGTTTTGCCCAACCTGGTTCCAGCACAGTATCGGCGTGTAAGATCAGCACCCAATCACCCTTGGCCAGGGCACAGCCACGCCGTAACTGTCCCCCGCGCGAGGCGGGTCCGTCGACCAGCTCTGCCCCGGCTTCTTCAGCGATCTCCGGTGTCAGATCGGTCGAGCCACCATCGCTTATGATCAACTCGCGGATCAGGCCCGCATGCAGCCCCTCCATCAGGGCCTGCAAACAAGCGGGCAGCGTTGGTTCTGCATTCAATGTCGGGATCACGATGCTGATCGGCGCGGGCACAGCTGATAACCTCTGGTCTTGGCAGCAGAACTTCCTATATCACGAGGCCAGAGCAAATGACGAGGACCCTGCCATGCCCAATCGCCGCATCCTGCGCCTGACCGGCTCGGACACCGAGAGTTTTTTGCAGGATCTGATCACCAACGATATTGGTGGACTGGAGGCCGGGCTGGTCTATGCGGCGCTTCTGAACCCTCAGGGCAAGTATCTGGCTGATTTCTTTCTCAAGCGAGACGGTGACGCCGTACTGCTGGACGTTGCGGAAGAATTGGGCGACGGGCTGGCAAAACGGCTGGGCATGTACAAGCTGCGGGCAGATGTGGCGATTGAGCCCGCGGGCTTGAACCTCCAGCGTGGCACGGGGCCTGCGCCCGAAGGCGCCCTGCCCGATCCGCGCGATGCGGACATGGGCTGGCGCGTTTACACCGATGGGCCCGAAGGTGATGACGGGACCGATTGGGATGCCATCCGTGTGCGACATTGTATTCCCGAAAGCGGGATAGAACTGCATCCGGACAGCTACATCCTTGAGTCGCGTTTCGAAGACCTGAACGGCGTGGATTTCAAAAAAGGCTGCTATGTCGGGCAAGAGGTTACCGCCCGGATGAAACACAAGACCGAGCTA
This sequence comes from Ruegeria sp. H3, assembly GCF_056533095.1. Classification (NCBI taxonomy): domain Bacteria; kingdom Pseudomonadati; phylum Pseudomonadota; class Alphaproteobacteria; order Rhodobacterales; family Roseobacteraceae; genus Ruegeria; species Ruegeria sp. H3. The sequence goes on along the minus strand of NZ_JBQFOD010000006.1, from coordinate 206,621 downwards.
CGCAAAGGACTGTGCCGGGTTCGGGTTGAAGGTAGCGCGCCAGCAGGAACCGAGATCAAAGCTGACGGGAAACCGGCGGGGACTCTGTTCACTCAATCCGGGGCGCATGGGATCGCACATCTGCGCTTCGATCGTGCCAAAGGCGAAATGCGTGCCGAGGGTGCAGTGATCACACGCGCCGACTAGACCCGCGCTGTTGCCGATGCGTTACGCTTGAACGCGGCTCAGCCGCGGACAGGTTTGATCTGCTGTCCCGCACTGCCAAACTGAGGGCGTCGAAACCATCCGGGTGCCGTCATGCTAAAGCTCTACACCGCAATCTGGCGCGCTAGCGCAGGGCGGCAGATTATTCTGATCCTGCTCTCACTGGCCGTTGCTGCACTGGCTGCGGTTCCACTGGAGTTTCAGCGTGACATCATCAACCACCTGACCTCGACCGATGTGGGGATCGAGCGGCTGGTTCTGTTGGGCCTTGGCATGATGGGTGTCATTCTTCTAAGCCTCGCGCTGAAATGGGTCTTGGGGTATCGTGCCGGAACCCTGGGTGAGGACCTGATCCGCCTGATCCGCCAGCGCCTTCTGTGGCGTTCGACTGATTTGAATTCATCAGGTGAAACCCTCCGCAAGGGTGCAATGAGCACCGCGATATCGGCCGAGGCCGAGGAGCTCGGGAAATTTGCAGGTGGTGCGTTCTCGGATCCTGTGGTGCAGATCGGCACCCTGATCAGCGTGATCGGCTATATCTCCTCTACCCAACCGGGGCTTGGAATGATTGCGTTTTCGATGATCGTGCCACAAATCGTTATCGTCTTGATGTCGCAACGAAAAGTGAACGTCTTTGTCGCTGAACGTGTCCGTGTTCTGCGACAGGCCACTGACACTCTGACCACTGATGATTTGAAAGCGGCCGAACACGACATCAACGCGATGTTTGACATTATATATGAAACACGGCGGAGAATGTTTCTGTGGAAACTATCAGCCAAATTTCTTCTGAGCGTCATCAATGGTGCTGGTACTGTCGGAGTTCTGATGCTGGGCGGCTGGTTGGTGCTTCAGGGCCGAACCGATGTGGGCACCGTGGTAGCCGCCACCAGTGGGCTCAGCCGAATTCAGGGGCCAACGTCATTCCTGATCGCCTTCTACCGGCAAGTTAGTGCGAACCGTATCAAGTATGAGCTGATGCTTGAGTTATTCGGCCCTGACCCGTCGCGCTATCGTCGGATAAACAAACCATAAAAAAAGACCGCGCAGCGGGTGCTTGCGCGGTCTTTTGGGTCCATGGAACGCTTGATGCAGTGTTACGCGCGTTCGGAGTATTCCATGGTCTCGGTGTTTACGATGATCATCTCATCCTGCCCGACAAAGGGCGGCACCATGACCTTGACACCATTGTCTAAAATCGCCGGTTTGAACGAGTTCGCTGCGGTCTGACCTTTGACCACCGGCTCGGTCTCGACAATCTTGCAAGTCACCTTTTGCGGCAGCGTCGCGTTCAACGCCTCGCTTTCATAAAATTCTACAACGATTGTCATGCCGTCCTGCAGAAACGGGCGCCGTTCGCCCAGCAGGTCAGCTGGCAGTTCGATCTGTTCATAGGTCTCGGCATCCATGAACACCAGCATGCCATCGGACTCGTACAGGAACTGCTGATCCTTCTGCTCAAGGCGCACGCGTTCGACCTTATCCGCAGAACGGAACCGTTCGTTCAGCTTGGACCCATTGCGCAAGTTGCGCAGCTCGACCTGAGCAAAAGCGCCGCCTTTACCGGGCTTTACGTGATCCACCTTTACAGCTGCCCACAGCCCGTCGTTATGCTCAAGCACATTGCCGGGGCGAATTTCGTTCCCATTTATCTTGGGCATTACATATTTCCTTCACAAACGGTTGATGCGTCAGTTGCCGTCCCTATATCTGGCAGGACCAACCCTGACAAGACAACGACACTTAGTGCTGCACCCGCAGCAAGCTATGCACATGACGCAACGCAACTATGCATTTTAGGTGTATCCGAATCGCACCTAATAGGTCATAAGGACCGTCACGCCGAAAATGCAAGAGCAAGAACAACAAGGAAGACGAGATGAGAGATTTCGTTGACGGCACTGCCTTTAACAATGAGCAAGGCAATCGTGCTCGCAAACTTTTTGCAGCCGTTGTGTTGGCTGCGCTTGATGATGCTATCGCCGATGACAAGAAATACGGCAATGGCCCCGAACAGATCGCCCGCTGGGCCCGTTCGCGTGATGGGCGCGAAGTTCTATCCTGTGCCGGTATCGACCCCAACGAGCGGGTTGTCGGTGGCTTGATGGAGTTCGTCGGTCGTGGCGTGCGCACCTCTGTGGCGCTGTCGCGCGAAGAGAGCGAGCGTCGCAACGCCGCTCAGCAGGCCGAAGCAGCCTGAACCTGCAAATTGCCGGTTTAAAAAAACGCGCCCCTGTCACCGGGGCGCGTTTTTCTTTGTGTGATCAGAAGAATGCGGTCAGAAAAACCGCAACCATTGCCAAGCAGTCCAAAATTCAGCGCCCAGCAACACAGTGAAAAATACCTTGGCCGTGATCGAAAGGCCCCGGCGCCACAAAACCGCATAAGCGGCTGCGCAGATGAGGGTCGAGATCGGCACAACCCAGAATGCGTGATGCGTACTGTCCCAATAGCTGACTGGGCTATGAAAGACCCAGTCGCTGAGCGGCCAAAATTGCGGGCGCCCATCACCGGCGTGAAGCAGGAAATCCGTTGCCAGATGCAGCAATCCAGCAGAAGCCATCACAATCAGAAATGACCAGCCTCGCCACACGCCCAGTGTCAAAGCCAGCCCCCAAAGAATGAATGAATTGTCGATCGCAAAGATCGTCTGCCAAGTGGATGAGAAATAAAGCTCATCAAAGACGACATTTGGCGGGATACCCAGAACATAGAGTGATGTCCCCGCCATCAGATAAAGCGACAGGTCTGGCAGCAACGACCCCAGCAAGGCGGCCCCCAGAATGCGCCCATGTGCGGGCCGAGCAAAAACGGCGGCGCCGATCAAAAGATGCGCGGGCGTGTTCATCCAGGGCTTTCCCTTCGGCGTCAAATCAGGTCATCTGCACGCCAGCATAGGAGACGACTATGGTTCGTGCCATCATGATTCAGGGGACCGGCAGCAATGTCGGGAAATCGGTTCTCGTGGCCGGGCTGGCGCGCGCTTATACGCGGCGTGGGTTGAGAGTTGCTCCGTTCAAACCGCAGAACATGTCGAATAATGCTGCGGTGACCGAAAACGGGGGTGAGATCGGTCGGGCGCAGGCACTGCAAGCGCGGGCTGCAAAACGTGCCACGCATACGGATATGAACCCGATCTTGCTGAAACCCGAAACCGACACCGGTGCTCAGATCATCGTGCAGGGGCAGCGCGCTGGGACCATGAAGGCCGGAGACTACCGCAAGGACAAATCCAAACTTTTGGACGCTGCTTTGGAAAGCTTCGACCGGCTGTGCAGTGATGCCGATCTGGTCCTGATCGAAGGGGCAGGCAGCCCAGCCGAGACCAACCTGCGCAAGGGCGACATCGCCAATATGGGCTTTGCCTGTGCGGCGGGTGTTCCTGTGGTTCTGGTCGGTGACATCCATCGGGGTGGCGTGATCGCGCAGATCGTTGGTACCCAGGCCGTACTGGATGACGGCGATCTGGCGATGATCAAGGGATTTGCAGTGAACCGGTTCAAGGGCGATGTGTCTCTTTTCGATGAAGGGCGCGATGACATTGCGGAACGCACCGGTTGGCCCTGCTTGGGCGTTGTTCCCTGGTTTCACGATGCATGGAAACTGCCTGCCGAAGACATGATGGACATTCGATCCCATACCGGCGGCGCCTGTAAGGTTGTGGTTCCTCAACTCGAGAGGATGGCCAATTTCGACGATCTGGACCCGTTATCCGCAGAACCCGGCGTGAGCGTCGAGATCATCCCCGCAGGCCGCCCCTTGCCCGGCGATGCCGACCTTGTGTTACTGCCCGGCAGCAAATCCACCATCGGCGACCTGACCTATTTCAGGGCTCAGGGATGGGATATCGACCTGCTGGCGCATGTCCGTCGTGGCGGACATGTTCTGGGCCTGTGTGGCGGCTATCAGATGCTGGGCAAAACCATCGCTGATCCGGATGGCGTGGATGGTCGTCCAGGCACGATTGACGGGCTCGGCCTCCTAGATGTCGACACAGTCATGGCAGGCAAGAAACATGTGACGCTGACCGAAGCCATTGCCCTGCCCAACCGCGCGCCTGTCAGCGGGTATGAAATTCATATGGGCCGGACCGAAGGCCCGGATTGCGCACGTGCTTGGCTGGAGGTCGATGGTCGCCCCGAAGGGGCTGCAAGCGCAAACAACCGTATTCTGGGCAGCTACCTGCACGGCATATTCTCATCCGATGTGTTCCGCGCCCAATATCTGGCAACATTGGGTGTGAAATCTGAGAATGCGTATGAAGACGGGGTTGAGCAAACGCTTGATGCGCTGGCCGATCACCTGGAACAGACCATGGATTTAGACCTGTTGCTGGAACTGGCGCAGGCACCCAAGCGCGCCTGAGCGGCTATTCCAATTCCTGCGCAGCCAATGCGCGATAAATCTCGCGCCGCACCATTTTGCGGACATTGCGCGTGATCCGTTCGCCCAACGCGCCTTTCAGCTCTTCCCGGACGACCTCGGCGATCATTGAACGCAGCGCTTCTTCGTCGACTGACAATTCCCGAAGCTGCGCAGCCTCCTGTTCCGCAGCCTCGGTCACGGGCACAGCCTCGGCAGAGCGGATAAATGTGGCGGGCTGCGCCTCATCACTTTCTAACTCTTCTTGTTGAGGCGTTTCGATGACTGGTTCTTCGACGTCGGAAGCAACCTGATCGCTCTGGGGCAGTTCATCTTCTGGCTGTTCATCCAGAGAGGTTTGCCCATCACCTTCAGCAAATGCCGTACCCGTATCCCAGGACAGGCTTTGATTCGGTGTACCTGAATAGGCATCATCGCTGTCACCGTCAGGCTCCCACTGATCTTCAGTACGGGCAATGGCAGCTTCCAGCGCTTCAATCTTTGCGCTCAGGCTGAGTGTCGGGTCGTCCGACTGCTCATCCATCGCCACTTCGCTGGGGGTTTCCTGATCGGCGCCCGCATCATCTCGCACGATATCGCAGGCGCGCAGCAGCATTGGTTTTGCCGAAACTTCGGCACTGTATTCAGGTTCCAGTTTCAGCGGGGCAGTTTCAGCCGCAGCGGGTTTTGAGATGCGCAGCGCATCCGTTAGCACCAAACGACCGGGTTTGCGCGCTTTGGCGCTTTGATCAGCCCCCTTGCCCGTTTTACCTTCTTCACTGACAAGACGTTTGACCGAAGACAAAACGTCTTCGATCCCGGCTTTTACGACATTATCCGCCATTTTTCTCTACCGCTCTATCCTCAGGGTAGAGTGTAGCCAATCCTGTCAAAGCGAACAACAGGTAGTATTGCCCGTCAGTCCCGGCGCAACGCTTTTAGCACGCGATCCAGATCCTTGCTCTGTTTGCTGACCTGCGCTGGTGCATTTTTGACCAGATTGTAGTACAGCGTCGGGTCGTAAATCTGCACAGCCAGTCCCAAACGTTCGGCCGTCAGAAGGCCCTGAGCCTGAAGCAGCTGATACGCGGCCAGCGAACGCTCGGTCCGCGATGCGATCTCAGCCAGTTGCGCATCCAGCAAATCCTGTTGGGCCGTCAGCACATCCAATGTGGTTCGTGCGCCCAGTGTGGCCTCTTCGCGGATACCGTCGAACGCCACTTGCGACGCGCGAACGCGCTCGGTCGATGCCGTCAGACTGGCCGTTGCGGTTTCAAACCGGACATAGGCATCTGTCACGCCCTGCGTGATATCTTTTTGCACATTCAACAGGTTCGCCCGTGACGCATCTCGGGTGGCCATAGCACGACGGACAACCGCCGCCAGTCGGCCACCAGCATAGATCGGCTGGCGGAAGATCAGCGAGACAGATGCGTTTTCGTTGTTATCGTCATTGTCGTAGCTCTCGGTCAGACCGGCATCTGCACTCAAACTTACATTTGGACCAAGTCCGGCACGCTGCTGCTGAACGGTCAAATCCAAAGCGCGCACCTGATGCTGGGCCGACAAGATCGACGGATGATTGCGAAGCGCCAGATTGATCGCCTCGGACTGCGAGCGCGGTAAGTTTGGCAGGCTGGGCTGCCCCGTTGTGCGGCCCGGCAGTTTGCCGACGGCATTGACATACTCCGCTTGTGCCGTGCTCAGATCACCACGCGCATCGGCAAGATCCGCACGCGAGCTTGCCAACTGTGACTGCGACAAGGCCACGTCAGTCCGGGTCACCTCACCCACTTCGAAACGGTCATTCGATGCCCGCAGTTCTTCACTGGACAGATCGACGTTGTTTTGCCGAATTTGAACTGTCTCTTCCTGCAAAAGCACATTCAGATAGGCAGTCGCCGCGCGGAATAGAACCTGTTGCTCGATATTGATCAGCGATTGACGTGTCGCCAGAACAGTTTCCTGCGCGGATTGCTTGCCAAGAACGGATGCGCCACCGTCATAGACCAACTGGCTCAGCGTCAGCCCCGTGAAAAAATCGGTGGGCTCATTGCTAGATACAACGCCGCTGGTTCTGCTTCGGTTGTAAGTTTGCGTGACACGCACGGTCCAGTCGATGATGGGGCGCAGAGCGGCCAGCGCAATCGCCACGTCTTCGTCTGCAGCCCGCAGCAGCGCGCGATTTTGCTCCAACAACCCGCTGGTGTTGTAGGCCCCGATAAACGCATCTGTAAGGTTATCAGCCCATGCCTGACGCAGCGGCATAACGCTTAAGGCCAGTCCTGCGGTCAATGCACACGCTCTGACCAGTTTGCCAGTCGCCGTCCTACGCATCACCAAATCCTCTCAACTCAAAAAATTTCTGCCCTGTCGGCAATTTGCGCCGTCATTTTCAACTAATCAAGGTGGCAGAACAAACTACCTCTGGACTATAGCGAAAATGCACTCTGATGGGAAAAGCTATCCAGCACTGGCGCGCTGGCATTGAAAACGTCACGCCAGCTGACACGCCCACCCGTCTTGCGCCCGATACGAACAACACCCAAGCCATCCTCGACAAACAAGCAGGCGATGCGGCCATTGTCTTTCAATTGATCCAACAGAGCGCCCGGCACTTGTTGCACCCCTCCCTGGATCATGATCGCATCGTAGGGCCCATGCTCTTCCGCACCCTGTTCTAAAGGACCAACGTGCACCACGGCATTGTCAGCAGCAACTTCGGTGAGCGCATTTTGCGCCTCCGATGCCAATGCTTCGTCGCTTTCCACTGCAACAACCAATTCTGCCATACGCGCGGCTACCGCGGTCGAATACCCCAGAGCCGGCGCGATATCGAGCACGACCTCGTCATTGCAAATATTCAACGCATCCAACATCTTGGCCAGGGTCCGCGGCTCCAACAAACTACGCCCGTTCCCAAGATCGATTACATCTTCGACATAGGCGGCTTCGCGCTGCGAATCCGGCACAAAGTCTTCGCGCGGCACCGAGAGCATGGCATCAATGATCGGGAACTTCGTCACATCCGAAGGTCGCACCTGAGTATCAACCATTATGCGGCGTCGCGTTGCGAAATCTGTCATGTGATCTCTCGTCTGAAGTCTCAAGCCTGTTCGGCTTTTGCCACATCCCTTGGTCACCGGCAACGCCTCTATTGCCGCAATCCGCCATCATCAATGATTGAGCTGAGTATGAAATCACGGTATTTCGCACTTTGGTCCTGAAATTTCATGGCTGTCCTCTGGACGCCCTGCCGCAAAGCTGATAAAACGCCAACCACACCACGGCAAGTATTTGATTTTACTTGAAAAGGCGAGTTGGCGGAGTGGTGACGCAGCGGATTGCAAATCCGTGTACACCGGTTCGATTCCGGTACTCGCCTCCATTTATTTCCAATTCATTGACTTAGCCCTGTGGTGCTCGGGTGGGACACACCTACGATGATACAATCATCCTGCCTAAGCCTTTAAAGACACGGTGTTTATTGCTCCCGTTGGCTTATCACTCCTTCTATTAAGGGAAGACGAGCATCTGTAAGAATATCGCTGCGTACGCACTGCCCGCATCGAGCTGGTGATCTGGACCGCTGTACACGACTGGAGCGCGCACTTGAATAAACACTAAAGTCCAGTGTCTCATGGGCGCGCAGGTTACCCGTGAAAGCGGATCTGGCGTTGGTATTTTGGGGGAGGCTTCTAACATGACGCACTCATTCTCACCCCAACGAAACGGTTCATTTTTCGCAACGATCGAACGGGTACCGAGTGTTTTGTTCATGCATACGGGCTAACCAGTAAGTTCCGTGGGGGCGGTGCATGCCAACCCCCGGTAAATAGTGACGATCTACACCCCCGGAAATCGAGCAGGAGAATAACCGAATGAAACTGTTTTTCGCTGAAAAAGTTGACGGCACCGCGCGCGTTTTCAACACTCGCTATCTGGTCGGCATCAGTGGCTATTCTGTCGGTGGCGTAAAGCAAAAAGGAAAGTGTTGTTTTCACACTGACCCGAGTTCTGATGGCGTCGGACGGCACTATATCAAGGGCAGCCTCAAGAGCTGGATCAAGCGCTTGGGCGCAATGGAATGAGCGTCCAGATCATTTTTTGCGGTGCGTTGATGAGTTGATCGGTGAGATCAATGAGCTCAAAGACCACACAATCGCACTGCACCAAGGCCAACAAACACGGCTAGATTCGGACGGTCGGACCGACGGGGGATCTAGAACGAAGTAACTGTTTGTTTTGCTCTGATGTGCTGGTGCCCCCACACGGACTCGAACCGCGGACCTACTGATTACAAATCAGTTGCTCTACCAGCTGAGCTATAGGGGCGCTGACCGTCGATTACTGTCTCCGGACAGAGACTGCAAGCCGGAAATTTAGCGTAGAGTTAGGGATTGTCGAATTTCCTTAGAAAGTGTGAAATCACTCGCAACGAAATGCCCGGTCTTGATAACAGTGAAGCAAAGCCGAAAACGGCTCTGCAGGACAGCCGGGCGCAAGGAACATGATGCATGTAGTCATTCACGCCGGGGTCCCCTACACGGATGCGGGACAATTGCTGGCAAATCTCGCAGCCCACAAAGGCGCGCTTTACAAGGCTGGGACCTTACCACTAGGACCACGCCGGTGCAGGCAATTCGTCAAGGTCATGTCCGACGCCATGGCGAGCGGTCTGCCTCTGGCAGAGGCGCGCGAGCAGATGAATGCCGTGCTGCCTGATGCTGCGGATATTCAGCGTGTCGTTGTTTCCAGCGAAAAGTTCTTTGGGCCAATGCGCGCGGCCTTGCAACATGGGCAACTCTATCCATTTGCAGGGAAGCGGGCTGCGTATACGCAGGACTTGCTGAACGGCGCGCAGATCGAAATCTTTGCCGGGCTGATGAACCCCGGCCTTTTCATCCCAAGGGTTTTGACGGCACTGGACCCGGCTCGCACCAGATCAATACTGGATACGACAGACCTGAGTTGTCTCAGCTGGGTCACCATGATCGAAGACCTGGGCGATCTGGTTCCAGATGTCAAAATCACTCTTTGGGAGAACGAGGACTCGCCGCTGATCTGGGGAGATATCCTGCGCGCCATGGCCGGTTTGCCCGACAGCATTGCGATCCCTGGTGAACATACCCTGCTCGCTTCTTTGCTGACCGAACAGGGTAAACATCAGCTGTTGCCGTTGATCCAGCAGGAACAATCCGGCGCACGGTTTGCATCGAGCGCTGAGCTGGCTGGGCTGCTTGAGGCCCATGCTCAACCCGATCGGGTTGAGGAGGAGTTAGACCTGCCCGGCTGGAGCACTGAAATCGTCAGTGCGTTTTCCGAGCTTTATGCACAAGACATGGCAAAAATCCGAACAATGCCGAATGTACGAGTATTAGAGGTCTGAACCAGTCAGACGCTCTACATTCCCAATGCTTCTTTGTACATCTCCAACACTGCTTCTTCTTCGGCGATGTCGTCCTTGTCTCGCTTGCGCAGGGCAATCACCTTCCGCATGACCTTGGTGTCGTAGCCACGGGCCTTGGCCTCGGCCATTACTTCTTTTTGCTGTTCAGCCAGATCCTTTTTCTCAGCATCCAGCCGCTCAAACCGCTCGATGAACTGGCGCAACTCTCCCGCTGTGACGCGGTAGTTGGCGGTGGCCTGATCTTCGGTCATGTCTTCCATAGGCGTCTCTCCCCAAGGCTAGAATCTGATGCTGTGACATCGGCAAGATGCCGGATACAGTGCGACCGCCCGGGTCGCAAGCACGCAATCCCGAACCGGGCCCAAAGCACGCTTGTGCGAATTGCCTCGATCCTTTAAGCGCGGGTGCGGATCAGGCAGCTTTGCGGGGAACCATGTTTGAATTCATCACTTGGGGCGGGGCCGCCCTGTCCGTTGCCGGGCTTGCCGGGTTGGTCTGGTGCATTCTGCGCGTGATGAAAGCGCGCAAGGCCGGACTGTCTGATGATGAACTGCGTGCGGTTGTTCAGGGCGTTCTGCCCTGGAACCTCGGATCACTTTTCCTGTCGGTGATTGGCTTGATGCTGGTTATCCTCGGGATTTCCTTTGGATGACCTTGCGGAATTAGACAGGCATATTGTCAAACTGCGCTTCCATTGCGTCTTCGCACAACGCCGAGTCCAGTCGACGCAAACGAGATGGGACATGCATGCCCTGACGGCGCATGCGATCAACGATCTTGCTTACACTCGGTTGCAGGGCCAGGCGTGTATCGAGACAGGCATTCTCGAGCTTTTGTTCAATCTCTGTGAATTCGGAAAACAGGGTGTTCTGTTTCATATTGCTCCTCCCAGGTGGTGCCAGTATCTCCGATATAGGTAACGGGATTAAGACCAGAACAATCTAACCTCAGGTTGTGCGGAATCTTGCCGGGTAATTCGGTAGATTCGGCAGTCTTTCCCGGTTCGACTAAAGTTTAATCCAATATTGGTGTGGCTGCCTTGACAGACATCAATTGCCAAATCGGCAGTTGAAACACATTCCACATCCAATACATGTTATATAGACCGGGACGGAGGATGATATGACCCCTAAAGTGCAGGCTTTTTTTGATGATCAAACCTTCACGGTTTCCTATGTCGTGCGCGAACCCGAAGGCCGGGCCTGCGCTATTATCGACAGCGTTCTGGATTTCGATCATGCATCCGGACGCACCGGGACGAAGGCCGCGGACGTCATCGTTAAGTATGTTCAGACGAACGATCTGAAAGTCGAGTGGATCCTCGAAAGCCATGTCCACGCCGATCACCTGTCGGCCGCGCCTTATCTTCAGGAAAAGCTGGGTGGCAAAATCGGGATCGGCGATCAGATCGTGACCGTGCAGGACACCTTTGGCAAAGTATTCAACGAAGGCACTGAATTCCAACGCGACGGCAGTCAGTTCGATGCCCTATTCAAGCAAGGCGATAGCTTTCATATCGGTCAGATGCGTGGGGATGTGTTGCACACGCCCGGTCATACCCCAGCCTGCCTGACCTATGTGATCGGCGACGCGGCCTTTGTTGGCGATACATTGTTCATGCCTGATTTTGGCACCGCCCGTTGCGACTTTCCGGGCGGGTCGTCCTCTACGCTGTATGAATCGATCCAGAAAATCCTCGCCCTGCCTGATGAAACGCGGGTCTATGTGGGACATGACTACAAGGCCCCAGGCCGGGATCAATACGCCTGGGAAACCACTGTGGGTGAGCAAAAAGCGCTCAACATTCATATCGGACAGGGGCGCAGCGTCGAAGAGTTCGTGGAAATGCGCGATGCACGGGATGCAACGCTGGCAATGCCACGCCTGATCCTGCCGTCTCTGCAGGTCAATATGCGTGCGGGTCAGATGCCCCCGGCGGATGAGCAGGGCGATGTGATGCTCAAGCTGCCGATCAACAAGCTCTGACTCTGCGACAACAACATTAAGGACGAACCGGATATGGACGCATCTTGGGTGATGGGCCTTTTGGGCGGATTGCTGATTGGTCTTGGCGGTGCGGTGTATCTGCTCGGCAATGGCCGCGTCATGGGGGCCAGCGGTATACTGGGCGGACTGGTCGACGGCAGCGCGCGCAACGAGATCGCCGAGCGTCTGGCATTTATTGTCGGCTTAATCGGAATGCCCCTGCTGTTACGCCCATTGATCGCGCCACATTCTGAAACACATCTGACCGGAAATCTGCTGCTGGTCGTGATCGCCGGGCTGCTGGTGGGTGTCGGGACCCGCATCGCAAATGGTTGCACCTCTGGCCACGGTGTGTGCGGCATCTCTCGGTTCTCACCGCGCGGGATTGTGGCAACACTGATTTACATCGCAGCTGGTGCGCTGACCGTTTTGGCCCTGCGGCACATGCTGGAGGTCATTTGATGCGCATCCTGATCGCTTTGATCGCAGGGGCCTTGTTCGGCACCGGCCTGCTGGTTTCGGGCATGACCGACACGACCAAGGTTCAAGGTTGGCTGGACCTGTTCGGCGCCTGGGATCCAACACTTGCCTTTGTCATGGGTGGGGCCATCCTGCCTATGTTGATCGCCTGGCGGATGACCAACGGACGGAAACCCATCGCTGGCGGCCAATTTCCGGCACCTCCACGCCCCGAACTGGACCATCGCTTGATCATCGGCTCTGTGCTGTTTGGCATGGGCTGGGGGCTTGTTGGGCTGTGCCCCGGGCCTGCAATGGCTTCGCTAAGTTATGGGGGCCTCGGCGGATTGCTGTTTATGCTGGCGATGATCACAGGAATGTTCATCGCACCCGGCCTTGGCGCACAGCTAGACAGAGCTGCAAACCCAACCTAAGGATTTGGCATGGAGATTCGCCCAATTACCCCCCGCTACGCCGTCTCACCGCAGATCACGGTTGAGGATGTGCCCGCCATCGCCCAAGCCGGGTTCGTCAAGGTAATTTGCAACAGACCCAACACCGAGGTTCCCTCAGACATGCAATCCGACGCCATCGGCGAGGCCGTGCGCGCAGCCGGGTTGGAGTATGAGGTTCTGGAACTGACCCATCAGACCATGACGCCCGAAAATGTGGCTCGGCAAAGGGATATGGCCGAAGCCTGTGGTGGACCGGTATTGGCCTATTGCGCATCTGGCACACGGTGTTCGGTCGTATGGGCCTTGGGTCAATGCGACCGGATGAGCACCGACGACATTCTAAATGCCACAACAAATGCAGGCTACCAGTTGGAAAACCTACGTCCGGCATTGGATCATATGCGCAAGGCTGTGGACTAAGGTTCGGGTATATCCAACTGCTAACTCACATCATCGGGGCCGCTTAGCCCCGCCAGCTGCGAAATCTCAGCCACCATTTGTTCCGAGTTCTCAAAACTCAGATCACCCTCTTGGGCTTCCAGAGTGTCCGGACCAGCGCGATAGTCTGTGACATCGACGGCTTGGGCGCCCAATGGCATATCGGGTGCGTTTTGACTGGCCGAAGCTGCCCGGCTTTCGATAAATTCCTGCGTCTCAATATCGGATAACGCAGCCAAAGGAGCCTGTTCGTTAATCCGCACCGCACGCAAGCCGCCACATTGACCAAGCCGCCCAACCGCAGTCCGCGACCGATCGATGGCCAGAATTTCTGTCCGGTCGATGCGCGCATGTTGCAGCGGCAGAATATCCCCGGCGCTAAGTCCCGAAAGATCAGACAGTGGCACATTCATGCGACATAAAACGGCGTTCAATTCTGCCCGGACAACGCCCGAAGATTGCTCCAGGCTGGGCCCGTCATCCGCCTCGAGGATCAGGCAATCCTCTACCGGGGACGACTGTTGTGGCAACAAAACACAGATACGGCCTTGCCGTATGCCACCTGCCAGGTCGACCGTCAGTTCGAACCCGCAATACATATCTTCAACCAGTGTCAGGCAGACGGATCGCAAATCTTGCGCACGAGACATGTATTCATAGCCGATCAAGCCCACATCATCAGATGCATTTTCGGCCAGCTCAGCCGCCTTGGCCAGCGCAGCTTCCAGCAGCGGAGCGGTCATTGCCGCATCCGTATTTGTGAACGCGCGCGCCTCAGGCGCAGTTTCGGTGACCTGACCAATGGTCTGGGTCTGCAAAATGGCCGACACTGAATTTGGATCAAAGCAGGCGGCTGCAACTCCATCTGGCCCTTTCAGGAACAACAGCAGCCAATCATCGCCAACCGCGTCGACCAGATCATTGGCAGGCTGCAGCGATTGCTTTGCGCCAATAACAGCAAGGGGCAGGTTCAGCCGATCTGCTGCAGCCCGCGCGAATCCCAGACGCAGTGCGCGCAGCACTGAACGCGGCCGGTTCTTCAAATCCTCGCGCCCCACTGACAGCTTGCGCAACAGCGCGGTGTTCCCTGCCTCTGACATGACCAAAACTCACCAAATTGCTCGAGCCTCTGACCCTTGATGTAACCCGGTGAGTGTTACGAAGTTCTTTATCCGTCCCTCATTGCGCCGCTTGCTGATAGGCCAACGGCAGGCTGACCCGGAACGCAGCCCCGCCCTGCCCCGGCAGATAGCTGATCTCGCCCCCAAGCCGCTGCATGATCTCACGGCAGATCGCCAGCCCCAGACCCGCGCCGCCGGCCTTATCGATCCCGATCCGCGCAAATTTCTCGAATACCAACGATTGGGCCTCGACTGGAATGCCGTTGCCGTTATCAACGAAATCGATAACCACGCGTCCCCCGATATCATGCGCCGAAATCGTCAGAACGGGCTCATCCGCGTCGCAGTATTTCTGTGCATTGGAAATCAAGTTGATGACAACCTGCCCGAAACGGTCGAGGTCAGTGTGTAGCGGAATACGTTCCGAAGCGCGTGTTCGGCGGATTGTCAGAGGTTTCGATGCCCCGGCCAGCGCGGTTGAAACCGCACGATCCAGCACCGAACGCAGGCTACCATCGCTCATGTTCAGGCTGACCTGACCATTTTCAAGCACGCTCAGATCCAACAGATCATCCAGCAAACGGGTCAGCCGTAAGGCTTCATCGTGAATGGTTGCAGCAAATTTGGTTTGTTCCTCGTCGCTCAGCCCTGCGGTGTCGCGCAGGATTTCGGAAAACGCGCGGATCGAGGTCATCGGGGTGCGCAGCTCATGGCTAACCTGGCTCAGGAAGCTGTCTTTTTGCTCCGACATAAGGGTTAGCTTGGTATTAGCTTCGCGCAGCTGCCGCGCGGTCCGGCTTAGTTCTACCGACTTGACCTCAAGCTGGCTGGAGTATTCCAGCAGCTGAGCAGATTCGTCCGCCACAGCCAACAAATCCTCGACCGAAATTGAAGCGCCTCCCACGATCTGACCAATCATGGCATGGGCCGTGGCCGCACCAACCGAACCGCTGAGCTCACGTTCAAGCCGGTTCAGGAAGCCCGGCGTGGGCTCGGGCAGGTGTGACCTCCCACCCTGGTTTTCGGCTTCGGCCTGAAAGAACGCTTGCGCGGGGCCGGTGCCCAAAATGCGCTGGGTCATGATCATCAAATCTTCGCTTTGCGCCACCGACCCCGACCAGCCGCGCGGCGCAACGGAATGGTCAAAGACATTCACAAACTGCGCCCCCTGCAAACGTTCCAACGGGCTGGGGAAGCTAATAAGCGACGCGACGCAAAAGGCGATTGTGTTCAAAGAGATCGACCACATCACGGTGTGGACCATCGGGTCCATCCCCTCGATTCCGAACAAGGCCTGAGGACGCAGCCACCCGATACCAAACGGGCCCTGTTCGATCACCGTTTGCGGCATCCAAAGCCCACCCATGCCCGGCAAGAGCAACGTGTAGCACCAGAGCGTAAATCCCACCGTCAGCCCAGCCAAAGCGCCGATGCGCGTCGCCCCCCGCCAGAACAATCCACCCACAAGGGCGGGCAGGATTTGCGAGACCCCAGCAAAGGCAATCAAACCGATCGAAGCCAGCGCCGCGCCATCGCCGATCAAGCTATAGTAGAAATATCCCAGCGCCATGACCGCAGCGATCGAAACCCGACGCGCCATCAAAACGATGGTCCGTACATCACCAGGGACAGATCCCACCCGTTCATGGGTATTCAGCCAGATCGGCATGACAATCTGGTTCGATACCATGGTGGACAGCGCCATCGCCGTGATGATCACCATCGAAGTGGCCGACGAAAAACCACCGATAAAGGACAGCATGGCAAGCCAATCATTGCCCTGTGACAGCGGCACCGTCAGAACAAAAAGATCAGGGTTGGAACCAGGTGGCAAAAGGTCCAACCCGACGACCGCAATGGGAACAACGAACAGGCTCATCAGCAGCAGGTACAAGGGAAACGCCCAAGCTGCTGTCCTCAGATGGCCTTCATCGTCATTTTCAACGACCATGACCTGAAACATGCGCGGCAGACAGACAAAGGCAGCGGCAGACAGGAAGATGAACGCCGTCCAGCGACCTGCGTCGATGTTCCATTGGCCAATTTCCGAGGCATCAATCCGATCCATCATTGGGCCAATCCCACCGGCAATACCCCAGACGACAAACACACCAACGGCGATCAGGGCGAATAGTTTGACCACTGATTCCACTGCAATCGCTGTGACAACGCCATGATGACGCTCGTTCACGTCCAGATTCCGTGTGCCGAATAGAATAGCGAAGACAGCCAAACCGGCCGCAACCCAGAATACATTAGATCCGCTTGGGTAGAGGCCAGAGGGATCAGCCTCGACAAAAATCGAAAACGACAGGGTGATCGACTGAAGTTGCAGGGCAATATAGGGCGTTCCGGCAAGAACCGCCAAAATGGTAACGCATACGGCCAGCGTGTTGGATTTACCATAACGAGACGACAATAGGTCCGCGATCGAGGTCACCCTTTGGCTGCGCGCAACCCGAACCAGTTTGCGCAAGCCCCACCACCAGCTGACCATCACCAACGTCGGCCCCAGATAGATCGTCACGTATTCCAGCCCGGACCGCGCGGCATTGCCAACCGCGCCATAAAAGGTCCAGGCGGTACAATAGATCGACAAGGAAAGCGTGTAGATCAGGGGCGAGCGTAGCCATTTCCCTCGCCCTGCCTCGGCCATTCTTTCAGCTGCGAAGGCCACACCAAATAGTAGTACCACGTAGCCCAGGCTTACCAATATCAGAATATTCGGCGTCGCCATCACTCAGTGTCCGCGCCGATATCGTCGCGAACGCCCAGACTTCTGGCAGTCAGGCCAAAGATCAGGCCAATCGCAATCAGCACGCCCCAGCATACAAATATGTACAGCATAGCCGATGAAAGCGGTACAGCGTCGTCGCCCGCGCTCTGATCCGGCCAAAGCAGCGGTAGTGCGAGAAGTGCCGCGCCTAAAAATGGCAGTAGCCGGGCCGCATCGGCCAGTCTGCGACGGCGGTAGCTTTGACGCCCAAGGAATAGTGAGGACCGTTTGCCCTTTGGCGTCTGGTCTATGTCGCTGTCAGGAGTCACGCCCGTGAGGCCTGCGCATGTAGATCACGCACCGCAGTCAGCACCTCGGCATTTGAAAACGGTTTTGTCATGAACCGGCTAACACCCGCATTCTCGGCCATTTCCCGATCGCGGGATTGCCCGCGTGCCGTTAGCATCAAGACCGGCAAGCGTTGCATATCATCCAGCTCGCGTAGGTCGCGCAGAATATCCATGCCGTTTTTTCCCGGAAGCATGACATCAAGGATGACAAGATCCGGGGCTGCAGACTGTATCACCTGAACCGCATCAGACCCTTCTGAATGCGTTTCAACCTGCCAGCCTTCGCGTGTCAGCAAAAAGCGGATGGCCTCAGCGATGTTCGGCTCATCCTCGATCAACAGAACCTTACGGCTCATATTTTCAATTCCTCCCCATGGCAGATCGCGCTCTTGGCACGCTGCCACCGCCAGATTAAGCGGTCAGTCAGCGACCTGTCAAAAACCTTCGCTCAGAATCGAAGGCTCACGCCTCGATGTGCAATCTCGGCTGGGGCACACCCGGCAATTGGCCCCGACATGGGTCAAAGCCGATGCCCCCTCCTCCCCGACCGGTCGCACCAGCATGACCGACCGATAAGCCGGTTCCTGATCATAGCCGGATACTGCATGAGGCCAAGCGTAAGCATGGCACTCAAACTCAGCCGCACTGCGCCCCAACTGGGCGATTTGCTTTCGAACCGGCACCAGAGGACGACTTAGCGCGGTGAACAAGGGCCACAACGGACAAGCCTCGCCATGGCGCGGCATAACGAAACCGGGAAGCGGTTTGAGGAACAGGACGCTGCCCGATGCATCGCACAAGGCCAGCCCAGCAGGGCGCGGCAAATACTCCTCTGGCACAAAGGCCAAACGTCGCAAAACTGTAGGGATATCGACCGCGAAACGTTGCGCCAACGTGATAGGGTCCGGTTCGCCCTTAGCGAGAATTTGCTTCAAATCGGCAAGCGGTATCGCAACCGCGTCCTCTGCGCACCAGCGTAGAATCTCTTGGGCGACAGAACGGGCGGTGGCGGTGTTCAATCCGTCTAGGGCAATACTCTCAGCCCCTGCCCTCGCTTCGAGTTCGGGAAAACTGTAGTTTCGAGCTGCAAAAAAGCTCTCAACCTCTTCCAGAGGGACACTACGAGGGGTCTTGGCCGCATCGCTTTCAT
Source organism: Ruegeria sp. H3 (assembly GCF_056533095.1). Classification (NCBI taxonomy): domain Bacteria; kingdom Pseudomonadati; phylum Pseudomonadota; class Alphaproteobacteria; order Rhodobacterales; family Roseobacteraceae; genus Ruegeria; species Ruegeria sp. H3. The sequence goes on along the minus strand of NZ_JBQFOD010000006.1, from coordinate 187,970 downwards.
CCAGATAAGACACCAGCGCCTTAGAGCTTTCGGCCAGTCGTTCAGCATCCTGATGCAGGTTCTTGTGAAACCGGTCCTGCCATTCGGTTTCGATATCCTGCGTATCGGCCAGAATGGATGCGGTAGATCGAATGGCGGCAGCGGTTGTCAGAACCTCATGCATCGACGCGGCCAGATGCGGGTCATGTGTCAATCGGTCCGATAGCGTCTCGACCGTGCGTTCCAGTGACACGACGCGCTGATGCATTTGCGCCAGAACGCCGGCCCAGCCAGCAAAGCGGCTGGCAAATTCCTCCACCCCGTCAACCTCAGCCTGCTGTCCAACTGCATCTGCCGCCGCCTCTCGCAGTGCAGAAATCAGCGCCGCCTCGATCCCTTGGGTCAGCAGCGAGGGCTCTACATCCAAGGCTTCGGCAATATCGACTAAAAGCTTTCCACCGATTCTGCGGCGGTTATGTTCAATCAAGTTCAGATATGAGGGCGAAATTCCAACGCGCTTTGCAAGCTCGGATTGCCTGAGCCCGGAGATCTGGCGGCGTTCGCGGATTCGGCTACCGGTAAGCGTATCGCGCATCAAAGGCTTCTCCCTCGCCAAGCTTTCAATCACAGCTGATTATTTTCAAGATATCTTAGTTAAGCAATGTAGTTAAGGCAGCATTTTCAGATAGGATTTACAAGATTGACAAAAGCAACAGTAAATCACCCACTTCAAATCCACAGCAAATTCTCATGACCTCTTCTATTTCCGACCAATTCCCGGCACGATATGACGATGAGTGACCCCGCCTTCGAATATGCCCCAATTGGGCTGGTTGAACTGGAAAACCGGATCATCCGGCGCTGCAATCTGCAGTTTGCCCGGACGTTCGGAGGGGGTGAGAGCGACTATCGCAACATGCCTCTGCTTCACCTTTACCCCTCCGTCGCAGATTGGGAAAGGATCGGCGCGCGTAGTTTGCAGGTGATGCGGGACACCGGGTATTACACCGATGAACGGGTTATGCGACGACGCAATGGCGATTTATTCTGGTGTCGCGCACGCGGCAGGTCGCTGACACCGGATGATCCATTCCGTCATGGTATTTGGAGCTTTTCAGACATCTCGGAAGAACGCCCCCTGGTCGAACTGACCGTGCGGGAACGCGAAGTGGCGATCCTGTCCTGCCGCGGCCTCTCGGCCAAGGAAATCGGTGTCGAACTCGGCCTCAGCTATCGCACGATCGAAGCCTACCGCGCGCGCCTATTGGAAAAGTTCGGCGCGCGTAAGTTATCAGAGCTCGTGGCGAAACTTTCGGGCATGCCGCTCTGACCGCTCAGAGCGCGCACAAATTCCTTGAATCCTCGCTTCAGACTGCGCTTTTCATGGCCCCAAGCTTAGCTTATAACGCTGCGTAATTAGACCAAAGCCCGCAGGTTTAGATGGGCCACTAGGGGAACCGTCGAGGACACTCATGACAGATACCAAACACGACGCAGATGTAGCATTCATCAAGGCACTGGCCGAGTTGCTGCGCGAAAACGACCTGACTGAATTGCAGGTGAAACGCGAGTATGGCGAAGAAGACAGCCTGAATGTGCGCGTCAGCCGCATGACGCAGGCAGTCGCTGCGCCGGTTCAGGTCGCCGTACCTGCCGCCGCCCCGGCAGCCCCAGCCGCCGCACCCGCCCCTGCTGCAGCTGCCGCCGAAGCCCCTGCTGCACAGGAAGACCCGGCCAGCCACCCCGGCGCTGTCACCTCACCTATGGTTGGCACGGTTTACATGCAGGCCGAACCCGGCGCGCCGTCGTTCATTTCCGTCGGCGGAGCGGTGTCCGAAGGTGACACGCTGCTGATCGTCGAAGCGATGAAGACCATGAACCACATCCACGCGCCCAAATCGGGTACCGTCAAACGCATCTTGGTTGGCGACGGCGACGCTGTGGAATTCGGTACTCCTCTGGTCATCATCGAGTAAGGCGGGCCCATGTTCGACAAGATCCTGATTGCCAACCGAGGCGAGATCGCCCTGCGCGTCATCCGCGCCGCGCGCGAGATGGGGATTAAGACGGTCGCCGTCCACTCCACCGCCGACAGCGACGCGATGCATGTGCGCATGGCAGACGAATCTATCTGTATCGGCCCTCCGCCGAGCCCGCAAAGTTACCTGTCTATGCCAGCGATCATCTCGGCCTGTGAGATCACCGGCGCACAGGCGATTCACCCTGGCTATGGCTTCCTGTCGGAGAATGCCGAGTTCGTGCAGATCGTCGAAGATCATGACATCACGTTTATCGGCCCGAACGCCGAGCACATTCGTGTCATGGGCGACAAGATCACCGCCAAGGACACAATGAAAGAACTGGGCGTTCCTTGTGTACCCGGTTCCGATGGCGGTGTTCCTACGCTGGAAGACGCAAAGCGCATTGGTGAGGAGTTCGGCTATCCCGTCATTATCAAAGCCACCGCTGGTGGCGGTGGACGTGGAATGAAAGTTGCCAAAAACGCTGATGAAATGGAAAGCGCCTTCATGACCGCACGCGCCGAAGGCAAGGCCGCCTTTGGCAATGACGAGGTCTATATCGAGAAATATCTGACCACGCCGCGCCATATCGAGATTCAGGTCTTTGGCGACGGCAAAGGCAATGCCGTGCACCTAGGCGAACGCGACTGCTCATTGCAGCGCCGCCACCAGAAAGTGTTTGAAGAGGCCCCCGGCCCCAGCATCACCCCTGAAGAACGCGCCAGGATCGGTAAGATCTGCGCCGATGCTGTAGCGAAGATCAACTATATCGGCGCGGGCACCATCGAGTTCCTGTATGAAAACGGTGAGTTCTATTTCATCGAGATGAACACCCGCCTGCAGGTGGAACACCCAGTAACCGAAGGCATTTTCGGCGTCGATCTTGTGCGCGAGCAGATCCGCGTCGCCTCGGGCCTGCCGATGTCGTTCACTCAGGACGACCTGGAAATCGAAGGCCACGCCATCGAGGTTCGGATCAATGCAGAGAAACTACCCAATTTCTCACCCTGCCCCGGTAAGATAACGGCGTATCATGCGCCGGGCGGTCTGGGCGTGCGGATGGATTCGGCGTTGTATGACGGGTATTCGATCCCGCCCTACTACGACTCGCTAATCGCAAAGCTGATCGTACAGGGGCGCGACCGGGCCGAGGCGCTGGCGCGCCTTGAACGCGCATTGGGAGAGTTGATCGTTGACGGTATCGACACCACCGTACCGCTGTTCCACGCGCTGCTGCAGGAACCTGATCTACATAGCGGCGAATACAACATCCACTGGCTGGAGCACTGGCTTGCGGAGAATATGGCAGACTAACCTGTCTGGAAGGCCGGATGGAACCAATCCTCCGGCCTTCGGGTTTTTCTAATGAGCCTGACTGCGGAACTTTTGCTGCATGGCTACTCCATCGGCATTTTTCCCATGGCAGAACATCGGGATGACCCAGAGCTGTTCTGGGTCGACCCAAAATACAGGGGCGTGTTCCCTCTGGACGGCTTTCATATCTCGCGCAGTCTGGCCCGGAGCCTGCGTAGATCCGGCTTTGACATCTCAATCGATCAGGATTTCAACGGCGTCGTCGATGGCTGCGCAGACCGGGTGGATACCTGGATCAACGGCGAGTTGCGACACCTTTATGATCAACTACACATGACAGGTCACGCCCATTCACTTGAGGTATGGGATAACGACAAGCTGGTTGGCGGCGTCTATGGCGTCGTGTTGGGGGCGGCTTTCTTTGGCGAAAGCATGTTTTCTCGGCGCACTGATGCCTCAAAAATCGCCCTGGCCTATCTGGTTGACCGGCTCAAACAAACGGGTTTCAAACTGTTTGATACGCAGTTTTTGACAACTCACCTTGCCTCGCTTGGCGCCATCGAAATTCCACGCGGTACATATCGTGAAGCACTTGAGGAAGCGATCAACGCAAGCGCTGATTTTTCCGCTGATATTCCTCAGTCAGCGGATGGTGTGATACAGCGGATCACCCAGACATCATAGCGCGCATGATCCAAAGCATTCAGCGCCGGTGACGTCGCAATCATCCAACCGTCAAACAGCTGATCTGCTTTGCCTTTTTCCCAGATCGTCAGATAGGCAAACGCATCACCTGTGGGATTGTCCGCCGGGTACCGGCAATCCCCCAAGGCCACATCCAATCCAAAAACGGGCTGGGTATCGCCGTTTTGCATTTCGATATCGATGGTCTGGCCGTTTACTTTGTCCAAGCCGCGCAACATGGCACCAGGGCCGGATTCGACCTTCTGCTGCGCAGATGCTGCCGTTGCGCAGAACGCGATTGCCATCAGCACCGAATGCTTCATTCGCTGCTGTCTCCGGCCACGAATTTGACGAGCAGTGAAATCAGGCTGACCGCGCCTTGGGTATCTTCGATCTCGTCCCCCGGCTCGAAAAAGAACGGTGAGCCGCCCGGCATGACCTCAACAAAATTGCCACCCAGCAGACCTTCGGACGAGATCACGATCGCGCTGTCATCCGGAACAAGGATCCCATCCGCAATCGTAAAGGTCGTATCGGCGCGATAGGTATCTGGATTCAGATCGACGTCGGTTACGGTGCCGATCTTGACCCCGGCCAGACGCACATCGGTACCCACGCCGACCCCTTCAAGCGACCGGAAGGAAGCCCCCAGCTCATAACCCGCGCTGCTTTGCGACAGGCCCGTCGACTGGCTGGCGTAAACGCCAAATGACACGGCAACCGCCAGAACGGCACCACCGACGATGACTTCGGTCCAATTGTGGGTCGACATTGCTCGCCTCTGTTATTCGGGGCTCCAGGCCTCATAGTCTTTGCGTTCGACCGGATCGGGTCTGCGCAGCGATCCTGCCGGAGTGTAAGCCAGAGCGGTGCCCGTCAGGTTTTCCTGATGCGGTTTCTCCCAAGATTTATGAGGCAGCGGCTTATCGGTCGGCGGTTCATCCCAGGTACGATGCAACCAGCCATGCCAATCTGGATCAACGCGGCTGGCTTCGGCTTCGCCATTGAAAATCACCCAGCGTTTGCTGTCATCCGCATTGCGATAGAAGACGTTGCCTTCGTTGTCTTCGCCAACTTTCACACCTTTTCGCGCGGTATAAATCTGGGTGTTCAGGGTTGCCCCGTTCCACCAGGTCACGGCCCGCAGAAGAGTGTTCAGAATGCCCATCAGGTGCCTCCGGCAAAGTGCTCGGGAATGGTATGGACCAAAGGCGCGCCAAGGTCCAGTGCTGCCCGTACGATCTGCTTAGTCAGGCAAGAATGCCGTCACTTCGATTTCGATCCGGTACTTCGGATCAATCAAGCCACATTCGATCATCGTAGCCGCGGGTGGATTGTCGCCAAATGTTTCGGCCAGTGTGGGCCAGCAAGCTTCGAACTCATGACGATCGGGCAGAATGTACGTTACACGCACCACGTCCGAGAATCCTGCGTCCGCCTCTGACAGCGCTTTTTCGATGATCGACAAAGCGGACTTGCATTGAGCGACAACGTCCTCGCCCTGTCCAACAGTTCCGGCGACATGCACCCATCCTCCAGCGACAACAGCGCGGCAATAGCCAACTTTGGCTTCGAATTCGCCACCAGAAGAAATTCGTTTCATTGCAATTCAACCTTTTCGCGGGAATGGAGCGCACGGCTTATATATCGAAAGAGTGAGCGATACTCTGCCGCGTGCTCCGAGATATTGTTAGCTAGATTCAGAAGGAACCGCGTCAATCAGGCGACGATGTCACCCCACGACGACAAAACCCCCTCAGCAGCTCTACCGTTTAGCCAGCTGACGCAGATTCTGCCGCTTCGGCATAGATGATCAAAGGTTGTGCGACAGAGGTCACGGCTTCTTCGTTCACGACCACCTCGGTCACGTTCTTCATGCCCGGCAGCTCGAACATCGTGTCCAGCAAGATATCTTCGAGGATCGATCGCAACCCGCGCGCGCCGGTCTTGCGTTCGATGGCCTTTTTGGCAATCGCTTTCAACGCATCATCCGTAAAGGCCAACTCGGCGTCTTCGAGTTCGAAGAGACGTTGATATTGCTTGACCAATGCGTTTTTGGGCTTGGTCAGAATTGTGACAAGTGCGTCTTCGTCCAAGTCTTCCAATGTCGCCAGAACCGGCAAGCGGCCGACAAATTCCGGGATCAGACCAAATTTCAGCAGGTCTTCGGGTTCCAGGTCCTTGAATATCTCACCGACACCGCGATCATCATTCTCACGCACATCAGCGCCAAAGCCCATGGCAGAGCCTTTGCCACGCTGTGCGATAATCTTGTCCAGCCCCGCAAAAGCACCGCCGCAGATAAACAGGATGTTGGTCGTGTCCACCTGCAGGAATTCCTGCTGCGGGTGCTTGCGACCGCCCTGAGGCGGTACGCTGGCCACAGTGCCTTCCATCAGCTTCAGCAGAGCCTGCTGCACCCCTTCGCCCGAGACGTCGCGCGTGATCGATGGGTTTTCTGATTTGCGCGTGATCTTGTCGACCTCGTCAATATAGACGATACCGCGTTGTGCGCGTTCAACATTATACTCACTGGCCTGCAGCAGTTTGAGGATGATGTTCTCGACATCTTCACCCACATAGCCCGCCTCGGTCAGAGTGGTTGCATCTGCCATCGTGAACGGGACATCTAGAATGCGCGCCAGCGTCTGGGCCAGCAATGTCTTGCCGCAACCCGTTGGGCCGATCAAAAGAATGTTGGACTTCGCCAGTTCGATATCACCGCCGGCCTTTTGCGCGTGGTTCAGACGTTTGTAGTGATTGTGGACCGCCACCGAGAGAACACGCTTTGCCGTGGCCTGACCGATGACGTAGTCGTCCAGCACCTCACAAATGTCCTTGGGCGTTGGCACCCCATCAGAAGATTTCAGCCCGCTGGCTTTGGTCTCTTCCCGAATGATGTCCATGCAAAGCTCGACACATTCATCGCAGATGAAAACGGTTGGACCCGCGATCAGCTTGCGCACTTCATGCTGGCTTTTTCCACAAAAGCTACAGTAGAGCGTGTTTTTGCTGTCACCGCCTGAATTCGTCGCCATGATCTACCTTTCGGGCTTCGTCCACTGCCCCTCATTCGGGGCCGCGCTTGCGCATGTTCATGCAGCTTAGGCCAGCACTGTGGCGGCTACAATCTCAAAAATGCGCCCGACGCCGATGGCGCCAGGCATGTTTCTTAGGCTTCTTCCGTGTCCATCTTGGCGCGGTTCTCGACAATCTCGTCGATATGGCCCCAGTCCTTGGCCTCTTCCGGGCTCATGAAATTGTCACGATCCAGCGCTTTTTCAACCGCCTTTTTTGTCTGCCCTGTATGGCGCACATAGATATCATACAGGCGATCTTTCAGTTTCTGCGTCTCGGCCGCGTGGATCATGATGTCGCTCGCCTGACCCTGATAGCCACCGCTGGGCTGGTGCACCATGATACGGCTGTTGGGCAGCGAAAAGCGCATTCCCTTCTCGCCACCGGCCAGCAGAACCGACCCCATCGAGGCCGCCTGACCGATCACCAATGTGGAACATTTCGGCTTGATGTACTGCATTGTGTCGTAGATCGACAAACCGCTGGTGACCACGCCGCCGGGCGAATTGATGTAGATCGAGATTTCCTTGTTCGGGTTTTCCGCCTCAAGATGCAGCAGCTGTGCCACCACCAAATGGCTCATCCCGTCATGGATCGGGCCGTTAATGAAAATGATCCGCTCTTTCAGCAGACGCGAGAAGATGTCATAGGCTCGCTCACCCCGGCTGGTCTGCTCGACAACCATGGGGACAAGCGTATTCATGTAGGTTTCTACGGGATCGAACATTCTTAACCTGCCTGCTTTGCTATGGATCGGGAGAGTATCCCAACAAGTGTTACCCGAGTCTTAGTGTTGCCTTTGGGGGGCTGCAAGGGGTGCACCTCACTTCGCAGGCCGATTGTGAGATTGTTGATCGCTGGTGCTAACTCAGGTCATATTCAACCGGGCCCGCCGCTTTTGCCACGAACAGCGCCGCTGATGCTGGTCCCGCTTGGGAAAAGGTGCTACCGAAATCATGATCGACCACCAAGGAGACGAATATGATCCGAGCAATCCTGATTGGCCTGAGCCTGTTGGCCCTGACCGCCTGCGAAACCGCCAAAGGCGCGGGCAAAGATATCGAAAACGCAGGGGATGCAATCCAGAATGCGGCCACTGAGGTTCAAGAGAACATCTGACAAGCCCAGTATATTGCGGAGCCGCGCCAAAATTCATCAACATATTGTTGATCTTCTAATCTAGAACCACTAGTCTTGGCGCTACAGGTGCATAGACGCGGCACTGCATTATCTGACACAAAGACGGGGTTCTTTCGTTCACACGAAGGAACCCCGTTTCCATTCGAAGGGGTCTTGGATGATGGCCTGTATGGAACCAGAATAGGAAAAGGCGTCAGGTGCGCAGACGCGGTCTTTGCATGTATCCTTGCGGACACTCCTGACGCCTTACCGGTTCAGCGCGCCCCAAGGGGCACCCTGATCCAGTTGCCTCAGCCCCTTTCGAAGCTGCGACTGCCGCTTCGACCCGAAGGCCGTTACAGCGCTCAAGACCCATTTTGAGAAGCTGACCTATCGACCCGGGATCTGACACCCAACTCGACCGCTCAGCAACCGGTAAGCCCCTGCAAACCCGAGCAAATCCTAAAACTCACCCGAACCTGCGTTGGCCCCCTGGCCCTTGCGCCCCGCTGCCTGTTCCGAGGAAGTGCTGCGGTGATCTCACTGTTACATTGCGGCCTGAAACCAGCAAGAAAATAGCACTGCAGCATGAAAATTTGACGGGGATAACCTGTTGATATCCGCCGGGAGGGCGATGTGGATAAATCGAGAAGTTTTGTAACTTGGCCTGCTTGCGCGTGGAAAAGTCCGAACCGAAGAAAAACGCTCGAAACCCAGTCGATGCTGCAGGTGCGAAGGCCACCTGCAGCCGAAACTTGATTAATCCCGCCTTGGTTGAGCCCGAATCGATGGGCGACGACCAAAGCGGGCTTGGTTCTGAGAAGCGTCCCGACCTGATCATAAATACCTACTAAACGCCGCCCGCTTGGGCAGCTGGTACCCCCTACAATAGATCAGGCCGGAGACGCTTCAGTTCACCTGTCGTTCCAGAACAGTGCTGTAGGTCGTTCCAGTCCGCAGGCTACGGAAATCTGCGTAGATCTTGCCATCCTCATATCGCGCATCGATCAGCGCGTTGATTCCGGTAGTAGGTTCGGCAGAACTCTCGATGATGCCGATCCTGCCCGAGCCATCCTGACTGATCGAACCCGTCGCTTCGTACATCGTCCAATCATCCATAGCGCTGCGGCGCCACATGCTGGGCCCCCAGAACGCATTGTCATGTTGCACCTTGATGTCGAGCACCCATTCCGACTTGTTGAAACGCGGTGCAGCACCGGTGGCCGAATTCGAGGGCGACACGGTGGTTTGGCTGGCTGTCCAAGTTCCACGCAGATCGGGTGTGGTGTCGGCGGCGGCAGCGGTGCCGAGGGCGAGGCTCGTAGCCAGAGCGGCTGCTCCGGCAGTCATAAATCTGGTCATGAGCTTTCCTCCCTGAGGTTGAGGCCATCAGCGGCCCGTGTTCCACAGATTGGGAGGGTGAGGACGGGTTGCAACTTACCTAAAGGAAACTTCATGAAGGGCTTAGATTGGCGTTAAGTACCGGGCGCGCTCAGGCCCAGGCCAGCGCGGTGCCGATGATGACAAGGCTGATGCCGAAGGCTTCACGGTACGAGAAATTCTCGCCGAACAGAAAATACGAGGCGATGGCGATCAGAACAACCTCGGCCCCAAGAATGCCGGTGTAGATGATGCCCAGCCGTTCCTCGCGCAGGGCGGCGAGTTCGAGCGTTGCCCCGGCCAGCAGGGTCGCGACGATCAACAGGCCAAGACCCACGCCGGGGAGTTTCCACCAGAACTTCATCGCGATCATGGCCACGGAATAGAGACCCGCCGACCCGAGGGCGATGATGGAGATCATGGATGTGGACATCTGCGCCTCCTGCAGAGGGTTCTGTTGGGTCAAGTGTAGCAGGCGGGAGGGGTCAGGGCTGTGAGGTGGGTCACAGTGGGGGTGATGGGTTAAGAACCCATCCTACGTAGGGTGGGTTTTCAACCCACCAATCCACCCGTAGGGCGGGCTTTCAAAGTCGTTCAATCAACATAACCGAGGGCAGCGCCGGCCCGAGGGGAGGCGCAAAGGCGCCGCCCCATGGGGGCGGGCCGGCGCGGGCCGGCGGTGCCGCCGGGCGGGAGCTTTCAATTTCGTGCAACTTGCCGCACTAACCAATAATCGACTTGCGTGACTTGTAACACTACTTAACCAATGTCATTTGAAACTACCCATTTAGATGAGTGAATAAATTGGAGCAATCTAAGATCTCAAGGCAACGTGCTCGTCAAATTATTAGAGCAATAAACTCCGTGCGTTTGAGCCGATCAAACTACCAAACTCTAAAATCACAAGTGGAGGAACTTTTCACAGGCTACGCTCTAAAAGTAATGTCTTTGGCGAAAGATCAAATGATCTATCGCGGACGCGTATCTGACAAAAAATTCAGTCGTATTGAAGATCTGAAAGCTCCTCCTGCGGCGTCAGTAACCGGGTATCAGCGCTGTAACTCGCCCGGCAATCCTATGTTCTACGGTGGTTTCGTTCTTGGCGCGATATTCACTGAGGTTATTGGTCCTGATAAGCCAAGTGGAACAATCTATGTTTCTAGATGGGTGGCACCCAAAGACTTCTTCGCACTAGAATTACTTCCAGAAGAAGTAGGTCACGCCAACTTGGCTCCGAGCAGAACACAAGAGATCATCGACACATTCATCGAAACAAAATTTAATAGCCGAGTGCATCATAGCTATTCAAATGACTACAAAGTGACCGCAGCGATTGCAGAAAAGGTACTATCCGGAAACCTCGCTATCGAAGGCATAGAAAAGTTCCCAATCACCCCTGAAGCGGGAGAAGGGTTGGGATGCATAATATACCCAAGTGTACAGGCCACAGGACGCGGTCCAAATGTGGCAATTGTCCCAAGCTATGCAGACCGGCACTTAACCTTGGATTGTGTCGAAGAAATATACTTTGAGCGCAAATCGGAAGAAAGCTTCGAGATAAATCGTATCGATTACGCCAAGCCTGACTTTGCTGATGGAACTCTAAAGTGGACCGGGCGACGCATGCACTGGACGATTGAGGACGGATCGATGGCACGAATAGGTGTCGAGGGTGGGCAGTATGTTGTTAGAGATGAAAGTGGAAAAATAAAGCTAACCCCATGAATCTTCGCTTCCATCCCAACTGAGTGGGCAGGCAGTTGGCTGCGCCAACCGCTTTCGCCCATCCGCCGTAAAAGTGGCCAGCTATTAGCTGTCAAACGGCTTTCAAACTGCACTGGGTGCCGCACGCGTTTGGCTTTGCCAAACGCTTTCGCGCACTCGCGCTCAAAATGGATTAGGAATCCATTTTAAGTGCGGAAATAAACGCTTCCTGCGGGATATCCACCTTCCCGAACTGACGCATCTTCTTTTTACCCGCCTTCTGCTTGTCCAGCAGTTTACGTTTCCGGGTGGCGTCGCCTCCGTAGCATTTGGCGGTCACGTCCTTGCGCAGGGCCGAGAGGGTCTCGCGCGCGATGACCTTGCCTCCGATGGCGGCCTGGATCGGGATTTTGAACATGTGGCGCGGGATCAGGTCCTTGAGCTTTTCGCACATCGCCCTCCCCCGCATCTCGGCCCGGTCGCGGTGAACCATGGTCGACAGCGCGTCAACCGGTTCGTCATTCACCAGCACCGACATCTTGACCAGATTATCCTGCGTGTAGCCGGTCATCTGGTAGTCGAACGAGGCATAGCCCTTGGTCACCGATTTCAGGCGGTCGTAAAAGTCAAACACAACCTCGTTCAGCGGCAGGTCATAGACGACCATGGCGCGGCTGCCCGCATAGGTCAGGTCCAGCTGGATGCCGCGGCGGTCCTGGCAGAGTTTCAGTACGTCGCCGAGGTATTCATCGGGCACCAGAATGGTCGCCTTGATGCGCGGCTCCTCGATATGGTCGACCTTGGACGGGTCAGGCATGTCGGCGGGGTTGTGCAGCTCGATCATCTCGCCGTCTTTCATGTAGACGTGATAGATCACCGACGGCGCGGTGGTGATGAGCTCGATATCATATTCGCGTTCGATGCGGTCGCGGATGACCTCAAGGTGCAAAAGGCCCAGGAAACCGCAGCGGAAGCCAAAGCCCAGAGCGGCAGAGGTTTCCATTTCGAACGAGAAGGATGCGTCGTTCAGGGCCAGCTTGTCGATCGCATCGCGCAGGTCCTCGAATTCGGAACTGTCGACGGGGAAGAGACCACAGAACACCACCGGCTGCGCAGGTTTGAAGCCCGTCAAGGCCTCTTCGGTGCCGTTGCGGTCATTGGTGATGGTGTCACCAACGCGGGTGTCGCGAACCTGTTTGATGGAGGCCGTCAGGAAGCCGATCTCACCGGGGCCGAGCGAGTCCACCATCTCCATCTCGGGCCGGAAAACGCCGACGCGGTCGACATGGTGCAGGGTGTTGTTCGACATGAACTTGACCCGCATGCCCTTTTTCAGCGTGCCGTCCATGATGCGGACCAGAACGATGACGCCCAGATAGGCGTCGTACCACGAGTCGACCAGCATCGCCTTGAGCGGAGCATCCAGATTGCCCTGCGGTGCGGGCAGTTGCTGCACGATGGCCTCAAGCGTTTCGTGAATGCCCTGCCCTGTCTTGGCGCTGACCTGAATGGCGTCGGTCGCGTCGATGCCGATCACGTCCTCGATTTGTTCGGCCACGCGGTCACAATCGGAGGCAGGCAGGTCGATCTTGTTCAGCACCGGCACGATCTCATGATCGGCGTCGATGGCTTGGTACACATTCGCCAGCGTCTGCGCCTCGACCCCTTGGGTCGAGTCCACGACCAGCAGCGAGCCCTCGACCGCCCGCATGGAGCGGCTGACCTCATAGGCGAAGTCCACGTGTCCGGGGGTGTCGATCAGGTTCAGCACATATTGCTCGCCATTGTCGGCGGTATAGTCGATGCGAACCGTGTTGGCCTTGATGGTGATGCCGCGTTCCCGCTCGATATCCATGCTATCGAGCAGCTGCTCCTTCATGTCGCGATCCTTGACCGTTCCGGTCTCTTGGATGAGCCGGTCAGCAAGGGTGGATTTGCCATGGTCGATATGCGCGACGATGGAGAAATTGCGGATATGAGCGAGGTCTGTCATGGGTTGGGGATATGATTAGATTTTGGAGTTTGGTCAATGGATGAAAGCACAAACGATCCGCATGACCCGTCTTTTGCGTCCACATCTACCAACTCGCCCCGTCTAACTTTCCGAAAGCTGATGTATGCATTTGGAGCAACCGGTCCGTATAAGATGCGACCAGTAGGAGCTACAGATCGCGACCAGGGTGTTTACGACAGATCACCTGCTGCGCGAGGCCAACGTCTCACTTATGACTATGAAGCGCTTCCGGCATTGACCACTCTTGCTTACTTGCGAATTTTGTTGACGATCCAAACCTGCCTAGACACGACCAATACCGAAGAATTTGATGCGGCTGATCTTGCATTTAATTGCGCTGAGTTTTTCGCCCGTAATGTCGGAAACAGTACGACATCGGTCAGATTTTCGCCTGCTTTTGATGCTCAGAGTTTTGACAATGGAAATCGCAACTCGATCCCAACTGCAGAAAACTCCTACCTTTATGGAATTGGAAACGCGTTAAAGCCTCTTTGCGAGACCTTCTTCGCAGATAGCTTCACAAGGACAGACCGAGACCATTTTACAGTTGAAGCATTTGAACTCACTCGCAACGTGCTGGCTGATCACCCTAAAGGGTCGGTATTCATCGGCTCGGCCCTCTCCAATGCAGCTACAAATCCGGCGCCGACGTCTACGTTTCCAACTGAACTAGAGTTGGGGCAAAATCTCGCTGATTTCTTGGAGTTTGAACGTTGCTGGTCATTTTGGTCGGAGTGGTTTCGCAATTTCTTAAATGGTCCGAGTTTGGAGCCAACACTTCTAAGAAAAGTCGCCCAAATCGATGATAACATCTGGGGATCCGGCCCAGATGCAATCGCGGCAGAAATCGAACGCATTCGCGCTCGGCAGCAGGTTGAAGTTACTTTAGGTGATCTAAAAGATAGCTTGAAGCTTCAGTCCACTGCGCGCCACGGTATCGGAGGCAACAACCCTCCTGAGAGCATCCAAGATGAGCGTTTATCCGGCCCAATAATTTTTATCTGGGACGCTACCGAAGAACTCTCGACTGCATTGGAAGAGGAAAACCCTAGACGGGAATGGATTGAGGCAATCCTCAGGAGCCTCAAAACTGGCTTCTTAGCGCTCGCCAAATGGATTGGGCGCAAGGCCGATCTTGCAGTGGATACGGCTATCGTAACTGCTATAAAGCAAGGTGGGCCGTTGGTGGGCGGTTACTACGCGCTCGATAAGCTAATCAAAGCCATCGAAGACTGGTTGCCTTTCCTGCCCTGACTGGTGTCGGGCTGAAGCATTGCCTACGGGGTAGGGTGTTTCCAACCCGTGCAATCACTTTTTCGCAACGTATGATTGATCCCTTCCCCGGTTTGATTCATACTCCGCCGCAGACCGAGAGGGGCATAAGACCCGTCCGGGCAGGCAAAGAACGAGGCTCTAGCATGAAACAGTTCCTCCTCATCGCATTTTGCGCGGCATCGCTGACGGCGGTTGCTTCGGTTGCAGACGCGTCTCAGATCAAGCGGGCGTGTCTGGCATCAGATCGTCAGGCGGCGACGCGGGCTCGGTGCTCTTGCATTCAGCGCGTGGCGGATCAGGCGTTGACGCGTGGCGATCAGAAGACCGTTGCCAAGTGGTTCGAAGACCCGCATCAGGCGCAGCAGTTGAAGATGTCGCAGACCGCGCGCGATGATGCGCTGTGGGATCGGTATCAGAACTTTGGCCAGATGGCGCAGGCGATCTGCAGCTGACCCCTGTCAGTCCTTGACCTGACCCGCCCTGCGCCTCAGAAAAGGCGCAGCGAAAGGTGTGTGCGATGGTGATGAAAGGGCTGACCCTGCGGGGCCTTGAGGTGTTTGAGGCTCTGGCACGGACCGGATCGGTGGCGCAGGCGGCCGAGATCACGGGGCTCAGCCAACCTTCGGTTTCCCAACAGTTGCGCAATCTGGAAAAGGCTTTGGGCACCGATCTGGTCGATCACGGACGGCGGCCGATGCGGCTGACCCAGGCCGGACGCAGTTTTCTGACCCGCGCCCAGGCGGTGCTGGGTGAGCTGCAAATGGCGCAAAGCGAATTGACCGTGATGGATCTGGGGCATCTCACAACTTTGTCCATTGGCCTGATCGACGATTTCGACAATGACCTAACACCTCGGCTGGCGACACTGCTGGCTGACAGCCTGACCCGATCAAAATTCAAGCTCATCACCCTGCCCAGCCTGGACCTGTTTGCCGAGTTAGAGGCCCAACGCCTGCATCTGGCGGTTTCCGCCCATAGCGGCGAAGTGCTGGAAGGTGTCATCGAGTACCCGCTGGTACAGGATCCGTTCATACTGGTCGCTCCGGCTGGCGCGGGTGATGCGCAGACCGTCGTGCAGAACCTGCCTTTTCTGCGCTACGCACGTGAGCAACTGATCAGCCGCCAAATCGAAGGGCATCTGGCCCGTCAGCAGATTGACTATGAAGAACGGTTCGAGATCGGCTCGCACCTGGCGCTGATGGCCATGGTTGCACGCGGTCTGGGCTGGGCCATTACAACGCCGCTGGGCTATATGCGCGCGGCGCGGTTTCACGACGACTTGCAGGTCCATCCCTGCCCGTTTGGCGCATTTGCCCGCACCATTTCATTGTTCACCCGAACGGACTGGTCCGATCAGGTGCCGCAAGAGGTGGCAGGCATGATGCGGCGCTTGATGCAAAGCCAGATCATTGACCCAGCGACGGCAAAACTGCCCTGGCTCAGTGATCAATTGAAGGTGCTAGACGACCCATCCAAGTGATCGACCAACCCGGCGACGGCGATCTCGATCAAATCCAACGCCCCGTCAAAATCCCGCGTATAGTAAGGATCGGGTACATGATCGGCACCGGCTTGGGGCGCGAACTCTGTCAACAGCCGAACGGGCGTGTCGTTTCCATCTGGCCTCAGGGCCTCGACATTCGCGATGTTGTCCGCATCCATTCCTATGATCAGGTCGAACTGATCAAAATCCTCAGCCACAAACTGCCTGGCGCGCAGACTGCCCAGTTCGACGTCACGGGCACGCGCAGAAGATTGCATAGGGCCATAAGGCGGGTTGCCAATATGCCAACCCGCAGTTCCAGCACTGTCGGCTGTGTGATGCGGGGCTTGGGCGCGAAACACACCCTCTGCCGCAGGTGACCGACAGATATTGCCCAAACACACAAAGAGGATACGCTGTGTCATATGCAATCTTCTATCGCGCAGAGGACAAATGGAAAAGATCGTCATTCTCACCGGAGCAGGCATTTCCGCCGAAAGCGGGCTTAGCACCTTTCGGGATGAAGGCGGGCTATGGGCGCAACACAAGATCGAAGACGTCGCAACCCCCGAGGCGTTTGCCCGGAATCCGGCTTTGGTTCAGGGATTTTACAACACCCGCAGGGCTCAGGCCGCTCAGGTCCACCCCAATGCTGCGCATCGGGCCCTCGCGCGGTTGCAACAGGTTTGGGGTGATGTGGTCATAGTGACACAAAACGTGGATGGCTTGCATGAGGCTGGCGGCGCTTCAGGGGTCATCCATATGCATGGTATCCTGTCTGGTGCACTATGTGCAGCTTGTGGTCATCGATGGACAGCACCGCCAGAAATGGCCCCTGACGAGCCCTGCCCGGCCTGCGACGCACCGTCCGGACGGCCTGATATCGTCTGGTTCGGCGAGATGCCCTATCATATGGACCAGATTTTCGATCATCTCGCCACCGCTTCGATCTTTGCCGCAATCGGCACGTCTGGACAGGTCTACCCCGCCGCTGCCTTTGTGCACGAAGCGCAGGCAGCAGGGGCGCACACCATTGAAATCAATCTGGAGCCGACAGGCGGTGGTTTCGATGAACGGTTGCTGGGCAAAGCAACCGAAACTGTACCCAGATGGGTTGATCGGTTGCTGATGGCTAAGACTTAAGACAACATGAGCAGCAAAATTGTAAGACCAAACGCATCACCTCCTTCAGGAGAAGCCGCACCATGACAGATCAAGACCCAAAAACTGGTGAAATTCTCGAAGACGGCAGCATGGCCGACCGCGACCAGCTTAGCGCTCAGTTGTCCAGTCTTTGGTGGACCTTCTTAATTCGCGGCATTTTGGCCGGTGCTGTTGGTATTGCCGCGCTTTTCTGGCCCTCTGGCAGCATTGCCTTGCTGCTGCGTCTGGTTGGGGCCCTGCTGGTCATTGATGGCGGGTTAACGCTGCTTGGGGTCGGACGCCGGGGCCTGTTGGGTGGCGCAGCCATCGGTGCAGTACTGATCGGACTGATCTTGCTGATCTGGCCTGAGGGCACCGTGAAGTTGGCCTTTTTCCTGTTGGGGGCCTGGGCGCTGATTATTGGTATCGGCTCGCTGGCTGCGTCGCAGCAGATGAATGAGCGTGATCCGCAACGCGGTTCGATGCGCGGTTCGGGGATTGCGGCACTGATCGTGGGTCTGGTGTTGATGATCTGGCCCGCCATTGCACTGGTCGCGCTGGGATGGGCGATTGCCTTCTCGGCGCTTGCCATTGCGGTTGTCATGTTCTGGCTGGCAAACCGCCTGCGCAGCGCCAACAACCGGATCGGCATGAAGACCATTCATCACTAGGGACTAACACTTGCGACTATGCAAACAGGCCGGGCATTGCCCAGCCTGACGCATGGATGACGGCCGCAAAGCGGCCCGAAGACAGGCGTTGCTGCTAGTTCGAATGGGATCCGTGGTCGTGACCATGCTTGTCCTGGCGCTCCAGATCCACTGGGATGTTCAGAACGACCTCTCCGGCCTGCTCAAACACCAATGTAACAGGAACCGTGGCACCATGCTCGAATGGAGCCCTCAACCCCATCAGCATCACATGCGCACCACCGCGTTTGAGCATGTAGGTCTCGCCTGCTGGGATGGTAAAGCCTTCCTCGACATGGACCATCTGAGCCACGCCATCATCGTTGATCTTATGCGTGTGCAACTCTACCCGGGCTGCGGCATCTGATGTTGCACTGATCAAGCGGTCATCCGTCTCGCCCTGGTTCTGGATCATCATGAACGCGGCGCCCGCTTTGGCGGCTTTGCCGGATGAACGGGCGTAGGCGTCGTCAACAATGATCTGGCTGTCGGCAAAGGCCGGAACGGCCAGAAGAACGGTTGCAAAAGTGGCGAACAGGGTTGTTTTGAGGGACATTGTGCCTCTCCTTAAGTGTCTAGCGGTATGAAAACTATGAATGGGATCAGACCAAGACAGGAGGTGCACGCGCAGGTGTATCCGGGATGGGCGATGCGACAAGGCTGCCTTTATCGCGCAATGGCGTGGGAAGTCGATGCGCCGGGGCCTCAGGCTGCGCGGGTTGCACATCCGCAACCGCCCCCAACAGGGTCAGCGCATAGTCGGGGCAGTAATGTGGTGGGGCTGTAGGCTGTCCATTTGCGTCAAAATAGACCACAACAGGGCCGTTTCCGGTACATAGGACCATCTGGCCCGTCGCCATATCCACGCCGCGCGAAACCGCAATACTCTGCCCGGTCAGAACCAGCAGCAGAGATAAAATTACCGGCAAAAACTTATGAAACGCAGATCTCATCCTGACCTGCATATAGGCCAGACAGATGAAACGCTTCAAGCGCCAAACAGTCGCGCTTGAAGCGTCTCTTAGTAATCCAGCCCAGGCCGTTTAACGACCCCTTTAGTCAGGCTGGTATGGGAGCGATTCACCTGACGCTGAATACGCGTGCAGGCTAAAATTGCTTTTTTGAGAACGGTCGAAAGCAACAGGAAAATATAGAAACTCTTTAACGACATCACTCGGCCCCCGCCCAAAGAATGTAGTCAACATACGCCCTACATCTGCGCGCGTATGTGAACTGTTTCACGGTCGTTACAATTTATTTGAACTTTTTTGGGGCCCGAGCTGAATCGCAAAACGAAAAACCCCGCACCAATCGGGTACGGGGTCATTCAAACGGAATGTCAAAGAGGGTTACGCCGACGCTTGTGCCTTGGCGATTTCCTTTTTCACTTTCAATGCGTTCGCAGACAGCTCTTCATCCTTGGCCTTCGCCAGGAACGCGTCCAGACCACCGCGGTGATCGACAGAACGCAGCGCAGCCGCCGAGATACGCAGCTTAACGCCACGGCCCAGGGTTTCGGACTGCAGGGTGACATCATTCAGATTCGGCAGAAAACGACGACGAGTTCTGTTTTTGGCGTGGCTGACATTGTTGCCAGTCATCGGGCCTTTTCCGGTCAGTTCGCAACGGCGCGACATGGTTTCTTCCTTTGTTTCTGGAGGCCGGGCAAAACGCCTGCGGCCAAATCACAAGGGGCGCAACCCGAAGTCGCGCCCGAAAACTGGTTGGATGCGTGTAGTGGGAATCGCAGGAAGGGTCAAGACGGGTTACGCGGAATATTTGCGCCCTCTGTACCTTCTCTGAATGCCGGCGCGACCGGCGCATGCAACAGGGGTTTATTGTTTTTTAAATGACGCGAAACCAGCCGGGTCTGCAACTTGCCACGTGGGATCAGCCGCGCCGGGTCGGGGCTGTGATCGTGATCCGCCAGCTCCGGGAATATCTTGAATATCTCACGGCGCGCGGAGGTGCTGAGCGATTTCAACGCCTCGGGCCCGGTATACAAGCTCTCGGTTGGGGCACCTTCGGCATAGATCACCTCATGTCGGTCAAACAGCAAGTGGAAATACTCGACCGACCGCACCTCGTGATCGACATAGATACCCGGCACTGAGGTCAGCTTGATCGCCGGAATAAGAACTTCGGGCGCTCCGAACATGCGCTGCGCGATTTTGGATTGGACCAGCATCCGGTGCTGGCGCGAGACCAGCAAATCGCGGTTCGGCATCCCCTGTCCCAAGGCGCCTGCCACGATGCGCACCGGGCGTAGTTTGGGGTCCTGTTCAAGATCACGGGTTTTGAATGCCCGCCGCCCCGCCCAACGCACAGTTTGGGGTCCCAATCCAACCGTCTGGACCCTGTCCCCGGCCGTGATCTTCTGGATCGGGCAAAACCCGCAATCCGTCGAAATCAGAGTATCGCGGGTAAAGCACGGAAACCCGGCACCATTTTCGAACCCTGTATACGTGACAGTTGTTCCCGACGGCAGGGTAAACGACCCGCTGGACAGCGAATAGCTCGTGCCGGCCACAACCGTGATTGTGCCGAACGTACTGTCAGTGATCACGGTACCTTCGGGTAGGTTCAGCGTATCGGTACCACCGCCGCCTTCGACCGTACCTGACACACTAGTGCTTTGGAAATCCAGCGTATCGTTGCCATTCCCCAATGCAATGCTGCTGATGTCTGACCCACGGACAACGACGGTATCCGCGCCTCCTCCGGCATTCAGTGTTCCGACTGTGCTGCCGGTGATGGTAATGTCGTCACCACCCCCGTTGCCACGTACAACTCCAATAACCGTGCTGTTCGTAACCGTGATCTGGTCGCTGCCTCCACGGCCGCGAATATTGTCAATCGGAGTACCCTGAGGCGTACCATTCAACGTACCGTTGTCATCGGTAACGTCGATTATGTCGTTGCCATTGGTACCCCTTATATTGGGCATGGTCCTCTATTCCCAAGCAACAGTCAGGTCTAAGATAGCAACCATTTACACGACCAGATCGGCATGATCCGATAGAATACGCAACCATAGTGCGATGAGACGCCGCGCGCATCAAGGCCCCGGCCAAAACAACCGAAGACTAATCAACTGGCGGCGAGTTTTGCCAACATATGCCGCGCTGCGGTCGTGGGGCTGATCGTACCTTGACCCACCTCAGTGCTCAGCTCATCCATTTCCCGGCGCGCCTCGGGTGTGTCGAGACGGGCCAGCAGAGCATGCCGAACCTCTTGATCGAACCAGTAGCGGGCCTGTGCAGCTCGGTTTGTTGTCCAAAACCCGTTGTCCCGCCGCCATTGGCTGAGCGACTGTATTTCTGTCCAGGCTTGGTCGAGGCCATGTTCTTCAATGGCTGAGACTGTCATCGCTTTGGGAAACCCCTCCGGGTCCTGCGGGCGTTTGCGTAACAGGCGCAGGGCACCGGCATAGTCCGCACAGGTGCGTGTCGCCGTCGCCTTCAGGTCACCATCGGCCTTATTGATCAGGATGATATCTGCCATCTCCATTATACCGCGTTTGACACCCTGCAACTCATCCCCGCCCGCCGGAGCAAGCAGCAGCAGGAACAGATCCGAGAGGTCGGACACTACAGTTTCCGACTGGCCGACGCCCACGGTTTCGATCAATACGACATCATATCCTGCCGCCTCACACAGCGCGATGGCTTCGCGCGTGCGACGGGCAACACCCCCAAGCTGGCTTTGGCTGGGAGAAGGCCGGATAAAGGCGTTTGGATCACGGCTCAGACGTTCCATCCGGGTCTTGTCACCCAGGATAGACCCCCCGGACCGGGCCGAGCTTGGATCGACGGCAAGAACAGCAACGCGCAGGCCTTGCCCGGTCAACATCATGCCAAAGCTTTCTATGAAGGTGGATTTACCCACACCAGGCGTACCCGACAGGCCAATCCGCAGAGATTGCCTGCCTGATTGCGCCAGATAACTCAGAAGCTCCGAGGCCTGCTCCCGGTGATCTGCACGGATGCTCTCAACCAGCGTGATTGCGCGCGCCAGGGCCCGGCGCTCACCTTGCATGATCCTTTCACCCAATTCAGCAATGTCCATCCGCCCGGCCTTTTTTGGTGATTTGCCCTAAATGACGGTGCCGCGCCGCAATTGTCCAGAGCGCATCCAGTGTTTTGGCGGGGCCTTCTGGACGTTGACCAGCGCTTTGGCGATAAGGCGGTATGACACGATTGCCAATAGACGACGCGCTGCCCGAACTGATTTCTGCCCTGAGGGACCATGGGCGCGCCGTTCTGCAAGCCCCGCCGGGCGCGGGTAAGACAACCCGCGTTCCTCTGGCAATGCTAAAGGCCGGTCTTTGTACCGGTAAGATCGTAATGTTGGAACCCCGCCGCTTGGCCGCGCGCGCGGCTGCTGAACGCATGGCGGAGGCGCTGGGTGAGCGCGCGGGTCAAACCGTCGGCTACAGGGTCCGTGGTGAGGCCAAAACCTCGAACGCCACACGGATTGAGGTCGTGACCGAAGGCATCCTGACCCGAATGCTGCAATCTGACCCTGATCTTCCTGGTGTCGGGGCAGTGATCTTTGATGAGTTTCACGAACGATCCCTGAACGCCGATCTGGGTCTGGCGCTGTGCCTTGAGGTAGCTGGGGCTTTGCGCGATGACCTTATCCTCGTGGCGATGTCGGCCACGCTGGACGCTGAGCCGGTCGGGCGGTTAATGGAAGCCCCTCTCGTGACCTCGGAAGGGCGCAGCTATCCGGTTGAAACCCGCTGGCTGGACCGTCCGTTGGGCCCACAGGCCAGACGGTTGGATGCGCTGATTGATCTGGTTGAAACGGCAGTGTCCGAGACACAGGCGATTGGCGACGGCATTCTGGTTTTCCTGCCCGGTGAAGGTGAAATCCGACGGGCCGAAGCCGCGCTCAGCCGGCGCTTGCCAAAGACCTGCACGTTACGCCCCTTGTTTGGTGCCCTGCCCTTTGCCGCCCAGCGCGCAGCCATAGCACCGGTTGAGGCCGGACGCAAAATTGTGCTGGCAACGTCAATCGCAGAAACCTCACTGACAATTCCCGACATCCGCGTGGTCGTGGATATGGGTCAGGCGCGACGGGCGCGGTTCGATCCGGGCTCGGGCATGTCGCGGCTGGTGACCGAGCGTGTCACGCGGGCCGAAGCCACCCAGCGAACTGGCCGCGCGGGCCGTGTGGCCGAAGGGGTCTGCTATCGGTTGTGGTCAAAGGGCGAGGAAGGTGCCTTGCACTCCTATCCGCCCGCAGAAATTGAGGCCGCTGACCTGACCGGGCTGGCGTTAGAGCTTGCCTTATGGGGTGCGGAAGCTGGTGATCTTGCGTTTCTGACCTCTCCACCTGATGGCACATTGGCCGAGGCGCGATCCCTGTTGCGAATGCTTGGCGCGCTCGATGACAAAGGGCGGATCACAGATCACGGGCGGCGTTTGGCATCCCTGCCTCTACACCCGCGTTTGGGCCATATGCTGGTTCGCGCCGGAACACAGGCAGCCCCGCTGGCCGCGTTACTGGCTGAACGAGATCCCCTTAAGGGCGCTCCGGTCGATCTGACCCTCAGGATGGCTGCGATACGCGATACACGCGCTTTTCAAAGGGAAAAGCCCTGGCAGGTCAATCCAAGCGTCGTGGATCGGATCAAGGGCGAAACGAAACGTCTGCGCGCGATGATCAAACCTCAGGACGAAACCTTCAGCGCCGCAGCAATAGCAGCACTGGCCTATCCCGATCGGATCGGGCAACGGCGCAGAGGGGATGCGCCGCGCTATGTCCTGTCGGGCGGTAAAGGCGTGGTACTGGAAAACGAGGATACCCTGGCCAATGCGCACTATCTTGTCGTGCTCGACACCGATGGGAACCCGCGCGAAGCCCGCGTACGGATGGCGGTGCAGATTTCCGAACGCGATATCCGCGATCAGTTCGCTGACCAACTGTGTTGGGTCGATACCTGCACCTGGTCCAAGCGCGAACGGCGCGTAATCGCGCGACAGCAGGAACGGCTTGGCGCAATCACCCTGAGCGACCGCCTGTGGAAAGACGCTCCCGATGACACCGTGGTACAAGCTATGCTGGACGGTGTGCGCGATCTGGGGCTGCGCCTGGAAGGCGCCGCCGCGCGTTTTGCCGCGCGGGTCGAACTGGTACGCGCCGATGGGATTGATCTGCCGGATTTTTCAATCGAAGGGCTGATGTCTTCAATCGAAGATTGGCTATTGCCCATGCTGTCTGGCGTGCGCAGCGCCGAAGACTGGAAACGCTTTGACCTACTACCCGCGCTCCGGGCGCGGCTGGATTGGGAACAGATGCAAGAGTTGGACAAGCGTGCGCCGGGGTCTTTCAGCACGCCATTGGGGCGCAAAGTGCCGATTGACTATGGAGGCGACGTACCTGAAATCGCAGTTCGCCTACAGGAGCTTTTCGGGGTTGCGCAACATCCCGTTGTCGCAGGCGCGCCGCTTAAGATCACCCTGCTGTCCCCTGCGCAGCGCCCTATTCAGATCACGCGGGATTTGCCCGGGTTCTGGTCCGGGTCCTATGCGGATGTCCGCAAAGATATGCGAGCGCAGTATCCCAAACACCCGTGGCCCGAAGATCCGACGCAAGCAGACCCTACCCTGCGCGCCAAACGCCGCAGAAGCTGAGGTAAATCGGGGGGATCAACCGCCAAAGCCCACAAAAAGACACATATTTCCTTAAAAATGGGTAAAACATTAATCTTTTGGTCACGGATTTGTTGAAATATCATGACTCAATGGTTACCTGATCGGCCGAAGAATCGAGAAAAGCACCTGATATTTTGACTATGTCACATTGGTTTCGCAACATATGGGAAGAGGTCGCAAAACCCCTGTTTCTGCGCCCGCGTCGGGTGCAATTTGCAGCCCTGTGCACGCGACAAACCGATGCTGGCCCCGAAGTTCTGCTGATTACCAGCCGCGATACCGGACGTTGGATAATTCCAAAAGGTTGGCCGATTGACGGACTGGATGGCGCAGAAACCGCCGCGCAAGAAGCTTGGGAAGAGGCCGGCGTTGAAGCTGACATGGTTGAAAAGAACCCGTTCGGCCACTTCACCTACGACAAAATACTAAAAGACGGTTCAGCACAGCCGGTTCTGACAAGCGTTTATCGTGTTGCGGTACGCGCGCTGGCCGATGAATTCCCCGAAATTGGCCAACGTAAGCGCAACTGGGTGACCCCCAAAACGGCGGCCACTTTGGTCAGAGAGCCAGAATTGCAGGCCTTGCTACTTAAGGTCGAGTAGCACGTGTCGAAGCCAGCCAGAACTCGCTGCCCCGTTACTGGGAAACCACTGGCACTTTAACACCGCGAGCTCTCGTGTCGCCCGGCCGCACATGGTGCTCAGTTGAAGGTCTTGATGGGGCTGATTGAAATAGTCGGTTCGGCAATCCATAGAGAGCATCGATCGTTCATGCTGCCGCGGAGATGGTCTAGCAACATAGATCGACGTTGGAAAACACCCGCTGTCAGCGCCCCGGGCAAATCCGCCAGGAACATCAAAGGCAAGGTCTTATCCAGACTGATCTACCTGCTTCCGACCGCCTTTGCCCCGGGCCGTATCTCCTGTGGGCGCATGGGTGGCGTGGGTCGCTGTTGGATCAAATCAGAAACTCGAGTACAAATTGGTGTCTTCATGCCCATTTGTTCTGCCAGACGCATAACCTCACCTTGAAGGCTATCGATTTCCGTTTTGCGACCCTGCATCAAATCATAGGCCATCGAAGTGCGTGCGGTTGGGTCAATCGTCAGCATCTTCGACGCAACACGCATAAAGATCGGCGTTGGCAGACGCAGAATGAAAGGTGCCAGGCCGGCGGGTAACGGCGTAGTCGACGCGACCGGCTTGCTCGCAGCTTTCAGCACATTCAATGCCTCAGCCATTTGATCGGCCATCAAGCGGCGCCACTGGCGATCCATCAACTGATCGACAAGTGTTAGTCCGGACAAGGCGTTCAGCGCGTTGTTCAGATTGATGACCAGTTTGCCCCACTGGACCGCTTCGATTTGATCGCTTGCCGAAATTGGCAGATTAGGGCTGTTCAGGCGTTCAGCCAAGTTTCCGGGACCGGTCTGAACTACGATGTCACCGGATGTGGCACAGTGGTAGGTTGCGGGTTCAGTCGGGACCACATTAAACGGTACCATGCCCGCGCGCACGTCGTAGCCAGGCAATGCGTCGCGCAGGGTTTGGACATTCTGAATCCCATTTTGCCAAGATAGAACGGGCACCCCTTGTGTCGCATGAATAGCAATCAGACCCGCCATTTCAGACGTGGCCCCAGATTTTACCGTCACGATGATCGCATCGGCACCACCGAGGCATTTGGGATCATCGCTTAGAGTCAGCTTCTGCGCGGGCAGATGGCGATGCAGCCCCGCATAGTTTGTGACCGTCAGGCCCTGCTTTCGGATCGGTTCCAATACCCGGGGCCGCCCAAGCAAGGTGACTTCGTGACCGGCATCAGCCAGCAGCGCACCGCAATAGCATCCGATACTGCCAGCCCCAGCGATGACAATCTTCATGGCGATCCCTCCGCTTAACAAAGGATCACCGGGTTCTCAGCCCGGGACAAGCCCATGGCTCAATGACGTCGCGTTCACCGTGCCAGACGGGGCTTGGTGCGTTCCAATTCCTCTGAAATCGGAATGAACTCCTGATCATCCCCGGGCGGCAGGTGGAATGCGCCATTGGCCCAATCTGCGGTTTTCCACTCGCGGGTTGCGGTTTCGATCTTTTCTTTCGACGAGGATACAAAGTTCCACCAGATATACCGGTCCTCGTTCAATGTCGCCCCGCCCAACAGCATGAGCCGCGCGCCAAGAGGCCCCGCCGTAACCGAAAGTTTGTCTCCCGGACGGAAAACCATCATGCGCCCCGCGTCGAACCTGTCTCCGGCGATCTCAACCTGACCTTCGGTGACATAAACGCCCCGATCTTCATGATCGTCGGGCAGCGGGAAGGATGCACCAGGGTCGAGCTGCACATCCAGATAGAAGGTTTCAGACAGCATGGTCACCGGGCTTGTTTCGCCATAGGCTGTACCCAAGATCAGCCGCGCGCTGACACCGGCATCCTGAATATGCGGCAATGCAGCCTGTTTGTGATGCTCGAAATCAGGGGCCATGTCTTCATGTTGTTCTGGCAGGGCGATCCAAGTCTGGATACCGAACAGACTGTTTCGCTTGCCTCGGGTCTCATCGCTCGTACGTTCTGAATGGGTCACGCCACGTCCGGCAACCATCCAGTTGACCTCACCCGGATAGATCATCTGGTGGGTTCCCAGGCTGTCGCGGTGCTCGAACTCACCCTGATAAAGATAAGTCACGGTACCCAGCCCGATATGGGGGTGAGGGCGCACGTCGATTCCGCCTTCGGTGATGAATTCCGCCGGGCCCATCTGGTCGAAAAAAATGAAAGGCCCCACAAGCTGCCGCTGAACCGAAGGAAGTGCGCGGCGCACTTCGAACCCTCCGAGGTCACGCGCGCGCGGGATGATCAAAGTGTCCAATGCCGGGTTTTCGGATAGGCATTCGGGGTTGTGGGTCGGATTCCAACTCATTCCTGCTCTCCCAGTCGGGCGGCCCGAGGGGCCATATTGCGTTCACAAATGTGAATATAGGGCGAAACGTGTGCGGTAAAAGCGCATCAACGCACAGTTTGCGTGCAGGGAGATATCAGTGTTGGCAACAGGCACCAAACCTCACAGAGGCGTGAGGGCGAAACCTTGCGATTCCATTCGACGCGACCTCGGAATCGTCCGCGCATGTGCTATCTTTGGATATAGAGGCCATTGAACGAAGGGCTGCATTAGGTTCGACAGGAGAGTATCCATGACCCGCCTACTAATCACGCGCCGGAACCTGATCGCTACCGGAACAGCCGCACTAGCAGGCGGATTTACACCGGCACTGGCGGCTGGCGTTGCTCCTACTCCATCGATGCGAGGTGGGTCGAACAATTATCGCCCGGGCGCTCCGATCGTTGAACGGATCGGTGGCGGCGGCTTTTGGATGACAGGCTCGGTGCGCCGCGCGGGCGATGGGGCTCCCTTGCCGGGTCAACGCATCCAGATCTGGGCCCATACCACCGAAGGGCACGAGCGCGATCCGCAAAGCCATGGCGCGACACTAACGGATGCAAATGGTGAATTCCGGCTGGAAATGCCACAAATCGTTCCAGCCTTTGGTCAACCACATGGTCACCTGGCCTATGACAGTGGCACATATGAGACTGTGTTTCTGCGCCCGGTGATGTCCAGCTCTAAGGATAAAACGCTGGCTGCGCATTTCGTGTTGCAACCG
The DNA here is from genome assembly GCF_056533095.1 of Ruegeria sp. H3. Classification (NCBI taxonomy): domain Bacteria; kingdom Pseudomonadati; phylum Pseudomonadota; class Alphaproteobacteria; order Rhodobacterales; family Roseobacteraceae; genus Ruegeria; species Ruegeria sp. H3. The sequence continues at coordinate 159,764 of NZ_JBQFOD010000006.1, read as the reverse complement.
ATCTGACCCTCGTGATCCGTAAAATCGCACTCTGGGCGAGCCTGTTTGCCGCACTGGCCATTCCTTTGATGGTCGCAGGCTTCAGCCCATTGCTGGCATGGCGCGACCCTGTCTACATTGCGGCCGGTTTTTCGGGGATCATCGGCCTAGGTCTGCTGTTGGTTCAGCCCCTGCTCGCCGCCAGAGACCTGCCTGGCCTGACCCCAATGACCAGCAGAAACTTGCATCGCTTGTTGGGCGTCACGCTGATCATCTCCATTTTATTGCATGTCGGAGGTTTGTGGATCACCAGCCCGCCTGATGTTGTTGATGCGCTGCTATTCGTTTCACCGACACCATTTTCCGCCTGGGGTGTTGTCGCGATGTGGGCCGCCTTTGGCGCCGCTGTGCTGGCCCTTTACCGAACGCGCCTACGCCTTCGGTTTCGCATCTGGCGGCTGGGTCATGCGGGGCTCGCAACTATCACCATTCTAGGCAGCGTGATCCATGCGATGCTGATCGAAGGCACGATGGAAGTCATAAGCAAGACTGCACTCTGTGTGCTGGTTGTTTTGGCGACCGCGCAGGCGCTCGCCAAATTGCGGGTATGGGATGTGAAGCGAAGGGCTTAGACGCCTAGACACCAGCGCATTACCGCCTTTTGCGCATGCAGGCGGTTTTCGGCCTCATCAAAAATGACCGAGTTCGAGCCGTCCATAACCTCGGAAGTTGCTTCTTCTTCACGGTGTGCGGGTAGGCAATGCATGAACAGCGCATCCTGTTTCGCATGGGACATCAGTTCGGCATTGACCTGATAGGGGCGAAGCAGGTTGTGGCGACGCTCTTTCGCGGATTGAGAATCATGCATGGACACCCAGGTATCCGCCACGATCAGGTCAGCACCTTCGACAGCTTTATGGGGGTCGCGTTCGACGACGACCTTTGAGCCCCGCTGACGGGCAAAGCCCATGAACTCTTCCTCGGGGTCGAACTGAGCCGGGCCAGTAAAGGTGAAGTCAAATCCGAACTGTCCGGCAGCATGCAGGAACGAGGCGCAGACATTGTTGCCGTCGCCCGTCCAGACAACCTTTTTTCCTTTGATCGGTCCGCGATGTTCTTCGAAGGTTAGGACATCGGCCATGATCTGGCAGGGATGGGTTCGGTCGGTAAGTCCGTTGATCACCGGCACGTCCGAATATTCGGCCATTTCGGTCAGAATGGTTTCGTCAAAGGTCCGGATCATGATCATATCGACATAGCGCGACAGAACGCGGGCGGTGTCAGCGATGGTTTCGCCATGGCCCAGCTGCATGTCCTTCCCTGACAGAACCATAGTCTGCCCCCCCATCTGGCGAACGCCCACATCAAAGGAAACACGCGTCCGGGTTGATGGTTTTTCAAAGATCAGCGCAACCATGCAGCCCTTGAGGGGCTGTTCATCATCCGGCGCGGCTTTGCGGAGACCCAAACGGGCCTGTTTCATTTCGCTGGCCTGATCGATCATCGCTCTAAGGGATGCGGTATCGGTTTTGTGGATATCAAGGAAATGGTTCATGGCGTATCGCTTTTTGTTGTCGACGGGCGGGGGCTCTGCCCCCGAACCCCCGAGGTATTTTTTAACAGAAGAAGGGTCATGCGGTGGCAAGTTGGCCTTCAACCTGTGCGGCAGCCTTGTCGAGGCGGATCAGAGCTTCGACGATGTCATCCTCGCTGAGGGTCAAGGGCGGTAGCAAGCGGATCACGTTGTCGGCAGCGGGCACAGTAATGACCTGGTTGTCATAACCTGCGTTGACGACTTCGATATTCGCCGCCTTGCATTTCAGGCCCAACATCAGGCCGGATCCGCGCACCTCTTCAAAGACATCCGGATGTGCGGCAACCAGACCTTCGAGCTTCTGACGCATCAAGCCCGCTTTGCGGTTGACGCCCTCAAGGAATGCGGGTGTGGCAACCTGATCAATCACGGCGCAGCCAACAGCGCAACCCAGCGGGTTCCCCCCATAGGTCGAACCATGGGTGCCTGCTGTCATGCCGCTGGCGGCCTCTTCTGTGGCCAGCACTGCGCCTAAAGGGAAGCCTCCGCCAATGCCTTTGGCGACCATCATGATATCCGGGGTGATGCCCGCCCATTCATGCGCGAAGAGTTTGCCAGTGCGGCCCACGCCGCATTGCACTTCGTCCAGGATCAGAAGCAGGCCATGGTCGTCGCAAATCTGGCGCAAAGCTTTAAGTTCGGCATCGGGAACAGGCCGAATACCTCCTTCACCCTGCACTGGCTCGATCATGATCGCAGCGGTGGTTTCGGAGATGGCGTTGGTCACACCGTCGAGATCTCCGAAGGTGAGATGCACAAAGCCGGGCAACAGAGGGCCGAAGCCCTTGGTCATCTTCTCGGACCCGGCGGCGGCGATACCAGCCGAGGAGCGGCCGTGGAACGAGCCATCAAAGGTGATGATCTCGACCCTCTCGGGCTGGCCTTTGTCATAGAAATACTTGCGGGCCATTTTGACGGCCAGTTCACAGGCCTCGGTGCCCGAGTTGGTGAAGAACACGGTATCCGCAAAGGTGTGTTCGACAAGCTTATCGGCCAGCGCCTGCTGCTGCGGAATGTGGTAGAGGTTCGAGACATGCCACAGCGCATGCGCCTGTTCCGTCAGCGCATTGACTAACGCCGGATGCGCGTGGCCAAGCGCGTTCACCGCGATCCCGGCACCGAGGTCCAGAAAACGTCGGCCATCCGCCTCAGTCAGCCAGGCGCCTTCGCCCTTCACAAAAGTCAGGGGCGCACGGTTATAGGTCGGCAGAACGGACGGGATCATCGGATCATCCTTTTAAGATAGCTTAAGCCCTGTGAGTGATACACCGGGGCCATGGTCGTCAACTGATTTGGTGAGATTTGCGGCGCTTTACACGGCGCAAAGAGATCAAACGAAGCGGTTACGCAGAAAAGCGTCGGCGTCGGAGGCGCAGGATATGTGCGGTTTTGATCATGCGGGCCGTATAGCGACCCGTAGCGGTTCTGGAAACCCATAATTTGCGTCGTGCAAGAAATATTGCTCAGCATCGCTGCGCCTTGCAGTTACGTCTTGCCATTCTGGACGCGCTGCCCCACCGGTAGACCATGTTCGAACCCAAGGATCAGAATCCGCCACTGGCCGCCCTGCTGATTTTCTTCGCCAGTGCCTTTATTGCTGCAACGACCTTGTTGGCCAAGGCGTTGGGAACAGAAACGCTCGGCCCGCCGCTTCACCCAATGCAAATCAGCCATGGGCGGTTTTTGTTTGCGTTTGTGGTGATTGTCAGCGCAGTTGGCATTCTGCGCCCGCAGTTGCGGCGCCCCCATTGGAAGCTGCATATTGGTCGAACAAGCTTTGGCTGGCTTGGCATCACACTGATGTTTGCCTCGGTCGCGTTCATTCCAATCGCGGATGCAACAGCGATTTCCTTCTTGAACCCGGTCTTTGCCATGGTGCTTGCAATTCCTTTGCTGAAAGAGGGTGTTGGACCATGGCGCTGGCTGGCTGCTGCTGTATCGCTGGCAGGTGCGTTGATCCTGCTCCGCCCAACCCCTGAGAGCTTTCAGCCCGCAGCATTGTTGGCCCTGGCGGCTGCTGCCGTAATCGGGATGGAGCTGATTTTCATCAAAAAACTCTCAGGCAAGGAAATTCCTATCCAAATCCTACTGGTGAATAACTCGATGGGATTGGCCATTGCATCCGTTGCGGTCGTCTTCGTCTGGCAAATGCCCAACCCAGCACAATGGGCTGCGCTAATTGGTATCGGAGTCTTGATGGCCTGTGCCCAAGCCTGTTTCGTGAATGGTATGGCCCGTGCGGATGCCTCATTCGTGGCGCCGATCAGCTATGCAACACTGATCTTTGCAGCGATCTATGATTTTGCCGTGTTTCGCGTCGTGCCGGATCCGGTCAGCATCATCGGCTCGTCCATCATCATTGCCGGCGCGTTGATCCTGGTCTGGCGTGAAGCGCGGCAGCGTCAGGCCTTGAGCCGGTAACCCTTGCGCAACATCCACCATGTCATCGTACAGACCAGCAGAATGGCCAGGCTGCACACAATGGCCCCCAAAACAGGAGAGCTGTCCGACACACCGATCATGCCGTATCGCAACCCGTCGATCAGATAGAAAACCGGGTTTACATGGCTGATCGCCTTCAGAACCGGAGGCAAGGCGTCGACGGAATAGAAGGTACCCGACAAAAACGCCAAAGGTGTAACGATGAAATTGGTGATCGCAGCCATCTGATCAAACTTGTTGGCAAAGATACCGGCAAACAAGCCCAACGCGCCCATAAAAGCGCTTCCGAGAAGCACGAAGACCAGTGTGACCAAGGGATTGTGCGGAGCGATCGACAGGAATACCCAAAAGGCCAGGGCCACAACGCAGGCGATCAATGCGCCCCGCGCGATCCCACCTGCTAGATAACCCAGCAAAATCTCAAGCGGTGACAGGGGCGGCATCAACGTATCAACGATATTGCCTTGCACTTTGGCGATCACCATCGAAGAAGACGTATTGGCAAAGGCGTTTTGAATCACCGTCATCATCATGATGCCCGGCGCAAGGAAGGTCAGGAATGGCACACCCATCACATCCGGCCTACTGGGACCGATGGCGATTGTAAAAATTAGCAGAAACAAACCAGCCGTCACCAAAGGGGCCAGCAGAGTTTGCGTCCAGACCGCCAGAAAGCGCAGAGTTTCGCGCTGCGCCAGCGTATAAAGCCCCATCCAATTCACCGCGCCGAACCGGCGCGTGCCCTGATCCACAAGATTCTGCATGTCTGCCCCATAACTGATTCGAAGACCGCTTGTAACTCGGCCCGCAGTGATTAGAATAGGGCGCTGAAACGAATTCCCAAGGCGGCCCGAATCCGGGGCCGCTTTCCGCTTTTGAAAGGCAAATGATGTCCTGGACTGACGAGCGTGTAGAGCTGCTGAAGAAGATGTGGGGCGAGGGCCAGTCGGCCAGCCAGATCGCAAAAGAACTAGGCGGCGTGACCCGCAACGCCGTGATCGGCAAGGTACACCGTCTGGGCCTATCAAACCGCGCAACTGGTGCGACTCCGGCGAAATCCGAGCCTAAGGAAAAGCCTGCCCCCTCACCAAAGGTCGAGGCCAAGCCCAAAGCTGCACCCAAGACTGAACCCGCTCGCCCCGCGCCAGCGCCTGCGGCCGAGTCAAAACCTGCGGTTCCTGCCCGCCGGCAGATCATCCCGGCCGGTCAGCCGTTGCCGCCGCAGCCTTCAGCCAATGAAATCAGCCCCGAGGCATTGGCCAAGGTCAACGAGGTTGAGAAGAAGGCCAAGAAGCTGACGCTGATGGAACTGACCGAAAAAACCTGCAAATGGCCCGTGGGTGACCCGGCAACCGATGATTTCTGGTTCTGCGGTCTGCCGGTTGAGCCCGGAAAACCCTATTGCGAGGCCCATGTAGGTGTGGCGTTCCAGCCCATGAGCTCACGCCGCGACCGGCGGCGGTAACGGCACATCGGGTGCAATTCAATTGTCTTGGTTTTGCACCTTTCGAACAAACACTGTCTTTGGCAAGCCGTTACCTTGAAAGAGGTTGGCTTGTCCTAAATATTTCAGTCTTCGCCGGGTATTTCGCTTTGAGGCCAGTTTGAAACACAAAGTTTTATTCTTTGCCTATGCCGCACTAATTTTTCTGGCTTACCTACAACCATTCAACAACACGGTGTTCACCCCTTCCGCGTCTGGCAAAGGCCAACCCTTTTGGGTGCAAACTTTATACCTTTCAACTTGGATAGCCCCAATCCTACCTCTGGCAATCGCAGGATTTGTATCAATGGGGGTGCACTACATACCAGCCACTCTTGCCAAGCTTTGTGCTGCAATAACGGCTGTTGCAGGTATCTTTCTGACGCTGGCATCAGGAGTTTTTTCTCTGTTTTTAGAAACCCAGGTAGTTCATGGAATCAGTCTGACGATTGCCGTCTCATCCAGCTTTCTTGTTTGGTCGGGGAGTGACGGAAATCCAAAACCCTCATGGTTAGCCAAAATCGGGGTTTCGATTGGAACAGTGGCAGCGCTTTGGTCTCTTGTGACAGTTCCTATGATCCAAGTTCAAGCTCACATCATCGCTAAAGGGTCACCTTTCTGCATTGCGCATCACTCACCGCGATCCAAAGTCGACAAACTTTATGAACTACGCGGGTTTTCTTTTTACACCGAAGCGACGGGCTACAAATCCACTTCCGATTGGTTCTTTCACGGCCTGATGATCGTGGATCATCCAGACGCACAACGCATTTACAACTGGTCCCCACGGCGATGGCGGTTCGATCTGGTTGAGCGCCCAGACGCATTTGTCGCGACTGTAAGGAATGTTTGCATTCCAACCTGAACCCTCATCGCGCCGGATAGGACGCTTCGTCTGACATCGGCACCCAACCCGGCAGGTCCTGAGGCGATACCGAGACGTGCAGTTGCTCGGACCGATCCTGTCCGACCCTGCGATGCTTGCGTAGCAGGAAAATCTTACCCCACCCCCGCCACGTGCCCACCGAAGGCGCACCGGCATCTGTCGGGAACCGATCCCTCCACCCGTCTGGCAAAGGCAGCCCATGTCGCTCGGCCTTATCTAGCATCCAGATCATCGAGATATTGCTAAGCGGTCGGGCCTGTTCGAACCCGTTCAACTGACCACCTACATCTCCATGGCTGCCGCGGAACCAGACTTGTTCAACATGGCCTTTAAAATCGGGTTTGCACTGCCAGAGCACCGGCTCATACACCTCTCGCGTCTCATCCAGGGCCATGGCGTGATAGCCATGGCGCGTGGCTTGCCCCAGATGATGGTTGTGAAAAGCGTGCCTGTCTTCTGCCCAGCGCCACAACAATGGCAGACGCAGCCCAAGCGCCTTTACGGTATCCCAGACGCCAATCATCTCGATGGCAAGGTCGTCATGGCAGAACTTGCCCCGGAAATCCCGCGCCGCCGCGCCCGAAGGGTTGCACTCATAGTGGCGGTAGGCCTGTTTGATATTGCGCTCGGTTGCGTGCTCGGCCTTAAGCAGGCCGATCATATCGATCACCCCGGCCAGGCTGCGCACGCCATAGGCACCGCGTGAGTAACCCATGAAATAAATACGATCCCCCGGTTTGTACCGCGATGCCAGATATCCATAAGCGCGCCTGATTTGCCGGTTGATCCCACGCCCCATCATCACATCCAGCGAGGATTTCCAGCTGTCCCACTGTACGCCAGCTTCATAGAAAACGGATACTTGGCTGCCCATCTCCTTGCACAGTCGGTAAGTCTGACCCGCGTGGGTTTCGAATCCCGGTTCGAGCGTCGACATGGTCCCGTCCAGAATGATGACATGGCTGATCGGCTCGCGATGCCGCACTTCGGCAGAATGCTCGGACCGCAATGGCCGCCCAAGCCATCCCAGTACCTTTCTGCTTAGCCGCGACAAAACCATATCTCAGCCACTCCTGTACTCTGCAAAGTTGCGCGCGCGTCTCAGCATCGCACCTCCTCTGACCCTGGTCGCATGCACACCAATAGCCTCTGCATCCGCATCTCACCCCCGCAACACCAACGAGCGTCCAGCTTAAGGCGCGCTGATAAACGCGGCATGGAGATAAACTTAAGGATGGGCATCCTGCCCCTGCCGGACAAGGCACCCAACGAAACCGTGAGCCTCTGCACCATCATCTCGATCCTAGTCAGCCATTTGGGCAGCATCATGGCCAAGTCCGTCACCTGCTTCAGCGTCTTCAATTGAACCATCATATGTCTGAATATATTACGAAAGTTCAAAACCAGTGCAAATCTCCAGAAAGCGTCTGTCGCCGGGTCACGAAACTGACAGCAAAGCTACATCTTGTTCCGCCGCGCGGCCCTGTGACCACACCGTAAGAGTGTGATCGACCCGACCATCCGTTGTCTGTGGCGTGGTTCACGGTCGCGATGAACTTCACCGCTGAGGGGAATTGGCGGCAAAGCCTTCCACTTTCGCAAAGCTTTCGCTATTGCAGGCGCTGACCCTCAATTCGATGACGCAGGACGCATCCCATGGCGATGGAAAAGACATTCAACGCGGCCGAGGCCGAGGCCCGTATTTATGAGGCCTGGGAACAGGCCGGAGCCTTCAAGGCAGGCGCGAACAGATCGCGTGACGAAAGCTTTACCATCATGATCCCGCCGCCCAACGTGACGGGTGCTTTGCATGTGGGCCATGCGTTCAACAACACGCTACAGGACATCCTGATCCGCTGGCACCGCATGCGTGGGTTCGACACGCTCTGGCAACCCGGTCAGGACCATGCGGGCATCGCGACCCAAATGCAGGTCGAGAAGATGCTGGCCAACACCCAGCAGCCCGGTCGGCGAGAGTTGGGTCGCGAGAAGTTCCTTGAGAAAGTCTGGGAGTGGAAGGGCGAATACGGCGGCACGATCATCGAGCAGCTTAAGCGCCTCGGCTCCTCCTGTGACTGGTCGCGCAACGCCTTCACCATGGCAGGTGCATCAGGCGACCCGCGCACGGGGCACGAGAACTCGGCCAATTTCCACGATGCCGTGATCAAGGTTTTCGTCGACATGTACGAAAAGGGCCTGATCTATCGCGGCAAGCGTCTGGTCAACTGGGACCCGCATTTCGAAACTGCGATCTCGGATCTCGAAGTCGAGAATATCGAAGTCGCGGGCCACATGTGGCACTTCAAATACCCGCTGGCGGGTGGTGAAACCTATACTTACGTCGAAAAGGACGAGGACGGGAATATCGTGCTTGAGGAAGAGCGCGACTATATCTCGATCGCCACGACCCGCCCCGAGACCATGCTAGGCGACGGCGCGGTTGCGGTTCACCCCTCGGATGAGCGGTACGCACCCATCGTTGGCAAACTCTGCGAAATCCCGGTTGGTCCGAAAGAGCATCGCCGTCAGATCCCGATCATCACCGATGAGTACCCCGATCCGAATTTCGGCTCGGGCGCGGTGAAAATCACCGGCGCGCATGACTTCAACGACAACATGGTCGCCAAGCGCGGCGGCATTCCGATGTACCGCCTGATGGACACCAAAGGCGCGATGCGGGCCGATGGCGCGCCTTATGCCGAGGCGGCGGATTTGGCGCAGGAATATGCACGTGGGCGTGAGTTCACCGAGAACGAGATCGACGCGATCAACCTGATCCCCGACCACCTGCGCGGCCTCGACCGGTTCGAGGCGCGGGCGAAGGTGGTGGAAGAGATCACCGCTGACGGCCTGGCCGTCATGACCCGCGCAGACGATCCGCGTTTGGGTTCAACCGCTCTGAAGCCCGATCATGAGGGCGCAGACAAGCTGGTCCCGCTGGTCGAGAGCAAACCGATCATGCAGCCCTTCGGAGACCGCTCCAAGGTGGTGATCGAACCGATGTTCACCGACCAGTGGTTCGTCGACGCAGAAAAGGTCGTCGGCCCGGCGCTGGATGCGGTCAGGGACGGCACGGTCAAGATCATCCCCGAGTCGGGCGAGAAGACCTATTACCACTGGCTGGAAAACATTGAGCCCTGGTGCATCTCGCGGCAGCTTTGGTGGGGGCATCAGATTCCGGTTTGGACTGCCCAAGTTCCAGATTTGGACGGAACTATTGGGACGCATAGCGTCGGTGTTGGCCCTGGTGTTGAACTTTCCAGAGCTGTAGATTTCCTGCGCGAAAACGCTCCCAAAGACGACCCGGAAGCTGGTTACCGCAGCCGGGGTGGCCTGTTGGTAAAGGACTTCTGCGCTGCATCTGTTGAGGAAGCTCAAGCACAGATTTCCAAGGTTTGGATGGATCGCGCTGGATACACTCCGACAAGTTTCTTCGACACCGAAGGAGATCCGGGTTCATGGGAAATGAACTTCCCAGAAGCCCCAAATGGCGCGTGTCCGATGTGGCGCGACCCCGACGTCCTCGACACATGGTTCTCCTCCGGCCTCTGGCCCATCGGCACGCTGGGCTGGCCTGAGCAGACCGAGGAGCTGGAGCGCTACTTTCCCACGGACGTTCTGATCACCGGCTTTGACATCCTGTTCTTCTGGGTCGCCCGGATGATGATGATGCAACTGGCCGTGGTTGATCAGATCCCGTTCCACACCGTCTACCTGCACCAGCTCGTCCGCGACGAGAAGGGTAAGAAGATGTCAAAGACCACCGGAAACGTTATCGACCCGCTGGAGATCGTGGACGAATTCGGTGCGGATGCGCTGCGCTTTACCAACGCATCGATGGCGGCGATTGGCGGTGTGCTGAAACTGTCCCGCGAGCGCATCACCGGCTACCGGAACTTCGGCACCAAACTGTGGAACGCCGTCCGCTTTGCCGAGATGAACGAGGTCTTCACCGACGCCGTCCCACAACTGGATGTAGCCAACCTAAAACCCAAAGCCGCCGTGAACCGCTGGATCATCGGCGAAACCGCCCGTGTGCGGGAAGAGGTCGATGCTGCACTGGAAAGCTATCGCTTCAACGACGCGGCCAACGGGCTTTACGCCTTTGTCTGGGGCAAGGTCTGCGACTGGTATGTGGAATTGTCGAAACCGCTGCTGCAGGGCGACGACGTCGAAGCACAGGCCGAGACCCGCGCCACCATGCGCTGGGTTTTGGATCAATGCATGGTCCTACTGCACCCGATCATGCCCTTCATCACCGAAGAGCTTTGGGCGCTGACCGGCACGCGGCCCAAGATGGTTGTCCATGCCGACTGGCCAACCTACGCCGCTGCCGACCTGATCGACGCCGACGCGGATCGCGAAATGAACTGGGTGATCTCGGTGATCGAAAACACCCGCTCGGCCCGTGCGCAGATGCGGGTTCCGGCTGGCCTCTACGTGCCGATGCTGGTGGCCGAAATCGACGCCAACGGTCAGGCCGCATGGGATCGCAACGAGGCGCTGATCAAGCGTCTGGCGCGGATCGACAGTTTGACCAAAGCTGATGAGCTACCCAAAGGCACCATCTCGATCGCCGCCCCCGGCGCGTCCTTCGGCCTGCCGCTGGCCGATATCATCGACATCGGCGCGGAAAAGGAACGGTTGGAGAAGGCCAAGGGCAAGCTGGCCAAAGAACTCGGCGGTTTGCGTGGGCGTTTGAACAACCCCAAATTCGTGGCCTCGGCCCCGGAAGAGGTGGTTGAAGAAGCCAAAGCCAACCTTGCTGCTCGCGAAGAAGAAGAGGCCAAGCTGGACGAAGCCCTCGCTCGTCTGGCCGAACTCGCCTGATCTTTATCTTTTCACAATCACACAACTCGAAAACCCCGCCACACGTTCTGGCGGGGTTTTCCTTTTCTCTGACGCTTTTGACCTTGTTCCCGGCAGGCTGCGGTTGTTAGCAAATGCAAGTGGCAACCCCTGAGGACGCAATGACACAGCGCTTTCCCCCGATGCAGACCGTTTCAACCGGGTTGGTGGTCGCTATCGTTGGGTTCTTTAGCTCGTTCCCGATTGTCTTGCAGGGCTTGGCCGCCATGGGTGCCTCGCCCGCTCAGGCCGCATCCGGCCTGATGAGCGCGGCCATCGCAATGGGGTTGGCCGCCATCATTCTCAGCACAGTCTACAAGCTGCCAATCAGCGTCGCGTGGTCAACGCCGGGGGCTGCGCTGCTGGCCGTCTCTGCCACGCCGGTGGAGGGCTACTCCGGCGCTATCGGAGCGTTCTTATGCGCCGGCGCTCTGACGGTTCTGGCCGGGCTCTGGAAACCGTTGGGGCGTTTGGCAGCGGCGATCCCGACTACGCTGGCTCAGGCGATGCTGGCCGGTGTGCTTTTGCCGCTTTGTCTGGTACCTTTCAAAGCAGCGGTAGAGATACCTTGGCAGGCCCTGCCGGTAATCCTGATCTGGTTCATCGCAGGTCGATCCAATCGACTATTCGCCGTCCCCGCCGCTGTGATCGCGGCGGCCATTGTGGTGACTTTGAATGCCGGGGACGCCCAGTTGCTGCCCGATCAACTGGTAGCCGCCCCGATCTGGACCACGCCTACGTTTTCAGCCGCGTCCGCAATAGGGATAGGCGTGCCGCTTTTCATCGTGACGATGGCAACGCAGAACATTCCCGGTGTCGCCGTGATCCGCAGCTTTGGCTACAAGCCAGACGCAGGTCGGTTATTCTCAACCGTTGGGGGCGCAAGTCTGCTCTCTGCTCCTTTTGGTGCACCGGCAACCTGCCTGGCCGCAATTACCGCTGCGATGTGTTCGAACGAAGACAGTCACCCCGACCCTGCCCTGCGCTATTGGTCCGCGATCATGGGGGGCGTGTTCTACTGCCTGTTCGGTATCTTTGCCGTCGCAATCACCAGCTTCGCCGCGAATGCCGACCCGCTGTTGATGGGCACGTTGGCAGGTGTGGCGCTGATCGGGGTAATGGCCAATGCCTTGCACGCGTCACTGGATGTGCCAGCCGAGCGCGAGGCGGCCATTCTGACTCTGGCTATTACGGCCTCGGGCGTCAGTGTCTTTGGTCTGGGCGCAGCGGTCTGGGGGTTGCTGGCAGGTGGTATCGCCTATCTTGTGACCAACAAAATACGCTGATCCCTTTCGTCAAGTCTTAGATATTGATACGATACGCGCATGTTCGGATCGCTTGGAAAACTGGTTGAACGTCAGATCAAGAAGGCTCAGGCTGAGGGCCAGTTGCAGGGCCTTGATGGCGAAGGTGCCCCGTTGCCTGACCGTTCGGGCGAGGCGCAGGGCGATCCTGCGATCGCAGCCGGTCACCGGATCATGGCACAGGCCGGAGTTCTGCCTGAAGAATTCGATATCAAAAAGCAACTGGATGCGGCGCGCAAGGAATATGCAACCTTGTCCGACCCCGAGGCGCGCAAAGCGGAAATGGCCAGGATCGCGGATCTGGAGATGCGGTATCATATGGCCCGCGATGCGCGACGCGCCTTTATGCGTTGATCATTTGAATTCCGGCTTTCGACCTTGCATCTGAGCCATGACAACTTCCATCTGGTCGGGCTTTCCGATCAGGTCTACTTGCTCTGAAGATTCGGCCAACAAAACATCCTGGCGGCCCCGGGTTTCGGCCACCTCGATCAGCCGTTTGGCGGCCCGGATTGCAGAGGGGCTTTGACCAGCGATGTTTTCGGCGATTGCCAGGGCTTCGGTCAACGGGTCATCAGACAGCTTTGTCACTAACCCCCAGTCCGCCGCCTGAGATGCGCCGATGGGACGGGCAGTAAAGGTCAACAGCCGCAGAACATCAGATCGAACCAGCCGAGGCAGCAGGACCATGCCGCCCATGTCGGGTATGATGCCCCATTTCATTTCCATCACCGCCAGTTTGGCCTCGGGATGCGCGATGCGGATATCTGCACCCAATGCGATCTGCAGCCCGCCGCCATAGGCCACGCCCTGAATGGCGCAGATCACTGGAACCGGAACGCGGCGCCAGATCAGGGCAAGCTCCTGCATCTCATTGGCGTCTTCGTGGCTGCGGGTCATCAGCCATTCGGTCGGGTCCTTATGCGCCATGCTTGCAAAGCTAGCCATGTCGAGTCCGGCGCAGAAACTTTTGCCCTCGCCCGACAGGACAACAGCGCGTGCATCGGATGCGGCGACCTCTTGCCCGGCACCCAACAAGGCCTTTATCATGGCGTCGTCCAGCGCGTTCATCTTGTCGCCCCGCGTCAGGGTGACATGGGCAATGTGATTGCGGTATTCGACGGATACGCGTGCCATGATGGCCTCCCAACACTGTTTGGACCAACATGACCCAAAATGGGGGTTCAGTTCCACCGCGACGTCAGGGCAATGCACATGCTTGCCCCAACTGTGCGCATACGTTTATCTGCGCCTATGACCGGACCACTCTATACATCGCTCGCCCAAACCTTGCCCGCAACCGTGCCGTTTGTTGGCCCTGAAACGCAGGAACGTCAGCGCGGTGCACCGTTTTCGGCGCGTCTGGGCGCAAATGAGAACGTGTTCGGCCCCTCGCCCCGTGCGATTGAGGCCATGCGTGGGGCAAGTGCCGAGATTTGGATGTATGGCGATCCCGAAAACCACGATCTGCGTAACGCCCTGGCGGATCATCATGGGATCGCCCCCGAGAACATCGTTGTTGGCGAAGGGATCGACGGGTTGCTGGGATACCTGGCGCGGCTGATTGTCGAGCCAGGAGATGCGGTTGTGACCTCGGATGGGGCCTACCCGACCTTCAATTACCATGTCGCGGGCTATGGCGGGGTTTTGCACAAGGTGCCCTATGCCGGGGATCACGAAGACCCACAGGTCCTGTTTGCAAAAGCGGCCGAGGTTGGCGCCAAACTGGTCTATCTGGCCAACCCAGATAACCCGATGGGAAGTTGGCACAGCGGCGCAGATATCGTTGCCGCGATGGACGCTCTGCCCGAGGGATGTTTGCTGGTGTTGGACGAGGCCTATGTGGAATGCGCCCCGGAAGGCACAGCAGCCCCAGTGCGAGCCGATGATCCACGCGTGATACGGATGCGGACATTCTCAAAGGCCTACGGCATAGCCGGTGCACGGGTTGGGTATGCGATTGGTGCACCCGAGTTGATCCTGGCCTTCAACAAGATACGCAACCACTTTGGAATGAACCGCGCAGCCCAAGCGGGGGCGCTGGCTGCATTGGCGGATCAGGCTTGGCTGGGCAAGGTGCAACACCGCATTGAAACCGCGCGCAGCGGCATTGGAGAGATCGCGCGAGAGAATGGGCTGATCGCCTTGCCTTCGGCAACAAATTTCGTCGCAATTGATTGCGGTGAAGATGGCGAGTTTGCCAAGGCGGTGTTGGCGTCCCTCGTGGCTCAAGGCATCTTTGTTCGTATGCCATTTGTTGTACCGCAGAACCGGTGTATCCGCATCAGTTGTGGTACAGAGGAAGATCTAAGCGCCTTTGCCGAGGCTTTGCCAATCGCGCTGAAGGCTGCGCGGTCGGGCGAAGCATCCGGTTGAGGCAGGGGGCTCTGCCCCCGCCGCGCTGCGCGCGCCTCCCCCGGGATATTTATGGCCAGATGAAGCGGATCAGGCCTGGTTCGCCAGGATTGTCGCAGCAGCCTCGAGCGCGCCGTTGCCGCGTGGTATGTTCAAGGCCGCCATTGCGGTTTCCACGCCGCCTAGGATCGCCATAACCATCTGGGCGTTTACATGGCCCATATGGCCGAGGCGGAAACAGCCGTCCCAGTCTTCCATCCCCAAGCCGATGCCGAGCGTCAGGCCGAGGTGGTTTTCGGTAAAGTTGCGCAGCGGTGTGCCGCGCCCTTCGGTCAGGCGCAGAGCGGTGACCGCATGGCTGCGATAGGCCGGATCGGCGACATTGAAATGGAGGGCACCGCCCTGCGCCCAGACCTCGCAGGCGGCCCAGATCGCTTTGGCAAGGTGCTGGTGACGGGCCCAGACGTTTTCGACACCCTCTGCATGAATCATGTCGAGCGCTGCACGTAGACCGTAAAGGTGATGTGTCGGCGCGGTGCCGTCAAAATATTGGTAGAATAATTCAGGGTTGGCGCGCGGCCGCCAGTCCCAATAGAGCGAGACACGTGGCATTGCGGCCCGTTTTGCCTGCGCTTTGCCATTGAAGAAGACAAAGCCTATGCCGGGCGGTGTCATCAGCCCTTTTTGGCAGGCGGTGACTGTCACATCGACGCCCCAGGCGTCCATTTCGAACCGATCACACCCGAGTGAGGCGATGCAATCCGCCATGAGCAGCGCCGGATGGTTCAACTCGTCCAGAAGCGTGCGCAAGGCTGGGATATCATTGCGGATCGAGCTGGATGTATCCACATGGACGGCAAGAACTGCCTTGATTTCATGCGCTTGGTCGGCCCGCAGAACATCGGCGATTTGGTCGAAATCCCATGGAGAAGATGTGCCGAAATCAATCGTTTTGACCTTGGCACCAATCCCTTCGGCCATCTCAGCCCAGCCATAGGTGAACCTACCAGAGGCTGGGGCCAGAACGGTTTCGCCGGGCGCGATCACGTTCGAAAGCGCAGCCTCCCACGTGCCGTGGCCGTTCGCGATATAAATGGCGACGTTGTGCTGGGTACCGGCCACGCGCTTTAGGTCCTGCGTCAGCGCGGGCATCATCTCGATCAACTCGCCGTCATAGATATTGGGTGACGGGCGGTGCATGGCCTGCAGCACCGCGTCGGGCATCACCGAAGGGCCGGGAATGGCCAAATACTCGCGCCCATGCACGAGGGAGGTTTGGTTTGTCATGAGGGCAACCTGTTTGAATTGAGGCCTACCCTAGCGTTTCGCTCTGCGACGTCAATCCATCAGACCAGCGGCCTCGCGCGCAAGGGATTCGATCCCGGACCAATCGCCGTTTTGGACCATCTGCTTGGGCGCAACCCAGCTGCCGCCTGCGCAGATCACGTTGGAGAGAGACAGATAATCACGCGCGTTTGAGGGCGAGACACCGCCCGTGGGGCAGAAAGTGATCTGAGGCAGAGGCGCCCCAATGGCTTTCAGGGCCGGTGCACCGCCCGACGCCTCGGCAGGGAAGAATTTCAGCATGTCATAGCCCTTTTCCAGCAGGGCCATCGCCTCACTCGCGGTGGCAGCGCCGGGCAGAAGGGGCAGGCCTTCGGCTTCGCAGGCGGCGATGAGGGCGTCGGTCGCGCCGGGCGAGACGCCGAACTGCGCGCCCGCTTCTTTGGCGGCGCGGACGTCTTCGGGGGTGACCAGCGTGCCTGCGCCCACGACGCCTCCGGGCACAGCGGCCATGGCGCGGATCGCGTCCAGTGCCGCAGGGGTGCGCAGAGTGACTTCGAGCGCGGGAAGACCGCCTGCGACCAGCGCCTCGGCCAAGGGGCGAGCGTGGACGGCGTCATCGACGACGAGCACCGGAACTATGGGGGCCAGCGCGCAGATCTCGCGGGTGCGTTGGGTTTTGGACATGGGTTAAACTCCGAAAATGCTGGCACCTGTGTCGGCGGAGCCGACATTCTGGCGGAACGCGCCGAAGAGGTCGCGGCCGACGCCGTGCTGGTTGGCAGACAGATCAGCAGTGGCTGGGGTACGGTCGAGGACGCCGGGGGTGAGGATCTCAAGCTCACCCTTGACTGCATCGACGCGCAGCAGATCACCGTCTTGCAGATAGCCGATGGCACCACCGTCCAGCGCCTCAGGGCAGACATGGATGGCCGCGGGAACCTTGCCCGACGCCCCAGACATGCGGCCATCGGTGACCAGAGCGACCTTTTGGCCTCTGCCCTGAAGGATCGACAGTATCGGCGTCAGCGAGTGCAGCTCGGGCATACCATTGGCCTTCGGGCCCTGGAATCGAACAACGACGATGACGTCATCAGTGAACTCTCCGGCCTTGAAGGCGGCTTTGACGTCGTTTTGGTCGTGAAACACACGGACGGGCGCTTCGACCACTTGGTGTTCGGGTGCCACGGCTGAGACCTTCATGACGCCGGTGCCCAGATTTCCGGTCAGGCGCGACAGGCCACCGGTGGACTGGAACGGGTCCTTTGCCGGGCGCACGATCTTTTCATTCAGGCTGTGGCCCGCGCCGTCCTCCCAGACCAACTCGCCGTCTTTCAGCTTTGGTTCCTTGGTGTAGTTGTGAAGGCCCTGCCCCGCGACGGTCAGTGTGTCAGGGTGCAGCAGCCCATCGTCCAGTAGCGTACTGATCGTAAAGCCCAAGCCCCCCGCGGCGTGGAAGTGGTTCACATCGGCCAGACCGTTGGGATAGACCCGCGCGACCAGTGGGACCACTGCGGAGATGTCGGAAAAATCCTCCCAATCCAGCACGATACCACCCGCGCGCGCCATGGCGATCAGGTGGATCAGCAGGTTGGTCGAACCTCCCGTGGCCATCAAGCCAACGATACCATTGACGAAGGCGCGTTCATCGAGGATCTGGCAGACCGGTGTGTAGTGATTGCCCAACGCGCTGAGAGACAGGGCGCGGCGCGCGCCTTCCTCGGTCAGAGCATCGCGCAGAGGCGTGTTGGGGTTGACGAAGCTGGAGCCCGGCAGGTGCAGGCCCATGAACTCCATCAGCATCTGGTTGGTGTTGGCGGTGCCATAAAAAGTGCAGGTGCCGGGGCCATGGTAAGCTGCCATTTCAGCCTGCATCAGGGCGTCGCGACCAACCTCTCCGGCAGCGAATTGCTGGCGCACCTTTGCTTTTTCGTCGTTGGGCAGACCGCTGGTCATCGGACCAGCCGGTAGGAAGACGGCCGGCAGATGGCCAAAGGCCTGCGCGCCGATGATCAGGCCGGGCACGATCTTGTCGCAGACGCCCAGAAACACAGCCGCGTCATAGGTGTTGTGGCTGAGGGAAACTCCTGTCGCCAGCGCGATCACATCGCGCGAGAACAGGGATAGCTCCATCCCCGCCTCACCTTGGGTCACGCCGTCGCACATGGCGGGAACCCCGCCTGCGACCTGCGCTGTGCCACCTGCTGTTCGGATCGCCTGACGGATCAGTTCGGGATAACGCTCAAACGGCTGGTGAGCCGAGAGCATGTCGTTATAGGCGGTGACGATACCAAGGTTCCCAGCCGTACCGGTCGCCATCGAGTTCTGATCCTCACCGGCACCAGCATAAGCATGCGCCTGACCGCTGCAGGACAGATGCGCACGGGCGGGGCCTTTGGATTTGGCCAGTTCCATCCGCTCAAGATGTGGGCCGCGCAAGTCGGCGCTGCGGTCGATGATGCGTTTAGTGACGTCCGAAATAACTGTATTGACCATGATTACCCTCCGATCTGACGCCAGCGGCGTCCATCGCGATGCATCAGCATCAATGCTTCTTCGGGCCCTGAACTGCCCTGATCGTATTTTGCGGGCTTGTCGCCACGTTCTTCCCAGCCGTGAATGATGGGATCGACCCAGGCCCAGGCAGCCTCGGCTTCGTCCCCGCGCATGAACAAGGTCTGATCGCCGCGGATCACGTCCATAATCAGGCGTTCATAAGCGTCAGGGGATTGACCATCATCGCCCAACGCGTCGGCAAAGCTCATGTCCAGCGCCACGTCGGACAGGCGGAACCCGCCCTGCCCCGGCTCCTTGATCGTGGTGCGCAAGGTGATGCCCTCATCCGGTTGCAGGCGGATCACCAGCACGTTGCCGTGCAAAGGGCCAACATTCGGGAAAATCGTATGCGGAGGATCGCGGAAGAACACGGCGATCTCAGATTCACGAGCCCTCAGGCGCTTGCCGGTGCGCAGGTAGAACGGCACACCCGCCCAGCGCCAATTGCCTATATGCGCCTTGAGCGCGATATAGCTTTCGGTGCGGCTGGCCGGGTCACCAACATGATCCAGATAGCCATCGCTGCCCTTGCCCGTACGATATTGGCCGCGCGCGATATCTTTGGGCTCAACCGGTTCCAGTGCTTCGATCACTTTGACCTTTTCATCCCTCACCGCGTTGGGTGCGAATTTCGAAGGCGGCTCCATCGCCGTCAGACACAGCAATTGCACCAGGTGGTTCTGAATCATATCCCGCATCGCGCCGGATTGATCATAGTAAGCGCCACGCCCCTCAACACCCACCGTCTCAGCCACGGTGATCTGAACATGATCGACATGCGTGGCGTTCCAGAGCGGCTCGAATAATGAATTGGCAAAGCGCAGCGCCATCAGGTTCTGCACGGTTTCCTTGCCCAGATAGTGGTCGATCCGGTAGATTTGATGCTCTTCGAAACAGGCGCGCAACCCTTCGTTCAACGCCTTGGCCGAGGCCAGATCATGGCCAAAGGGTTTTTCCACCACGATCCTGCTGTCGGGCGTGGCCAACCCATGATCGTGCAGCCGTTGCGCGATACCCGAAAACAGGCTGGGCCCCACGGACAGATAGAAAGCGCGCACCACATCAGGTCGCAGCGATTTCGCCAGATCAGGCCATCCTGAATCGCCCAGCGCATCCACCGGGAAATAGTCGACGCGTGACAGGAACCGGTCCAAAATGCCCTTGTCATATTTCGGGGCAAACTCATCCATCGACGCGCGCAGTTGTTTGCGAAACCCTTCACTGTCCATGTCCGAACGCGCCGTACCAATAATACGCGCATCTTCGGGCATCTGACCAACCTCAAAACGGTGATACAGTCCGGGTAGGATCTTGCGCTGCGCCAGATCGCCCGTCGCGCCAAAAAGCACGAGGTCAAACGGGTCTACAGGAATTACACGTGAGACCATGGCCTGGTTCCTTTTGCATCCACCTGTGCCAGCCTATCATGCCCCATGATTTGAGAAGGTGACACTGCCATCATAAGAATGTTATCGCTAACATTTATGGTCGTAATAAGTAGATAGACCCAAGAAATCAAGCATGGATTTGCGCAAAGCCGCAGGTTTTCCGACTAGCTTTGGCTGCGCAACCACTCCATCACCGAAGGTCGCACGGATTGCTCGCCTCGGTGGCGCGCATCGGCGATGATCTTGCGCACTTCCTGAAGGTTCGAACGCAACAACAGGCTTTTCACAGGACCAATCGAGGCCGGACGCATCGACAAAGTCCGAATTCCCATCGCCGCCAAGCACAGGGCCTCAACGGGCCGACCCGCATCCTCACCGCAGAAACTGAGCGGCGTATCCGAGATATCGCAGCGTTCAACCACGCGTTCGATAAAGCTGAGGAAGCTGACATTCAGGGTGTCATACCGCCTGCGCACCAGCTCGTTTTCGCGATCGGCCGCAAAGAAGAACTGTTTCAGGTCGTTGCCACCGATTGAAATGAAATCGACTTCGTCAAAGAACTTCTGCGGTGCAAACCCCAAAGACGGCGTCTCGAGCATCGCACCTACTTCCAGCGTTTCGGGTAGCACATGACCCAGTCGCTTTTCCCGCTCGATGGTCTTGTTGACCTCCCATCGGGCTTCACGGAACTCATCGGCCTGCGCGACAAAAGGGAACATAACCGTTAAGGGCCGCCCATTCGCAGCGCGGATAAGCGCCTGCAATTGCATCCGCATGACCCCACGCTTATCAAGACCCACTCGGATCGCGCGCCAGCCAAGGGCGGGGTTCGGTTCGGCTACATGTTTCATATAGGGCAGTACTTTGTCTGACCCGATATCCAGCGTGCGAAATACCACGCGTTTCTCACCTGCTGCGTCCAGCACGCGTTGGTATTGCGTAACAAGTTCAGACCGTTTCGGCATCTGATTACGGACCAGGAATTGAAGCTCGGTCCGGAACAATCCAACCCCTTCGGCCCCCGAATTATTCAGCGACGGCAGGTCTGCCATCAGACCAGCGTTCATCACCAGATTCATCCGTGCGCCGTCCTGTGTCACGCATGGTGTTTCACGGATCGAGGCATAGCGTTCCTGCGCTTTTGCCTGCATGGCGATCTTGTCGCGGAAGGCGCTGACCACGGTATCCTCGGGGCGCAGGTGCACAACACCTTGGTCGCCATCGACCAGGATATGATCCCCATTGAGTGCCTCGGTCGTGATGCGCCCAACATGGACAACCAATGGGATCGCCAAGGCACGTGCCACGATGGTCGCATGGCTGCCCACAGACCCTTCCTCAAGCACAATCCCTTTCAGCGAGCGACCATATTCCAACAGATCGCCTGGGCCAATGTTGCGCGCAATTAGAATCGGATCCGGTGGCAGGTCTGAACTATCAGTTTTACCCTGCCCCGTCAGGATCCGCAGCAGGCGGTTGGACAGATCATCCAGATCGGCCAGACGCTCTCGCAGATAGGGATCAGTCACCTGCCCCATGCGGGCACGCGCCTGCGATTGCTCTTTCTCAACCGCCGCTTCGGCGCTAAGGCCCAGCGCAATGTCTTCCTCCATCCGGCGCATCCAGCCTTTGGAATTCGCAAACATCCTGTAGGCTTCCAACACTTTCAGCTGGTCAGAATCCCCGCCCTGAGAAATCTCCAACATCTTGTCGACGCCAACGCGCAACTCTTCGACCGCCTCGACCAGCCGCTCACGCTCTCGATGTGGATCATCGGCAATCGGATTGGTGATTACGACGCGCGGCTCGTGCAGCCAGACATGCCCCTCGGCTGACCCTTCCTGCGCCGGTCCGCCCCGCAGCAGTACGGATTGCTGGTGCAATGGAGACAGCGCCGCACCTTCACCGACGAACGCGCCCAGCTCGGCCATTTCGGCCAACACCATGGCGACAACTTCCAGAGCGTAGACCTCATCAGCAGAATACTCGCGCGCCTCGCGCGACTGAACGACCAGTACGCCTAGGTTTTCGCCCAATCGCTGTATCGGAACACCCAGAAAAGACGAGAACCGTTCTTCACCGGTTTCCGGCATGTAGCGAAAACCTTTGGCCGATGGCGCGTCGGCGGTGTTCACGATCTTGCCAGACTTGGCTACACGACCGACCAGCCCTTCGCCCATCCGCATCCGCGTTTTATGCACCGCCTCGGGCGACAGGCCTTCGGTTGCGCAGAGTTCCAGCGTTTCCTCGTCTCGGAACAGATAGACCGAGCACACCTCGGCTCGGATGCTATCGGCGATCAGATGAGTGATCCGGTCAAGCCGTTCCTGTCCGGCGGCCTCGCTCGCCATTTCTTCGCGCAGCCGTCCCAGCAGCTTGCGGGATTCAGTTTCGGTGCCGTCCGCCATGGCCCACCCAAATTAGTGCGTCAGGCAAGACCTTTGGCTGAAATGCTCAGGCCGCCTTGTCCAGTTCAAAGGCATCATGCAGTGCCTGAACGGCAAGTTCCATGTATTTCCGATCCACCAGAACGGAAATTTTTATCTCAGAGGTTGTAATGACCTTAATATTGATCCCCTCATCCGAGAGAATCTTGAACATCTTGGCCGCAACACCGGATTGCGAGCGCATACCGATTCCAACCACCGAGACCTTGCAAACGTCATTATCGGCAACCAGCTCGGCATAGTTCAGCTCGCCCGCATCCTTGATCGCCAACAGCGCTTTTTCTGCGCGTGCGACCTGATCGGTCGGGCACGAGAAGGTCATGTCTGTGCGACCTTCGTCCGAAATATTCTGTACGATCATGTCGACATTGACGCCCTCATCGCTGAGCGCGGTAAAGATGATCGACGCGATCCCTGGGCGGTCGGCGACCGACACCACAGTCATCTTGGCTTCGTCGCGAGAATAGGCCACACCGGCCACAACATTGGATTCCATAATATCCTCCTCATCGCAGACCAGCGTGCCTGCATTGTCGGATTGTTCTTCAAAACTGGACAGCACCCGCAGGCGCACCTTATAGCGCATCGCCAACTCGACCGAGCGGGTCTGTAGAACTTTTGCGCCCAGTGAGGCCAGTTCCAGCATTTCCTCGAACGAGATTTTCTCAAGCTTGCGCGCCTTCTCGCAGATGCGTGGGTCGGTCGTGTAAACACCGTCCACATCCGTGTAAATATCACAGCGCTCGGCCTCGAAAGCGGCAGCAAAGGCCACAGCCGTCGTGTCTGAGCCACCCCGGCCCAGCGTTGTGATACGCCCTTCGGGGCTCAGGCCCTGAAACCCGGCGACAACCGCGACTTTCATGCCTTCCCCGAACTTCTGGTTCAGGTTGTCGGTCGGGATTTCTTCGATCCGCGCCGAAGAATGAGCACCATTGGTCAACAACGGAACCTGCCAACCCTGCCAACTGCGCGCCGGGATATCCATTTCCTGTAGAGTCAACGCCATCAGACCTGCGGTCACATTCTCGCCCGAGGAAACCACAGCGTCATATTCACGCGCATCGAACAGCGGTGAGGTTTCATTCACCCAGCCCACCAGTTCGTTGGTCTTGCCGGACATGGCCGAGACGATGACGATCACGTCATATCCCTTGGCCACCTCAACGCCCACACGCTTTGCCGCGCGGCGGATACGGTCAAGATTGGCAACCGATGTGCCTCCGAATTTCATCACGAGTACGGGCATGAGGCCAACTGTCTCCGTGCCTTGGGCTGTTAGTTCCGTGCCTCATATGCGAGGGGGGGATCAAGGGCAAGGGCGCAATCAGGCTTTGCCTGCGACCCAGGGCTGCTTTACAATCAGTGGGCACAGTGTCAGCCTGTCCTTCGCAATCATTCCAAGAGGTTATTTATGCTCCGCCTTGTCGCCGCCTTCGTCCTTCTATCCTCTCCCGCCATTGCGCAGGTCGCAAGCGTGGCAGGAACCGATGGTCAGAACGCTTTGGGTACCGTCCCTTGCGCGGTCAATGCCGGTGACCCGCTGCAAAGCTGCAATGCGGAACTGCGCCGTCGCGATGATGGCAGCGCCACCCTGGCGGTGGCCTTGGGCAATGGCGAGGTGCGCAACATCTATTTCACCGATGGCGTGCCGGATTCCAGTAGTTCACCTTCGAAACTCAGCTACGAAACACGCGGTGATCTGCTGATCATATTCATCGAACCCGGAGAGGTTTATGAACTGCCAAAGGCAGCGCTGAACGCTCAGTAAGCATGCGGCTGGCCATCATAGGTCTCAAAGCAACCGGTATTGTCCAATGAGAGCGCGTCAAAGCGTTTGATGAGGCCTGAAACGGCCTCATCCACGTGAATATCGGCTGACGATCCGCCCATATCCGTCTGCACCCAGCCCGGATGGTAAATCCCGACTGCAATGCCATCTGCCCTTAGATCGGTCGCCAGATTACGTCCCAGATTCAACGCTGCCGCCTTCGAAGCACGGTAGATGTAACTGCCACCTGGCGCCCGCGAGTGTGATGCCATTTGTGATGAGAGAATAGCGATTTTGCCGCCAGCGGCCTTTAAATTTGGTAGCAAAGCCTGAATGGTTAGAAAAACACCGGTGACATTCGTCGCAAAGCTCTGTGCCCACATGTCTGCCGGATAGCCATCGAGGCCCTGACCCTTGTCAAGATAAACGCCTGCATTGCAGATCAGCAGATCCAGCGGTTGACCTTCTAGCTGCCGCGCCATCGCCTGATGATGCGCGCTATCTGAGACATCCAACTGTATTTCAGCACTATTGTCGCGGGCCGTGCCGGTGACATTATGACCCTCAGCGCGATATTGATCCGCCAGAGCCTTTCCGATTCCGCGATTGGCTCCGGTAATCAGTAGATGCATAGATCAATTCGTCTTTCTGCTGGGCACAAAGGGCAACGGGGCGACGGGCACGCCATCTTCGATCAGCGCTTTCGCCTCATCTGGCTTGGCCTCGCCATAGATCGATCGTTCGGGTGCGTCGCCCAAATGCATCTTTCGGGCTTCGCTGGCAAAATCTTTACCAACATAGTCCGAGTTTTCCTCGACCTTGCGGCGCAGCTCGGCCAGCGCTTTCTCTATCTCAGGCGCGGGTGTCGCCACACTGATGTCACCGGATCCGGCGGGCGCTGTTGCGTCGGGTTTGGGCGCGGCCTTACGTGCGGGGCGTACCCGTGGTGTCATGATTGCTTTTTCCACTTGCGAGCATCCGCAGACCGCACAAGTCAGAAGACCTGCTGCCGCCAGCTTGTCAAACGCTTCGGCGGACTGGAACCAGCTGTCGAATGTGTGGCCTTCGACGCATTTCAACGCGTATTGAATCATTTTTCACCCAAAAAAGCGATGGCCGAATAGATACCGACCGGCAAGACAATATCAAGCCCTACAAAAGGATGATCAATGCAGGCCGGACTTAAAGCTGCGTAAAATGACGGCAAGCTCAGGCGAGGCCACCTTGGACGCTGCTTTTTTCAGCGAACACCATTGCCGCTTGCGCTGCCCTTTTTCCGGAAATTCCTGCGCCAAGGATTTCACGTGCATCGGATACACGTCAACCATACACAAAACAGGCCCTTTTCTGGGTCGCATCTTTACAAAAGGGAACTGTCCCAGCGATTGGTCACCGCATTTTCCGACAACACCCGCCTCCTCCCAGGCTTCCTGCGTAGCGGTTTCGGCCGCCGTCAATCCGGGCATCAGCCAGCCTTTGGGGATGATCCATCGCCGGGTTTGCCGTGTCGTGATCAAAAGAACCTCCGGCCGACCCAGCTCAACCCGATAACATAAGGCAGCTGCTTGCGGTAAAATCGCAAGATTTTCCACACCATGCCATAGCTCGGATGAAAGCCGGGCGTTCATCGCGACAATCCCTTTCACAAGAGGTTCAAGCCTGTCTGTCAGGTCGCTGATTTTTGTCCTATTTTGCGAACCTGATAGTTTTTGATACCACATCATGCGGTTCAAGCCAAGGTTTCTGGCCTCGGGCTACATTCTGGACGACAGCATCCGAACCAGTTGATCGTGCGGAATATCGGCATCAATCGCCAATCGGCGCAGACCAAAATGAACATGCGCGATCTGCTGATAGTAGCGGGTATAGATATAGTTTGTTCCGCCACCTGCGAGTGCCCCCAGCAGCGGTACCGACTGCGCGGCAAGTTTTTGCCCCAGAACGATCGATAGCCGCGGCGCAACCGCTGCGATCAGGCGCTGCATGGCTGGTCCGGTCAGCGTCAAGCGCACGGAAAAGAACCCCAAATCAGCCCCGTCATCATATGACAATGGGCCTGCTGCTGACAAAACGCGAACGCAATCGAATTTGACGTTTTCCTCAGCCGGGTCAAAGCCTTCGCGCGCGGCCGCGCCCTGAATTGAGCGCAACAACATTGCAGTGGTTGCCGGCAGTTCAACCAATGACGTCGATAGGCCGCCAATACCACCTGCCGCGCCCATCGCGGTTGTAACCGCCGTATTCACCCATGGCTCCTGATCCGGTACAGCGCGCCTTGAACCTTGCGCCGCCTGAATGGCCAACCACAAAGCGCTCTCGGTCGCTCCGGTCAGGCCTTGACGTACGGGTTCAGGCAATTGGTCAATCAGGGATTCAGCCGACCCACCCAGTGCGTTCAGTAGTCGAACCCCGGCACCGCCCGCAGTTCTATAGTGCTGCGCCAAGCGGTCCAGCTCTGCCTCGGCATCTATGTCTTCAACAAGAACCACGTCCTGCATCTGATCCCTCCGTTCTTTGAACAGATCGGGGTTTGCAGTCAGAGTTTCAATAGGTCAGCGTGTCCATCTTGTGACGAAACCCGCCACATTAGCCCATCCTTCAGGGATTAAATCCAACCCGAGAATACGATCCGGGTTCGTTGGCGGTGGCATCTCGACACCTCTCAGCCGGGCAAAACCGAAGCGAGAGTAATAAGGCTCGTCACCTACCAGCATGACGCGCTGCCATCCCAGATCGCGCCCGGCCTCGAGACCGGCGTGGATTAGATACCCGCCCAAACCTTCACCTTGGCGCGTGGGGTGTACCGCGACTGGCCCCAATAGCAGCGCATCTTCTGTGCCGACATGGACCGGCCAGAACCGGATCGCACCCGCTAGAATGCCTTGCCCATCGCGCGCGACCATAGAGAGCCCGGAAACAGGCGGGACATCGTCGCGCAAGCGATAGGAAGACAGCGCTTCGCGCCCCGGTGCAAAGCACAGGTCATAAAGGGCTTCAACCTCCCACCAATCGTCCGGCTCTTCCGGCCTGATCCCGAATTGCTGCACGCCTGCCCTCTTTTCCTTGCTGGCATTCGCCCTAGCACTTCGATACGCCTTGGGCAAACGCTTGGAGACCATATGTTCTATCGCCCCGAAGACGGCCACGGACTGCCGCATAATCCATTTAACGCCATCGTCACCCCTCGCCCGATCGGGTGGATATCAACGCGCAGTGCTGATGGGATCAACAATCTGGCCCCTTACTCCTTCTTCAACGCTGTCGCCTATAACCCGCCGCAGGTCATGTTCGCCTCGACGGCGTCTAAGCCGGATCAGGATGGAACCAAAGACAGCGTTGCTAATATCGAAGCAACCGGTGTGTTCTGCGTGAACATTGTGGCTCAGGCCCATCAGGATGCCATGAACGCAAGCTCAGCCGCACTGCCGAAGGACACGGATGAGTTTCACCATGCAGGCCTGACGCCCGTTGAATGCCAGACCATTCCCTGCGCGCGAGTCGCCAATGCTCCGGCTGCGCTCGAGTGCAATCTGACCCAGATCGTCACCCTACCAGGCGAAGCAAACCGAGTTGTTTTCGGCGAGGTTATCGGCGTGCATTTACGCGATGACTGTATGAAGGATGGCAAGTTCGACGTGACCTCGTTTCAACCCCTGGCACGACTTGGATACCGCGACTATTCCGTGGTGTCCGAAGTGTTCAGCCTATCTAGGCCCGATGAATAATGCCCCTGCCCCACGCCTTACGCCGATACCCGGTGACCCTGCCCAATGGAACCGAGCATCCGGGTACTGTGTTCCTGAACCAGGCTATCGATCATCCTTGCATTGAAGCAGGTGACTACAGCTATGCCTCGGATTTCGACACGCCAACGGATTGGGCCGCTCGCCTGGCTCCGTTTCTGTTTCCATTTTCCCGCGAACGCCTCGTGATTGGTAAGTTCTGTCAGTTCGCCCACGGTGTTCGATTCATAACGTCATCTGCCAACCATGCGATGGATGGGGTGACGTGCTATCCCTTCCCGGTTTTTGATCCCGAGAAGCTGTTGGAGTATCAGCCAGACACGCGAGACACCGTAATCGGCAATGATGTCTGGATCGGTTACGGTGCCCTGATCCTGCCGGGCGCGAGGATAGGGGACGGGGCGATCATTGGTGCCGGATCGGTGGTGCGCGGCACGATCCCGCCATATGGCATCGCAACGGGTAACCCTGCCGAGGTTCGGAAGTTTAGGTTTCCGTCCGACATCATCGAGCGGTTGCTTGCCTTGGAGTGGTGGAATTGGCCCGCCGAACAGATCAAGCGCGCCGAAGATGCGCTGATTTCAGGCGATGTTGATGCCTTGGAACGTATCGTTCGTTAAGAAAAAGGCGGCCATTGTGGCCGCCTTTTAGGATCAGTGTCCGCCCAGAATTCCGGTGCGGACAGAGTAATCCACGGCCAGACCATAATCCGGGTCATCGTCGCTATCGACCATCAGGTGACCGGCCTTATTGAGCAGCCTGTGGCAGTCACGGCTGAGATGGCGCAGCATGACGCATTTGCCTGCAGCCTCGTACTTGCCAGCGATGTTTTCGATGGCTTGCAAAGCCGATTGATCCACAACCCGGCTCTCGGCGAAATCCACAATCACGGTGTCTGGGTCGTTTGACACATCGAACAGTTCTACAAAACCGTCAGACGATCCGAAAAACAGCGGGCCTTGGATTTCATAAACCTTGGCCCCTTTTTCAGTCTCCGAGTCGCGAGTGACAGCATGGATGCGCTTGGCGTTGTTCCACGCATAGGCCAGTGCCGAGACGATTACACCGACAACCACTGCTACGGCGAGGTCTTCCATCACTGTCACAACCGTCACCAGCACGATGACGAAGGCATCCGTCAACGGCACCTTCCGCATGATCTTGAACGAGTTCCAGGCGAAGGTGCCAATCACCACCATGAACATCACGCCAACCAGTGCGGCCAGCGGGATTTGTTCGATCAAAGGCGAGGCAAATAGGATAAAGATCAGCAGGAACAAAGCCGCAGCGATCCCTGCAATCCGCGTGCGACCACCGGATTTTACGTTGATCATCGACTGCCCGATCATCGCGCAGCCGCCCATGCCGCCAAAAAAACCAGTTACGATATTCGACGCGCCTTGTGCGATGCATTCCTGCGAGGCTCCACCGCGTTTGCCGGTGATCTCGCCAACGAGGTTCAGGGTCAGCAGGGATTCGATCAAGCCGATGGCTGCCAGAATAACAGCGTAGGGTAGAATGATCTCAAAGGTGTCCCAGTTCAGCGGAACCATCGGAATGTGGAAAGCGGGCAGGCCACCCTCGATTGACGCTAAATCGCCAACGCGCGGAACATCCAGACCCAAACCGATCACAAGCGCCGCAACGACCAGAATACCGGCCAGAGGCGCAGGAATGATGCGCGTGATGCGCGGCATCACCCAGATCACCGCCATGGTCAGCGCCACAAGACCCAGCATGGTGTAGAGCTGAAGCCCCGAAAGCCATTCACCGCCACTCATACCGTGGCCGGTGTTTTCCATGGTGCCGGGTACTTTGAACTGACCCATCTGGGCCAAAAAGATCACGATGGCCAGACCGTTCACAAAGCCCAACATCACCGGGTGGGGCACAAGACGTATGAAACGGCCCCAGTGCATTGCACCTGCGATGACCTGCAAGATGCCCATCAGAACAACGGTCGCGAACAGATATTCGACCCCATGCTGCGCCACCAAGGCCACCATGACCACGGCCAAAGCGCCCGTTGCACCCGAAATCATACCGGGGCGGCCACCGATCAGGGCGGTGATCAGACCGACTAGGAAGGCCGCGTAGAGGCCCACAAGCGGATGAACGCCTGCAACAAACGCAAAAGCTACGGCTTCCGGAACCAACGCCAGCGCAACGGTCAGACCTGACAACAGCTCGATCCGCAGGCGCGAGACGGTCAACCCCTCATCCGGTACCCAACGCAGATCGGGTTTGGCTATACGGTTGGCAAAGCTTGCCAGCATGGCTCGGGGCATGGGACGGTCCTGTGGGTCGTTATGTTCGCGCGAAAGGGGCCTTCTACCGGGTAAGCCCCGGCTGAGATACCGCATTATCGGGAACCCGCTATGCGCTAGATGCATGGCTTGGTAAGGTTTGCCCGGTGTTGCACACAAACAGTTGACTGCACTTGCCAATTCGCGCGCCGCCCCGCAGAAATCGGGTATCAGAAATTCGCATCGGAGGCCGAACGTGACCCAAACCAAAATCGCCGTCATCGGAGGATCGGGCATTTATGACATCGATGGGCTGGAAAATGCAGAATGGGTCACGGTTGATACCCCTTGGGGTGCCGCCTCGGATCAGATCCTTACCGGATCGCTGAACGGCGTCGAGATGGCCTTTCTACCTCGTCACGGACGTGGGCACGTGCATTCACCAACCGAGGTGCCCTATCGTGCGAATA
The DNA here is from genome assembly GCF_056533095.1 of Ruegeria sp. H3. NCBI lineage: Bacteria > Pseudomonadati > Pseudomonadota > Alphaproteobacteria > Rhodobacterales > Roseobacteraceae > Ruegeria > Ruegeria sp. H3. Next base: position 128,971 of record NZ_JBQFOD010000006.1, on the reverse strand, counting down.
TCGACGCTCTGAAGCGTCTAAAGGTGACTGATGTCATCTCGGTCTCGGCCTGCGGTTCGTTTCGGGAACACATGGCACCCGGAGATTTCGTGATCGTCGATCAGTTCATCGACCGGACCTTTGCGCGTGATAAAAGCTTCTTTGGCACAGGTTGTGTAGCCCATGTCAGCGTTGCCCACCCAACGTGCCCACGGCTGAGCGATGCATGTGAGACAGCCGGCAAGGCCGCAGGCATCACCATCCACCGCGGCGGTACTTATCTGGTGATGGAGGGGCCCCAGTTCTCAACCCTTGCCGAATCCAAGATGTATCGCGAGCAATGGGGTTGTGATGTGATTGGAATGACCAATATGCCCGAGGCAAAACTCGCCCGTGAGGCCGAGCTTTGTTATGCCTCGATTGCGATGGTGACGGACTATGATAGCTGGCATCCGGACCACGGCGAGGTCGATGTCACCTCAATCATCGAAACCCTGACCGGCAATGCCGAGAAAGGCCGGGCGCTGGTCAAAGGCTTGCCCACTTTGCTAGGGGCTGAGCGCGCGCCCTGCCCGCATGGCTGCGACAGGGCGCTGGAATATGCGATCCTGACGGCCCCAGAGAAGCGTGATCCTGCCTTGCTGTCCAAGCTGGATGCGGTGGCAGGCCGGGTTCTTTAGGCTATCAATAACCGTTTCGATCACGCCAGCCTGGCTATTCGATGCGCACCAGTTCCCAATCGGCTTTCTTTCGCGTCAACCAGCTGATCCTAAGCACCTGATGTTTGGGCGCAGTCTTAACACACAGCGCACCGCAATCCTTTGGGATAATGCTGGAGCGTGACAATTGCACAAGTGCGGGCTGATCCGGAGTGTCCCGATCAAAATAGACCATATCTACGATGAACACAGACTGATCCGGCATCCGCACATGCTCGATCACGCGGGCCAGACAACTGCGTTCCAGCTTTGAATTCAGTTCATCGCTGCGATAGATCTTGTTGAACTCCCAGACGACATCTGCGTCCTCCAGGTTCATGCCAGCCAGAATCTTCTCGCCAACAAACTGTCCAACTTGCGAAATCGCATCATTCAGGCCTTTTCCCCATTCGTTGATGCCAGCAAAACTGACCGGTGCGATCGGGTAGTCATCCGCCATATGCAACGTGCACAGCTTGATCGACGCAAATTCTCCTGTCGAGTGATCAAACGCATATGCATCACCCGGTTTTGGGCTGCCCAGCCAATTGGCCGGGATACTGTTCCGATCATAGCGCAAGTCAGCCTCATCCGCGTCAAGGATCAAGGGTGCGCAGAACGAAAACACCGCGATTATTCCCGCCACAACCACCAAGTAGACCGCGCGCTTGCGTAGGGTTTCCAGTACAGATGACAGTTTCATGGCTGCACCGTGGGGCAGCATAAATTACCTCCGCAGTCCGAGTATCCCTCGGGACAGCCATCAGCAGCAACATGTTCTGGAACAAACAAAGTCAGGAGCAAAAGCCCCACTGCAAAACGTTTCATACTAAAATCTCCACCTTAAAATAGGAGGCTAATTTAGCATATGTGTAGACAATAGGCGAATCTTGCCCAAACCTGGCTTGGTTTGGCGGGGTTCTTCAGGTTGACTTTGGGGCTAGTAGAGCCCTAGCTGATGCCATTGCTTTCAGAAATAGGTTGATACATGTCCCTAGACCTCTGGCTGGCTTTCGTTGCCGCATCCACCGCCCTGCTTCTTATTCCAGGACCGACCGTTCTGCTTGTGCTCAGCTACGCTCTGTCCAAAGGGCGCAGCGTGGCGGTGGCTTCGGCGACCGGGGTGGCTTTGGGCGATTTGATTGCCATGACAGCATCGCTGTTGGGCTTGGGCGCTTTGGTGCTGGCGTCGGCCACGCTCTTTTCCATTCTGAAGTGGATCGGCGCAGCCTATCTGGTTTGGCTTGGGATCAAGCTGCTGCGCAGCGCGCCGTCCGGCGGGCTAGCCCCGGTGGAAACGGGCCGCGATGTCACTGCGCGCAGCGTTTTTGGACACGCCGCCGCTGTCACGGCCCTGAACCCGAAATCCATCGCGTTCTTCATCGCCTTTGTGCCACAGTTCATACGCCCCACAGACCCGCTGGGTCCTCAGTTTGTCATCCTGATCGCTACTTTCGTCGGCCTCGCCGCGCTGAATGCACTGGCCTATGCGTTGCTGGCAGATCGGTTGCGAATGATGGTGGGACGCGTAGGTGTGATCACTGCCCTGACACGGTTCGGAGGGGTCGCGTTGATCGGAATGGGGCTGGCGACCGCTGTCTTGCGCCGCCCAGCCTAGGCTAGTCTTCGGCATTTTCTTTCATGAAACCGCGAATGAAGCGGCGAATTTCGCGTGCGGCCGAGGTGTCCAGCTCTTTGCACAGCTCAACAAATGCATCGCGTTCATCCTTATCCAGACGCAGCACTAACTGACTGTTTTTCTTAGTAGAACCTTTACCGTCTTTCTTCGCCACGCGTCTTATTCCCGTCAAAACCTTGATTCTCTACGCGATGCAATGTATATACACAGCATAGAGGTTGTAGATATCGTGCACCTAACAATAAAAAAAGGATTATGGCAATGAACCTTCATACCGCCCAAGCATTTCTTTTGCGAGATCAGCGCAATTGGCGCAAACCACACCTGTCGTGGCTGCCGGCTGCTTTGTACCGCTACTACAGCCTGCCAAACGCCGTTTCTAAAAGCCGCAAATAGGCACAATCGCGCAGTCTTTTCTTGCATGGTTAGCCCTGATAGGCCAAACACCGCCGGGTGTTTTGTCGCCAAAGGGTTGCCTCATGTCCAGAACCAAAACGGTCAAAGATTACATCCGGACCATCGTCGATTTCCCGCACGAAGGGATCATGTTCCGCGATGTGACGACCCTGTTTGCCGACCCACGTGGCTTTCGCATGGCCATCGACCAAATGCTGCACCCTTACGCAGGTGAGCGCATTGATAAAGTCGTCGGGCTTGAAGCGCGAGGGTTCATTTTGGGCGGCGCAATTGCGCATCAGCTGAGCGTTGGATTTGTACCCATTCGCAAAAAGGGCAAGCTGCCCGGCACCACAATCAGTCAGGACTACAAGCTGGAATATGGCGAAGCCATCGTCGAGATTCACGATGACGCCATCCAACCGGGCGAGAAAATCCTTGTGGTCGACGATCTGCTGGCTACCGGCGGCACCGCTGCTGCCGGGATCAAGTTGATCGAACGTTTGGGGGGCGAGATTGTCTCGTGCTCTTTCATTATCGACCTGCCCGAACTTGGCGGCCGAAAAGTGCTGGAAGAGATGGGAATGGATGTGCATGTTCTGTGTGAGTTCGAAGGGCTCTGACCCGAAAGAAATCACTTATTTTTGAGTGGAAATTTGAAATGGCGCTGGCTTAGCCCGGGTAAGGCGGTTTTCAAGCCAATTCTTTGCACGTTTGCTGTGATCTTTTTCCTCAGCTGAACGTATCCCGTGTGATGCTACTGAGAGCATCCCAATTTAGGGAGACTACGTTATGTTCCGCAAATTCGCCGCCGCAAGTGTCGCAACAATCCTTTTCAGCACCTCGGCCATTGCCGATGGTCACGGCAAAGACATCGTGGACACCGCTGTCGCAGCTGGCAGCTTTGAAACACTCGTTGCTGCTGTGCAAGCCGCCGAACTGGTTGAAACGCTGAAAGGTGAAGGCCCGTTCACCGTGTTTGCCCCAACAGATGAGGCCTTTGCGGCCCTGCCCGAGGGCACGGTTGCAGACCTGCTGAAGCCGGAAAACAAAGACCAACTGGTGGCAGTTCTGACTTATCACGTTGTTCCGGGCAAAGTGATGTCTGGCGATCTGTCTGACGACATGACCGCAGCCACCGTTCAAGGCGGCGATATCACCATCGATCTGGATTCGGGCGTGATGGTCAATGACGCAAATGTGGTTCAGGCCGACATTGAAACGTCAAACGGCGTCATCCACGTCATCGACAAGGTGATCCTGCCGGCGTCGTAAGCGACTTTGGATCACGGCCCGTTCATACCTGGGCCGTGATCATGCCTTGAGAACCGCGCCCGGGTTCATGATCCCTTTAGGGTCCATGGCTGCCTTGATCGTACGCATTGCAGACAATTTGGCTGGATCGGAAAATCGTTCCAGATCATCCGTCTTCAACCGCCCGACGCCATGTTCTGCACTCACCGAGCCCTCAAACGCTTGGACGAGCTCGTGAACGGCCTGTTTGATCACCATGCGATCTTCTGCAAAGTCCGAACGGTTTTGTCCCTTGGGAGGAAACACGTTGTAATGTAGATTGCCATCCCCCAGATGACCAAAACAATTGATGCGGAATGGGCCCAATGCGTTGATGATCTCGGCTCCGTGCTGGATGAACTCAGGGATTGCCGAGATCGGCACAGAAATGTCATGGCTGGACACTGACCCAATCAGGCGATTGGCTTCGGGAATACGTTCACGAACAGCCCAAAGCTCCTGGCGCTGAGTTTCGCTTTGCGCCACCACCCCGTCATCGACCAAACCCCTTGCGTTTGCGGTACTGAACAAGGCTTCCAGCGCCTCAATGGGATCCTGCCCCTTCGGCAGCCCCAATTCGATCAAAACCGACCAATCCGGCGCGGTTTCAAAGGGCTGGCGTACATCCGGCAAAACCTCTGCCAGAAAGTCAAACCCCTGCCGATGGACCAGTTCGAATGTGCTGACCACCTCGCCCACCTGATCCCGCGCTACGGCGAGCAAGTCAATCGCAGCCGCGGGAGAGGCCACCTGAAACATCGCCGTCCCAGTTGCCGCGGGTTGCGGATACAGCTTCAGTGACGCCGCCGTAATGATCCCCAACGTTCCTTCGGACCCGATCAGAAGGTTGCGCAGATCATAACCGGTATTGTCCTTCCGCAATCGGCTAAGACCATGCCAGATCTCCCCACTTGGCAATACGGCTTCAAGACCAAGACACAGATCGCGGGCGTTCCCATAGCGCAGCACATTGACACCACCGGCGTTGGTCGCAAGATTGCCACCAATCCGGCAAGAGCCCTGCGCGGCCAGCGATAAGGGAAACAACCGTTCCACCGCCTCAGCCGCGGCCTGAACATCCGACAAAATGGCACCTGCTTCGACGATCATGACATTTTCCTTAGGATAGACCTCTCGGATCGCGGTCATGCGCTCCAACGATATCAACAGCGGCGCTGGACCATCGCTCATCACCTGCCCGCCAACCAAACCTGTGCCGCCACCATAAGGCAGAACGGCAACTGCCTCGTCAAACGCCAAGCGGACAAGCGCCGATACCTCCTCAACCGTGCGCGGTAACGCCAGCAGCCCCGCCTGCCCGGCAAATCGACCGCGCGGTTCTTCCAGATACCGCTCTTCGATCGGGCGCAGCACATCAATGCCTACAGAGGCCCGGATCAGGTCGGCAATTCGGTCATCGGCGGAGTTCAGGGTCATTGTTCTTACTTGCCCAAGGTGCGCAGCACCCACAAGCCTTATTCCAGATCAATCAGATATTCCGGTTCAAGCACCACAACGGTTGGCCGATCCGGCAACGTGCGCAGTGAGACGGTGATCTCCGATACGCCCTCGCGCACAACCGGGAAATCATCCCGGATATCCACCAGGAACCGATCCAGCGAGAAACCGGAAAACCAATGCATCGGAATGATGACCGAGCTTTCCAGCCGCTTCAGAACCGCAATCATATCCGGCAAAGGCATGGTCGTGCCCCCATCCACGGCAGCCATGACCACATCCAGCCGCCCAAGGGCCGCAAATTGCGCGTCTGATGGTACATGGTGCAGATGCCCCAAATGGCCGATGCAAAGGCCCTCGACTTCGAATACAAAGATCGAATTCCCCCGCTCCTCAACCCCGCCATAGGCAGACCGAATATCGGTAGAAACATTCCGCACAAGCAATTCACCCAGATCAAGGTGATGATCAATGCCCTGACCAAATTCCCCCCATCCCGGCAGGACATGCGGGATTGCAGGATCAGGGTTTGCCGTCCAATGCGTGCTATGCGCATGGTTCATTGTGACGACGTCCGGGATCAGATCGGCGCCACCGATGAAACCAGTGAAATCTGTGACAGCGTTCAAGCCGCCTCGCGTTTGGATCAAAAACGACGCATGCGCCACATAGCTGATCCGCACCGAATACTCCGGCACAGGGTCCTGCCAGGCGGCCTTGTAAATATATTCAATTCCAGGTGCCGCATCAGCGATGGCGATGCAATGGCTTGGCCGCCGTTCCTGCGCAACCGCCCCGCCTGAAATTACCATCAATGCCGCAACAAACCAGCGCATGTTCCAACTGTAGCGCAGAACGCCACCAAGTCATGCCTTTTTGCAGCGCGGTCCCACCCTCACGAAACACCACCGGCTCCGCGCCATCGATCCCCTGCTTCATTTGGCCAAAAATATCCCGGGGGAGGCGCGGCTTGCCGCGACGGGGGCAGAGCCCCTACCCCGTGTCGGTCTTACCGCGCCGGTCTGATCGTAAGCTGGCATACAACACATGCGTCCGCCACCGGCCATTGATCTGCAAATACGATTGCGCAACGCCTTCATATTTGAACCCGGAACTTTCCAACAATCCCCGAGAGGCTGCATTCTCGGGCAGGCAAGCCGCTTCAATCCGGCTCAGATCCAGCCGCGTGAAAGCGTGGTGCACCATCGCGCCAATCGCTTCGCGCATATACCCGTTGCGCGCAAAGGCCTGACCTGTCCAATAGCCCAACGTGCCAGCCTGCGCAGGGCCGCGCCGAATATTGTCCAGCGTGATCGCACCCACCAGCACATCATCTTCGCGTCGAAACAAAAACAGCGGGATTGCAGTGCCACTGGCCACAGACCGCTGGGCCCAATAGACCCGGTTAGTAAAGGACTTCCGGCTCAGGTGGTCCTTAGCCCAAATCGGCTCCCACGGCGTGAGATAATCTTTCGACGCCCGGCGCAACGCAGTCCAGGTGCCGAAATCGGAATGCACGGGCGGTCGCAAGCTCAGCCGCTCGGTTTCGAGTTTCAGCTTGCGTCTGCCCAAAAGCATCACGCCGCACGCCTCTCCTGCAGATCAGACAGTGAAGGCGCACCAGAGACAGGACCATACAACGCCAAAGCGGCTGGCGCGCGTGCTGCCATCTGTTCGGCAAAGGCCCGCACGTCCTCGGTGCTGACCGCGTCGATCTTGGCAACAGTATCCTCAAGCGAGGGCACCCGCCCCCAGATCTGCACCAGACGCGCAAGACGCTCAGCCCGGTTCGAGGGGCTTTCCAGCCCCATCAGCATCCCGGCTTTCATCTGCGCACGGGCGCGGGCGACCTCTTCTTCGCTCATATCATCGGCCGCGCGCTTCATCTCGTCTATTGTGATCGTTGCCAGCTCTGCGACCTGATCTGCCGACGTACCCGCGTAAATCGTGGTCGTGCCGGTATCCGCATAGGCCCCGGTCTGCGCAAAGATCGTGTAGCAAAGCCCGCGCGACTCGCGCACTTCCTGGAATAGGCGCGAAGACATACCGCCGCCCAACGCCGTCGAATAGATCTGAGCGGTATAGATCCCGTCATCGCGATAGCCTGGGCTTTCCAGCGCCAACGCAAAATGCGCCTGCTCTAGCTCTTTCTCCTGCCGTGCCTCACCGCCGGTGAACCGAGCGGCTTCGGGGATCAGACCTTTGCGCGGTTGCAGATGACCGAACATCTCTTCAGCCATTTTCATCAGCGCGTCATGGTCGACGGCGCCTGCCGCAGACAGGATCATTTGTTCGGGACCATAGTGCTCGGCCACGAAGCCTGAAAGGTCCTCTCGCGAGAAGGAACTCACCCGTTCCGACGGACCGAGGATGGTACGGCCCAGTGGCTGATCGTGATAGCTTTGTTCCTGCAGCCAGTCGAAAATCACATCGTCGGGCGTGTCATAGGCCTGTCCGATTTCCTGCAGGATCACGCCACGTTCAACCTCGATCTCACGCGGGTCGAAAACCGGGTTCAGGACAATGTCACCGATCACATCCATCGCCAGCGCCACATCGTGCTTCAGAACGCGCGCATAATAGGCCGTCACCTCGCGCGAGGTATAGGCGTTGATGTACCCACCTACATCTTCGATCGCCTCGGCGATTTGCAGTGAAGAACGCCGCTCGGTTCCCTTAAACGCCATATGCTCAAGGAAATGCGCGATCCCGTTCTGTTCGATCCGCTCATGCCGCCCGCCGGCGGTTACCCAGATGCCGATGGCCGCCGATTGCAGCCCCGGCATATGTTCACTGACGATACGAAAGCCGTTCTTCAGCTGGTCCTGTCTGACTGTCACTCAGCGATATGCCTTCTGATATGATCCTCGAGGGCACCCAGATCATTGGCAATCCGCGTCACCCGTTCCGGACGTTCATACAGATCAGACATGCGGGATGGAAGAGGCGGATGTTCCCCGCTCGCCTTCTCGACCGCCGCCGGAAATTTCGCGGGGTGCGCGGTGGCCAAAGTGATCATCGGCACATCCGCTGCGCGGTGATCCTCGGCCACTTTGATGCCGATGGCCGAATGCGGGCAGACCAGCTCGGCACTATGGGCCAGAGTGTGTTTGATCGTCCCAAGCGTCTCATCTTCGGACACGCGCCCCGAATCAAAGCTCTCACGCAGCGCCTCCATCGCGCCTTGGCTGACGTTGAAGCCACCGGCTTTCAGCTCATCCATCAACTGAGCGACCGCGCTACCATCCTCGTTATAGGCAGAATAAAGCGCGCGTTCGAAGTTTGAGCTGACCTGAATGTCCATCGACGGGCTGATCGAGGGGATGGTCTCGCCCTTGAAATACCCTTCACCCGACAGGCAGCGGTGCAGAATGTCGTTCTGGTTGGTCGCAACGACCAAACGGTCGATGGGCAGGCCCATACGTTTGGCCAGATAGCCTGCGAAGATGTCCCCGAAATTGCCGGTCGGGACGGTGAAGCTGACTTTGCGATGCGGCGCGCCAAGGCTGACAGCGGCTGAGAAGTAGTAGACGATCTGCGCCAGAACGCGGGCAAAGTTGATCGAGTTCACTCCGGCCAGTTTGACCTCATCCCGGAAATCGAAATCGTTGAACATATCCTTCAGCGCAGCCTGGCAATCGTCAAAATCACCATCCACCGCCAGCGCGTGCACATTGCTGTCCGCAGGCGTGGTCATCTGGCGGCGCTGCACCTCAGACACCCGTCCATGCGGATAGAGGATGAAAACATCCACCGCATCCAGCCCCCGGAATGCCTCAATCGCGGCCGAGCCGGTATCGCCACTGGTCGCGCCAACAATGGTTACGCGGTCATTGCGGCGTTTCAGGGCCACCTGGAACAGCTGACCGATCAACTGCATGGCAAAATCCTTGAAGGCCAACGTTGGCCCGTGGAACAGCTCCAACAGGAAGTGGTTTTCGTTCAGCTGCTTTAAAGGCGCGCGGGCGTCATGGCCGAAACCTTCATAGGCGCGGGCGATGATCTGTTTGAACTCATCCTCGGCGAAGGAGCCGCTGACATAGGGCCACATCACGCGGAACGCAATCTCCTCGTAGGACAGACCGGCCATGGCGGCGATCTCGTCATGGCTGAGCGTCGGGATTTCAGCCGGCAGGTACAGGCCACCATCACGGGCCAGCCCGGTCAGCATCGCCTCTTCAAAGCTCAGTTCAGGCGCTTGGCCACGGGTCGAGATGTATTTCATTGCGGGTCACTCTCAGAAGGGGCGCGATTGCGCCACAGGAAGTATCCGGTCATCGCGGCCCAGACGAGGGCCAATCCAAACCATGTGATTGCATATTGCAGGTGATCATTGGGAATGCCGGCCGTGTCGACCGGCAGCGGAGTCACGCCCGGATCGGTCTGAGAACGGGCGATCAGCAGAATCGGCTCGGCCCCCAGAGCGGCTGCCAGATTGGGCAGGTCTCGGGCGAACCAGATGTTGCTGTCGATATCGGCCTCGGGCGTGTAGCTGTCGATCTCATCGGGCCAATGCAGGTTGCCTGTCACTTCCATCGGGCCTGTCAAACGGTCGGTCTGTTTGGCCGTCGTGGGTACAAACCCCCGGTCCACCAGAATGGTCCGATCCTCGGTGCTGAACGACTGGATGATACGATATCCGGCACCGACCTGCTTGACCGAGACCAGAATGTGGATCTCGCCAGGCTGCATTTCCCCAGAGACCGAAACTGGCAGGTATTTGTGTTCGCTTTCGGAAATCTGTGACGGCAGGTCAATCGGAGCGGCGGAAATGCGCGCGTCGATTTCAGCCAGCACCCCCTGTTTCCAGGCCAAGCGCTGCACCTGCCAGATACCCAGCGACAACAGCGCGCCCAAACCAGCGAAACCGAAGATCAGCAGAAACAAAGTACGGCGCATATTAGATTATCGCTCGTTGCAGGAACCGGCGTCTTGTTAAGGGGCGTCTGCACTGAAATGCAACCACGCAATTGTGTGGGGCGCAATCTTGCGCCCCGGATAGAGAAAAAGCCGCCCCAAAGGGCGGCTTTTGCAATTGGATCACCTGACCGGCGTTACATCAGTGGGGCCTGACCCCAGATGTAGACGGCGAAGAACAGGAACAGCCAGACAACGTCAACAAAGTGCCAGTACCAAGCGGCAGCCTCGAAACCCACGTGTTTTTCGGGGGTAAAGTCGCCCTTTAGCGCACGGATCAGACAGACCGATAGGAAGATCGTGCCGATGATCACATGTGCGCCGTGGAAACCCGTCGCCATGAAGAAGTTCGAGTAGAACTGATCGCCGCCGAAGACCCAGTCTTCGTGGGCCAGCAACTCGTAATATTCAAACGCCTGCAGCGCGGTAAAGGCGATGCCCAGAACGATACCGATTGCCAGACCGTTGATCAGAGCCTTGCGGTCGTTGTCATGCACCAACGCATGGTGCGCCCAGGTGATAGCACAACCCGACAGTAGCAGGACCAGAGTGTTGATCAGAGGCAAGTGGAACGGGTCAACCGCATGGATATCCGGTTGGATGTATTCGGTGCCCGCATAGTCATACATCGGATACATCCGATGCTTGAAGAACGACCAGAACCAGGCAAAGAAGAACATCACCTCGGACATCACAAACAGGATGAAGCCATAGCGCAGGCCGATGCGCACGACCGGCGTGTGATCGCCCTGGCGGCTTTCGACCACGACTTCGGACCACCAGGCAAACATGGTGTACAGAACAGCCACCAAACCGGCCCAGAACATCCATGGCGTAATGCCATGCATCCACAGGACGGCTCCGAACAGCATCACAAAACCTCCAATCGCGCCGACAAGCGGCCAGATTGAGGGGTTCAGAATGTGGTAATCATGGTCTTTTGCGTGTGCCATCAGTGTCCCTCACCTAAAGGCGTTAGTTCGTATTTGTATCTGCCTGCGCGTCCAGGGCTGCATAGCCCTCGGGCAGGTCAATTTCGTAGAATGTATACGACAGAGTGATCGTATGCACATACTTTGCTTCCAGATCCTCGACCATTTCAGGGTCGACGAAGAAGGTTACCGGCATCTCAACCCGTTCGCCGGGCTGCAGCACCTGTTCCTCAAAGCAGAAACAAGCGATCTTCTGGAAATACCCGCCTGCTGAATAGGGCGCGACATTGTAGGATGCCTGCCCGGCAATCGGGCGATCGGTCGGATTGTAGGCCTCGTAGAAGGCCAGCCCTGTCTCGCCGATGCGCACTTCCATCTCACGTTCGATGGGCTTGAACTCCCAAGCCATACCCTTGGCTTTGGAGGCGTCAAAGCGCACAGTGATCGTGCGGTCCAGAATGTCATCAGGGGCGGCCTCAGCCACACCCGTTGTACCACCAAAACCGGTTACGCGGCAGAACCAATCGTAGAACGGCACCGCCGCCCATGCTAGGCTGCCCATCAGGATAACGACCCCGACGGTTTGCAAAACCGTTTTCCGTGGACCAGACATCGCCATCAGTTCTGCACCTCCTGCGTGGCCATACCGAAATCAGTACCGGATACTTTCACAACCGTCAGGCCGAAGATGATCACGATAAACGCTGCCAGCGTCAGGCCGACGCCAAGATTGCGGCCAAAACGGCGCTGATGCAATTCGTGGCTTTTGCGCAGACTCATGACCATCCTCCTAAACCGTAAGGCTTCAGAAGCGCCTCAACCAGAATGGCACCGAAGTGAAGGAACAGATAAATCAGCGACAGCTTGAAGAAAGAGCGCTCAACCCTGAAGTTATCCGCCTCGGCGTCATCTTCGGTGCGCCGAAAAATCTGCCAGGCACCGCGCAGGAACAACGCGTTGAGGATGATGGCAACCGTCAGGTAAATCGGCCCGCCGATGCCTGAGAACGCTGTGCCGACGGCCAGCAGGGCCAGCAGAACGGTATAGGCCAGGATATGCCAACGAGTCGATTTGCGGCCATGGGTCACGGTTAGCATCGGCACGCCTGCATCGTCATAGTCCGAACGCATGAACAGCGCCAGCGCCCAGAAATGCGGAGGCGTCCACATGAAAGTCAGGGCGAACATCAGCCAGGGCTCAATCGACATCGTACCTGTCGCCGCAACCCAGCCAATAACTGGCGGGAACGCGCCCGCAGCGCCGCCGATGACGATATTCTGAGGCGTCGTGCGCTTCAGCCACATCGTGTAAACAACGACATAGAAGAAGATGGTGAAGGCCAGAAACGCGCCTGCAAACCAATTGGTTGCAAGCCCCAGCATGATCACCGACAGGCCCGACAGCGTCAGACCCAGCGCCAGCGCCTCACCCGCATCCACCTTTCCCGACGGGATCGGGCGGGATTTGGTGCGCTTCATAACGCGGTCGATGTCTGCGTCCCACCACATGTTCAGCGCACCAGACGCACCGCCACCGATGGCGATGAACAGAATCGCACAAAAGCCCACAAAGGGATGTACGGGGGTTGGCGCTGCCAGCAGACCAACCAGAGCCGTGAAGACAACCAACGACATGACACGCGGCTTCAGCAAGGCGAAGTAGTCGCCAAAGCTGGCCTCGTCCGCCTTTGCGGCCGCAATGCTGGCATTGATGCTTGCGTCGGTCATTTCAGGTCCTTTAGGGCGACGGCAGCACGATGGTCCGCGCAGCCTGATCGTTCATGGCGGATGGGCTTACCCCACCCAGATGGCTATCAGTTCGAGGCCACCTGATAAGCTTGCGGCAGCCCCGCATACTCATCAATGGCACCCTTAAGCCACTCTTCATATGCCTCTTCGCTGACCACCTTTACGGTGATCGGCATATAGGCGTGGTCCTTGCCGCAGAGCTCCGAGCACTGGCCAAAGTAGACGCCTTCTTTTTCGGCTTCGAACCACAGTTCAGCCAAACGTCCGGGCACACCGTCCTGCTTCACGCCGAAAGAGGGGATCGTCCAGGAATGGATCACGTCAGATGCGGTCACCTGCATGACAACGATCTTACCTACCGGAACGACCACGGCAGTGTCGGTTGCCAGCAACCATTCGTCATCGCTATATCCGGAATCGGCCAGCTTCGCGCGCATTGCATCATCCAGAACGAACGGCGTGACATCCGCATCTGCGGGGCGAGCACCTTCGTCCAGGGTCGCCGGGTGACCCAGCAGGTAGCTGTCAAAGGCAAAGTCGTGGTCGACATATTCGTAGGTCCAGTACCACTGATTGCCCACAACCTTGATCACAACATCGCCTTCGGGAATTTCCTGCTGTTTGAAGAGAACCGGCAGCGAAAACGCACCGATAAAGACCAGTATAATGATGGGGCCCAAGGTCCATGCAATCTCGACCGGGGTATAGTGCGAAAAGCGCGCCGGGGTCGGGTTGACGCGCGAATTGTAGCGCACGATGCAATAGACAAGCAGAGCCGCCACAAAGATACAGATTGCGGTGATGATCACCAGAATCATGTTGTCCAACCTGTGAATGCCTTCCGCAAGGCTGGTCGCCGCGGGCTGGAACCCAAGGCCGCCATCGACCGGCTTACCAATGATCTCAAGGTCCTGAGCCATGGCGGGAAGGCTGGAGAGGGCTGTCATCAACCCCGAAAGCATCAAAGCATTCTTCATGTTCTGTCCTGATCGTTTGATCTTTGCGTCTCTCGCGAAAAGGTGTGAATCGGTCGCACCTCTCCCGTTGTCTTTGGCCGCGTTAAAAACCATATTCCGTCGGGTAGATAAAGCAAAATGCTTGCGTCAAACAGACGCTATTTTTGATCTGGATCAAACCCGAAAGGTTCCAACCCATGACTCAGGCCCCGTTTCGCCCCTTTGAAAGCGCACTTCCGCAGGACGAAGCGCTGGCAGTTTTGCAATCGGCAACCGCTGGGGCCGAGGACGGAGAGCTGTTTGTTGAACGCAGAAAATCGGAATCGCTTGTTTTTGATGACGGGCGGTTGCGCACCGCATCTTATGATGCATCCGAGGGGTTTGGTTTGCGCGCGGTCCAAGGCGAAGTGGCCGGCTACGCGCATTCCACGGATGTTTCGATCCCTGCTCTGAAGCGTGCAGCCGAAACCGCGCGCCTTGCGGTGGGCGATGGTGGCGGGGCGCTGGCCGAGGCCCCGCGCGCCACAAATACTCGGCTTTACACAGACGAGGATCCGATCGAATCCGCCTCCTTTCCCGTGAAGATCGACACGTTGCGCGAGATTGATGCCTTTGCCCGGGGGTTGGACCCGCGCGTTGTGCAAGTTAGCGCCACAATCGCGGCAACCGTGCAAGAGGTCGAAATTCTGCGCCCCGACGGCATACAGGTGCGCGATGTGCGTCCGATGACTCGGGTGAACATCTCGGTCATCGTCGAGCAAAACGGTCGCCGCGAAAGCGGCTCAGCTGGCGGCGGCGGACGCGTTGGCCTAAGCGGGCTGATCGATCCCGCCGACTGGCAGAACAAAGCCCGCGAGGCTTTGCGCATTGCGCTGGTCAACCTTGAGGCTATCCACGCCCCCGCTGGTGTCATGGAGGTCGCTCTCGGACCCGGCTGGCCGGGTATCTTGCTGCACGAAGCCATTGGTCATGGGCTCGAAGGTGATTTTAATCGCAAGGGCAGCTCGGCTTTTGCGGGGCTGATGGGACAGCAGATTGCGTCAAAGGGTGTGACTGTTGTGGACGATGGCACTATCGCAGATCGACGCGGCTCAATCAGCGTGGATGATGAAGGCACACCAAGTTCACGCACGTTGCTGATCGAAGACGGTATCCTTACGGGTTACATGCAGGATCGCCAGAACGCACGCCTGATGGGGGTCGCGCCAACCGGCAATGGACGTCGCCAAAGCTATGCCCATAAACCGATGCCACGAATGACAAACACCATCATGCTCGGGGGCCAGGACGATCCGGCTGCTTTGGTCGCGGATATCAAAGATGGTATATGGGCCGTCGGCTTTGGCGGTGGTCAGGTGGACATAACCAATGGCAAATTCGTTTTTTCGTGCACCGAGGCCTACCGCGTCGAAAACGGCAAAATCGGCGCTCCGGTAAAAGGCGCCACCCTGATCGGAGACGGCCCCTCGGCCCTGAAACGTATCCGAGGATTGGGCAATGACATGGCGCTGGATCCGGGCATGGGCACCTGTGGCAAAGATGGTCAATGGGTTCCTGTGGGGGTCGGACAGCCGACCGTTTTGATGGATGGGCTGACCATTGGCGGCTCTGCCACCTGAGTCGGAATCGTCATTTCCGGCTATTCGAGGTTAATGCAGCCTTCCCGCGTGGCTGCGTATTTTGGGTGGTCAGCTAAATGCGCACTGAATACTCGCATGAATTTGTGGTTTATTATCAAATGAGTAGCGGCGAATTGCGCTAGTAGTTGCGATCGAAACGCAGCAAATTTTCATCGATTTACAGGCTGTTAACCCGTCCTGACGTAAACCAGTTTTGCAATCAGGCGGAGCATCGGATGACCGAAGAGCAGCTTTCTTCCAATCACCCCCCACTCCCACCCACCACGGAAGAGGACCGGTTTTCCTGGCTTCGTCTGTTGCGCTCACGCAAGGTTGGCCCCGCAACATTTCGTCGGCTGCTGCGTGAACATGGCTCGGCGCAGAATGCGCTGGCCGCGCTGCCGGAAATGGCACGCGCTGCCGGAATAGACGGGTATGAAATCTGCCCCCCCGGCGTGATTGAGGCGGAGCTCAAGGCCGCAAAGGCCGCCAAAGCGCGGCTTTTGTGCCTTGGGGCCGCTGATTTTCCAGAGGCATTGAACGATCTGAACGATGCCCCGCCGGTGCTATGGGCAATTGGCGATGTTTCACTTTTGCATAAACCCGCAATTGCGATGGTTGGGGCCCGCAACTGTTCATCACTTGGCGCGCGGATGGCGCGCGGATTGGCGAAAGAGCTTGGGCAAAAAGACCATATTATCGTGTCGGGCTTGGCGCGCGGCATCGATACCGCAGCGCATATGGCATCGCTTGAAACAGGGACAATCGCCGTCACGGCGGGTGGTGTCGATGTCATCTACCCGGCCGAGAATACAGAACTTGCCCACAGTATTGCGACCAAGGGCTTAAGGCTGTCTGAGCAACCCGTCGGCGTCACACCACAGGCGCGGCATTTCCCGCGCCGCAACCGGATCATATCAGGGCTGGCTCAGGCTGTTGTTGTTGTCGAAGCTGCTGCAAAATCCGGCAGCCTGATCACGGCCCGGGACGCATTGGACCAAGGGCGGGAGGTTCTTGCAGTGCCCGGGCACCCGTTCGATGCACGTGCCGCCGGATGCAATCTGCTGATCCGAGACGGGGCGACGCTGGTCAGATCCGCCGAAGATGTGATCGACGCGCTGCCGCCACAGCAGCCCAAACTGTTCCCCCAAGACGAAGCATGGGGCGAAACGGTCCCCACATCCCCCGCCAACTCAGCGGCTCTGCATGATGAGGTGTTGCTGCGCTTGGGCCCGTCTCCCATAGCCGAGGACCAGCTGATCCGCGACATCGCCGCAAGCGCGGGCGAGATTGGCCCGGTCCTTGTTGATCTGGAGCTGGAAGGGCGGATTCAACGCCAGCCGGGCGGGCTGTTGTCATTGGCCAGTTAACAGACAAACCTGCTGGCTCAGACCGTGTGGGGCGATGAGAATCCGCGCATCAGCCTAGACGCCAAAGGAACGCATTGACAATTCGATATTGTCGCACACATCTTGCACGGCCATAAAACGCGCAAAGTCTGTCGAGCAAGGATTCATCTTAAATGCCCGTAGTTGTTGTAGAATCTCCGGCCAAAGCCAAAACGATCAATAAGTATCTTGGTCCGGACTACACGGTTTTGGCCTCGTACGGGCACGTTCGCGACCTGCCACCAAAGGATGGATCGGTCGATCCGGACCATGAATTTTCTATGACATGGGAAGTCGGCAATGACAGCCGCAAACATGTCAAAGCCATCGCCGACGCCTTGAAAGAAGATAATGCGCTGATCCTTGCCACTGACCCGGATCGTGAGGGCGAGGCGATCAGCTGGCACCTGCAAGAAGCACTGACCAAGCGCCGCTCGATCAAGAAAGACACGCCTGTCAGCCGGGTAACCTTCAACGCCATCACCAAAGAGGCCGTGACCGAGGCAATGCAGAACCCACGCCAGGTCGACATGCCGCTGGTCGAGGCCTATCTGGCGCGCCGCGCGCTGGACTATCTTGTGGGGTTCAACCTATCTCCGGTTCTGTGGCGCAAACTGCCGGGTGCCCGGTCGGCAGGCCGCGTGCAATCTGTCTGTCTGCGCCTGATCGTCGAACGCGAGATGGAGATCGAAGCGTTCAAGCCAGTCGAATACTGGTCG
This sequence comes from Ruegeria sp. H3, assembly GCF_056533095.1. Lineage (NCBI taxonomy): Bacteria > Pseudomonadati > Pseudomonadota > Alphaproteobacteria > Rhodobacterales > Roseobacteraceae > Ruegeria > Ruegeria sp. H3. The sequence goes on along the minus strand of NZ_JBQFOD010000006.1, from coordinate 111,229 downwards.
GTCCGGGCGCTGTTCGAAACCCCACGGGGCCAGACCTACGAGGCGCGTCTGGTCACCTTAGCGGGTAAAAAGCTCGACAAACACGATCTGGCCAATGCCACGCAGGCGGAACTGGCGGTTCAGGCGATCACCAGCCGTGCACTCAGTGTGACCTCGGTCGAGGCGAAACCGGCAGCCCGCAACCCCAGCGCGCCCTTCATGACCTCAACCCTGCAACAAGAGGCCAGCCGCAAATTCGGCATGGGTGCGCGTCACGCGATGCAAGTGGCGCAGCGGCTGTATGAGGCGGGCTACATTACCTATATGCGGACCGACGGCATCGATATGGCCCCCGAAGCCGTGGCTGCCACGCGCGACACCATAGCCGAAAGGTATGGCAGCGAATACGTGCCGGACAGCCCACGTATGTATAAAAACAAGGCCAAAAACGCACAGGAAGCGCATGAATGTATCCGACCAACGGATATGACGCGCGATGCCAAGGCTCTGAAAGTCACCGACGAGGATCAGCGCAAACTGTATGATCTGATCTGGAAACGCACGATCGCCTGCCAAATGGCGGCGGCACGCCTTGAACGAACCACGGTTGAGATCGGCAGCGACGATGGACAGGTGGGCCTGCGCGCCACCGGTCAGGTTGTTCTGTTTGACGGCTTCATGCGCGTTTATGAGGAAGGTCGCGACGACGTTGCCGATGATGACGAAAAGCGCCTGCCACAGATCATGCAGGGCGATCCGGCGCCATTTGCCAAAACCTCGCTGAAAGGTCAGGCTTCAAAGGCAGAAGACAAGGCTGCCATCCTGTCCGATAACGAATCCGTTCTGGCGCTGCAGCACCACACCCAACCTCCGCCACGTTATACCGAGGCCACATTGGTCAAGCGCATGGAAGAGTTGGGGATCGGGCGACCCTCGACTTATGCCTCGATCGTGACCACGATTCAGGACCGCGAATATGTGCGCAAAGACAAGAACCGGCTGATCCCCGAAGAAAAGGGCCGGATCGTCACAATCTTCCTGCTGAACTTCTTCCGCCAATATGTGGGTTATGAGTTCACGGCCAATCTGGAAGAGGAACTGGACGACGTCAGCGCAGGAGACCGCGACTACAAGGACCTTCTGGGCAAGTTCTGGCGTGATTTCTCGGCTGCGATTGGCGAGACGTCAGAGTTGCGGATTTCCGAAGTGCTGGACAAGCTGGACGAAGCGCTTGCGCCTCAGCTGTATCCACCGCGCGAAGACGGGTCAGATCCGCGTATCTGCCCAAAATGCGGGACTGGGCAATTGCATCTGAAAACCTCACGAACTGGTGGGTTCGTTGGATGTGGAAACTATCCCGAATGCACCTATACCCGCCCCATCGCTGGTGAAGGCGCAGAAGGTGATGAACGTTTACTGGGTGAAGACGCAGGTGATGAGATCTGGCTGAAATCCGGACGGTTCGGCCCTTATGTTCAACGCGGCGAACCGACGCCTGAGAATAAGAAGCCCCCGCGCGCCTCTCTGCCGCGTGGATGGAGCAAGGATGACATGGACCTTGAGAAGGCCCTGACCCTGTTGTCCCTTCCCCGCCAGATTGGTGAGCACCCCGAGGGTGGCGTGATCAGTTCAAACTTCGGTCGCTTCGGACCATATCTGATGCATCAGTTGGCGGATGAGGCCAAACCTGTCTATGCCAACCTCAAAGATCCCAATGATGTGTTCGAAATAGGCATGAACCGCGCCGTCGAACTGCTGGCCGAAAAGCGCGCCAATCCGGGTCGCGGGCGCCGCGCCGCTGCAAAACCGCTGAAAGAGCTGGGCGAGCACCCCGATGGCGGTGTGATGCAGGTGCTGGACGGGCGCTATGGTCCATATGTGAAGTGGGAAAAGGTCAATGCGACAATCCCCAAAGACATCAAGCCCGAAGATGTGACGCAAGAAATGGCCGTTGAACTGGTCAACGAGCGCGCAGCCAAGAAAGGCACCAAGAAAAAGGCGGCACCCAAAAAGAAGGCCGCCACCAAGAAGACCACCAAAAAGGCGGCCGGGTAGGTAGAAATACCACCACCCCCTTGGTTTCATTGACTTCCCAATGACGTGGCGGCACAACCTGCCCATCACCATGTCATTGGGGGAGTTTTCCATGAAGAAAGTCTATGCCAATGCCTCTGAGGCGCTCGACGGAGTGCTGTCGGATGGCATGCTGATTGCGGCGGGCGGATTCGGCCTGTGCGGCATTCCAGAGTTGTTGCTTGAGGCGATCAAAGATTCGGGTGTCAAAGACCTGAGCTTTGCTTCGAATAATGCCGGTGTGGATGATTTCGGAATCGGCATCCTGCTGCAGACCAAGCAGGTCAAAAAAATGATCAGCTCGTATGTCGGCGAGAACGCCGAATTCATGCGCCAATATCTAAGCGGAGAGCTGGAGTTGGAGTTCAACCCCCAAGGCACGCTAGCCGAAAGAATGCGCGCGGGTGGTGCTGGCATCCCCGGTTTCTACACTAAAACCGGCGTGGGCACCGTGATCGCCGACGGGAAAGAGCACAAGGACTTCAACGGTGAGACATATATCCTTGAAGAAGGCATCTTTGCCGATCTGGCCATTGTGAAGGCCTGGAAGGCGGATGACACTGGCAATCTGGTGTTCCGCAAGACCGCTCGCAACTTTAATGTTCCCGCCGCAACCTGCGGCAAGATTTGTGTGGCTGAGGTCGAAGAGATCGTTCCACGCGGTTCGTTGGACCCCGACAGCATCCATCTGCCCGGCATCTATGTGCATCGCATCATTCAGGGCAGCCACGAAAAGCGCATTGAACAGCGCACCACCCGCAAGAAGGAGGACGCATAATGCCCTGGGACCGCAATCAGATGGCCGCGCGCGCAGCGGAAGAGCTGGAAGACGGCATGTATGTGAACCTCGGCATCGGCATTCCGACGCTGGTGGCGAACTATGTGGGGGATAAGGACATCACCCTGCAATCCGAAAACGGCATGCTGGGCATGGGGCCCTTCCCATTTGAGGGTGAAGAAGACCCAGACCTGATCAACGCAGGCAAGCAGACGATCACCGAACTGTCCCGCACATCCTACTTCGACAGCGCCACATCCTTTGCCATGATCCGAGGCGGAAAAATTGCCGCGGCGATCCTGGGCGCGATGGAGGTGGACGAGAAAGGCGATCTGGCCAACTGGATGATCCCTGGCAAGCTGGTCAAGGGCATGGGCGGCGCGATGGACCTCGTGGCCGGTGTTGGACGTGTCATCGTTGTGATGGATCACACCAACAAACACGGTGACTCGAAAGTTCTGAAAGAATGCACCCTTCCGCTGACCGGGAAAGGCGTGGTTGATCTCATCATCACCAACCTGGGCGTTCTGGACGTTGTCGAGGATGGTTTGAAGATCGTCGAACTCGCGGATGGTGTGAGCGAAGACGACATGCGCGCTGCGACTCAGGCTAAGATCGTCGATTAAACAATCGTGTTTAGCCAAGGGCCCGCTCGGAGTGGCGGGCCTTTTTAGTTGGTGGTCTGAAACACGCAACCGTCAGAGATCAGATCAGGTGGTGTCGAACAAAGCGCACGCGCGATCTGAAACGCTGCCAGAACTTTAGGCACATAGTCCCGTGTTTCAGCATAGGGCGGCACACCGCTGTGTTTTCTAACGGCACCCTCGCCCGCATTGTATCCAGCAAGAACCAGAATCGGATCATTGCCGAACTCTTCCATCAGCCAATTCAGATACTTCACACCACCAGAGATGTTTTGATCCGGCTGGAAACTGTCATTCACGCCGAAACGCGCTGCAGTTGCGGGCATCAGCTGCATCAATCCCTGCGCCCCAGCGGAACTGACAGCATCCGCACGACCCGCTGATTCAACTGCAATCACAGCTAGCACCAAGGCTGGCGAGACATTTGTGCCAACTGTCGAGCGCAGGATATCCACGCCCTGTTGTTGTGCAATGTTCTGCAAAGTCTGAAGCCTGGGGGATTTGATACTCGTTGCTGACAGGGCCTGGATAGCGTCCTCCAATCGGCCAGCCCGAGCCTGCGCCAATTCCGGCGATATCCGATCCCAGAATGCTTTGTATGAACCTTTGGGGTTACTTTTGACACCTGCATCCGGCGTGATCGCTGGCGGAACTTTGGCTTTCTTGATGATTTCGGGCACGATCAGTTCGGCCCCTGTACTTGGCGCGGATGGTCTGGCGGCATGCTCTTGTGGAGATATCTGAACGGTCACGCGCGGGCGTTCACCGGGTTTCGGCGCTTTGATCCGTTTATATACACCGCGTGGTTCGCGTTCAGTTGCCCCTAAAGGCGCAACACTAACGGTTAGGAACACCAACACACCGGCGCATTTAAGTGCGTCCCGGAGATTCATTTGCCTGCCTCATGCTCTCTTTTTTCTGAAGTTGAACCGCAAAACGTCTCGCAAGGCCAGAAAAACAAAGCGAATTGGGGCAATTTCGCCTCATTTGGCGCTTTTTTGCACCGCCCGGCACGGTGAAAAGGGTGCCAACAAATATTTTTTCTTTTTGTTATCTGATAGTTAAGCAATTCGTATCAAAAAAGTTAAATCAAACAGAAAAAAATATCGGTTTGGCCCAATTCCTGCCATGCGTACCCGTCAAACATAAGCCCATACCGAGACGGACTGGAGCGGACTGAGAGAGAAAGCTCTGAAAGACGCCAAGGTTCAACAGACTTTATTAGATCCTTTAGGAGGGACGTAACATGATCAAGTTCATCAAGAACTTCCGCAAAGACGAAGACGGCGCAGTAACAGTTGACTGGGTTGTTCTGACCGCAGCAGTCATCGGCCTGGCAGCCGTTGCATACCAGCAGATTTCGGCTGGCGCGACCGGCCTGGCGACCGACGTCAACACCGCTCTGAACGGTGCGACCATCTCGACCGGCAGCAACACAGCTGCAGGTGGTGTAACCGGCGCAGGTACCGCGACCAACTAAGCAATCGCTTAGAGTATGATTTGAAACCGCGCCAAACTCGGCGCGGTTTTTCTGTTTATGGAGCCCTCTCATTGGCTAGCCTGCGCCATGAGTAACAGATTTCCGGCTGTTGGCCGATTGCCCAGCAACGAGGATGGATCGCATCTTCTTATCGCCAAAGCTGTACAATTTAAGGCAATTATTCGCAAACTGTGGCGCCAAACACAATATTTGGCCCTATTTCCGCCATGCATGTCACGCAAAAATAATCTTCGAACTACGGAACAGACGGCCCGTTTTATTGCCTGGGTCGAAACGGACTATGGCTCGGAGGGGCAAGATGTATAAGTTCATCAAACGGTTTTCGCATGACGAAGACGGCGCTGTCACGGTTGATTGGGTAGTGTTGACGGCCTTGATTATTGGCATCGGGTCAGCCCTGTATCTGGCAATCGCCTCTGCAACCAACAGCTACGGCGGGAACGTAAACACCGCGCTTACATCCGCAACCGTCAGTACGGGCGACAACGACAATGCTGGCGGCTTCACAGTTGCGGGTACGGCGGGTGGCTCTTCTTCGGGCGGCGGGTCATCCTCCGGCGGAAGTTCAAGCGGCGGTTCGTCTTCGGGCGGCAGTTCAGGTGGTGGAGACGGCGGATCCAGCGGTGGAAGCTCGGGCGGCGGTTAAAACTGATAAACGACACTCAGTTACAAAAAAGCAAACGCCGCAACAGTCTGTGCGCGGCGTTTTTGTTGCGAAACCGGTGTGAGACGCGCCGTTAGATACCCGCAAACAGATTCCGCAACAATATTAAGAATCCCGGGCGATTGACCAATTTGTCCCAGATTTCGACACAATTGCTCTGTAGGAATTATGCTGTTCAAAATTGTTGATACTGTCGCTAACCAGTCGACCGGCGAAAAAGTGAGGTACAAATATGCGAGCGGTATTCGGACTTGTTCTGATTGTCGGGGTGGCTCTGGCGGGGGGCGCTGTCTATATGGCGCGCAACTATATATCTGAGTACCAGAACGAACTGGCCCGTCAGAAGCAGGCGGCAGCCGAGGCGCTGGCCAATGCTCAGGTGGATGTCATCCCTACTGTAACTGTTTACGTGTCGAATCGGCCGCTGAAGTACGGCGAAGCTCTGACACCAGAAGACGTTCGCGCCGTCGATTGGCCCGAAAACGCGATTCCCGAAGGCACCTTCACCGAGATGGCAGTCCTGTTTCCGGAAATTGGGCCGCAGGAGCGTTTTGTTCTTCGCACCATGGAAAAAGACGAAGCGATTTTGGCGGTCAAGGTCACAGAGCCAGGTGAAAAGGCTGGCCTGACCTCACGTTTGGAAAAAGGCATGCGCGCCTTTGCGATCAGTGTTGACGTGGCATCCGGCGTGTCAGGTTTTCTGCGTCCAGGCGACAATGTAGATATCTATTGGACGGGTTCAAGCGGCACCGCCGAAGGATCAGCGGGTGGCATCACACGTTTGATTCAGTCAAACATCCAACTGATTGCTGTCGACCAGACCGCGGGCTCAGACGTGTCACAAACGACAATCGCACGAACTGTGACGGTTGCTGCAACACCCGAGCAAGTTGCAGCGCTCGCCCAGGCCCAGAACACTGGTCGTTTGTCTTTGGCACTTGTTGGTGTGCAGGATGAATCGGTCGCATCTGCAATCGAAGTTGACCAAAGAAAGCTATTGGGCATCGAAGAAATCGCGCCTGCGCCTGAAAAGGCGAAAGAACAGGTCTGCACCACACGCATCCGAAAAGGCGGCGACACGTTCGAAACCCAAATACCCTGCACAAATTAACGTCAATTCAGAACGTTATCGGTTCAGGCCGCGCAGAACGCGCGGCCTATTTTTTTGCCATTGTTGCCTATTGTCCACATAAACAAAATTCCGGAAACCATTGATTATTGCAATAAATTCGGTTTTCGCGCACTGTCTTTCCTATAGGGCATCAGACCCAAAAAAACGAGGCGTGATCGGAGAGGCAGGTCACATGACAATACGTTCCTGGATCAGCGCAACCCTGCTGGGGTTGTCGCTTGTTATGGGCCCGGTCGGCGATGCCGCCTGGGCTGAAACCCTTCGCGTGGTAAAAAAGGGCACAGTGGAAACACTGGATGTTCCTATGAATCGCGCAATCGTTGTGGAAAGCGAACAACCGTTCGCCGAACTCAGCATTGCCAATGCGGGCATAGCGGATATCTCGTCGCTTTCAGACCGGACTATCTATGTTCTGGGTAAGACACCCGGCATGACCACCCTGACGCTGTTTGACGGCGCCGGCATGCTGTTGGCGAATGTGCGCGTTCGCGTTGCGCCCGATGTGACGGAATTTAAAGAGCGTCTGCGTCAGATTCTGCCATCCGAGCCAATTGAGGTCCGCACCGCCAATGACGGCATTGTATTGTCGGGCACAGTTTCAAGCTCAGCCAAACTGGCACGCGCGCTTGAATTGGCAGAACGCTATGCACCTGAACGCGTATCGAACCTAATGTCGGTCGGTGGAGTTCAGCAGGTCATGCTGAAAGTCCGTTTTGCCGAGATGAACCGTTCGGTCGCCAAGCAGCTTTCTTCTTCGCTTTCCTTTGCAAGCGGGAGTGGCAACGTCGTCGGTGGTTTTAACCCTCAAAACCTTGTCCCACCAGTCACAGTACAAGATGGTACATTGTTGTTTGGCTTTGGTGTCGGTTCAGCGCAGGTCAATGTGTTGCTCCAGGCACTGGAAACCAAAGGTTTGGTACGAAATCTAGCCGAGCCAAACCTTTCTGCCCTTTCTGGTCAGGAAGCAACCTTCCTAGCGGGTGGTGAGGTGCCGATCCCCGTTCCCCAGGATGATGGCGTTGTCGCGATTGAATTCAAACAATTCGGCGTCGAAATGAGTTTCACCCCACGCGTTGTGGATGGTGATCTGATCAACCTGGAAATGGGCACAGCCGTTTCGGCCATCGATACCAGCTCGAACTTCACGATCAACGGTGACATCGTACCAAGCTTTATCACCCGTCAGGCGAAGACAACGATTGAGCTGCGGGATGGGGAAAGCTTTGCAATCGCGGGCCTGCTTCAGGACAACTTTACCGATCAAAACAACCAGATTCCGTGGTTGGGTGATGTACCGATCCTGGGTGCTCTTTTCCGCAGTGCCGACTATCAGCGCGAACAGAGCGAGCTTGTCATCATCGTAACAGCGCATTTGGTTAGCCCAACACGAGGCGAAGCCCTTGCCCTGCCAACTGATCGTGTCAAACCGCCCAGCGATTTTGACCTGTTCCTCACGGGCCGCGTCGCCCGTACAGAGCGTCAAGGTGCTGGTGCTGCATCAGAGGTTGCAAAGCAGGACTTTGGCAGCTCGTACGGCTACGTCCTGGATTGATGAGGAGGATAGACCAATGAACAAGTGGATCATCACCCTGGGTCTTACGGTCGCGATCTCGGCCTGTACACGTGAGGCGGGATATGAGCTCGACCAGGGCGCATATGGGAACGCGACGCTCAACAATATTCAGGTCATGAATGGCGAGTTGACCTTTGCACAGATCCTGAGCCGCCGATTCGCCTCGGACGTTCCGGTTCAGATCAACTTTGCCTTCAATAGTGCACAACTGGACGCTTCGGCACAGAGTGTTCTGCGGCGTCAGGCTGATTGGATCAAACAGTTCCCTGAGGCGCGTTTCCGCGTTTATGGCCACACCGACGCCGTGGGATCGACCAGCTATAACCAAAGCCTTGGCCTGCGCCGCGCGCAAGCTGCTGTTAACTATCTGGTGCAACAGGGAATTTCACGCTCACGGCTCGAAGCTGTGGTATCGTTTGGTAAAACGCGCCCCCTGATTGACACGCCCAATCGTGATCGGCGAAACCGCCGGACGGTAACCGAGGTATCTGGCTTTGCAGATGGCAGATCGCAACTTCTAGACGGCAAGTACGCCGACGTAATCTATCGTGAGTATATCGATAGCGCGACACGGCCAAGCTACATTGAAACAACGACCGGCACCTCAGCCGACGGTTGATAATACACCCGAAATAGGCGACATCGTCGCCTATTTCCCTACAATTGGTTCTTTTGCGCCAAATTCTTGCCCAACTTCACAGCGACATTGTCAACAATTGGGTGACCTGCGGCCTGTATTGACCGCTTAGGGGCGACAGCAAATCATTCGGCGTGATCTCGTCCGCAAGAGATGCTGGCCTCTCTCAACGAGGGTAGTTTGTATGACCAGCGCGACGCCGCAAGACGACAACACCGGTATCCTGGCCTGCACGATCAGCCGGGACGTCCAAAACTTCGATCTGCTGATCGAAGATATGGAAGCCGCTTTGGGTGAGCGTTGGGGCGATCTTGGTTTTGCCGAAGCTTTGGCGTTTTTTGGTCAGCCCGAAGCAGATTCCATGCAATTCGTGGCGCTGGCCATCGACGGCGAAGACGAAGATAACCTTTCGCTGATGGGTGAAATCATCACCCAGGCGAAGGAGAAGAAGATCAAAGTGGTGCTGATTGCCGAGGATGTGACACCCGCATCGCTCCATCAGCTTTTGCGCAAGGGCGCGGATGAGTTTGTGCCCTACCCTCTGCCCGAGGGTGAATTGCAAGAAGCAATTGAGCGTATGAACCAGCCAGATCCGGTTGCTGCTGCGCAAGCAGCGGCAGTTCCATTGGCGGGGGGTGACGCCAAAGAAGGCGCGATGTTCGTTGTCCATGGTCTGGCCGGGGGTGTCGGCTCAACAACCATGGCCGTGAATCTCGCCTGGGAGCTTGCCAACGTATCTGACAAGGACGCACCGACGGTTTGCCTGATCGATCTGGATCTGCAATTCGGCACAGTTTCAACTTATCTCGACCTGCCGCGCCGTGAAACTGTGTTCGAGATGCTGTCCGATACAGCCGCTATGGATGATGAAGTCTTCTCGCAAGCACTTCAAACATATGAAGAAAAACTGCAGGTTCTGACAGCACCAGCAGACATGGTTCCACTGGATTTGATCACACCGGAAGACATTCAGCGCGTCATCGACATGGCGCGCAAGCATTTCGACTATGTCATCGTGGACATGCCGAAAACCTTGGTTCACTGGTCGGAAACTGTATTGCAGGCGTCCCATGTCTATTTTGCCATGATCGAGTTGGACATGCGGTCCGCTCAGAACGCGCTGCGCCTGAAACGGGCCTTGCAAGCCGAAGAACTGCCATTCAACAAGCTGCGATTTGCATTGAACCGGGCCCCGAAATTCACCGATCTGAATGGTAAAGGTCGCGTAAAACGCATGGGCGAAAGCCTTGGAATTTCCATCGATTTGCAACTGCCGGATGGCGGGAAACCCGTGATGCAAAGTGGCGACCACGGTCTGCCACTTGCCAACGCTGCGGCCAAGAACCCGTTGCGCCGCGAAATCGCGAAGCTGGCAAAATCACTCCACAGCCTGGGCAGCAGCGACGCTGAGGCCGCATAAATCATCCCAAAGGGGGGATCAGCCGTGTTTTCAAGATACAAGAAATCGTCCGAAGCGCAGCCGGTGCAGACACCGGCTAAGGCGCCCGCACCGGCAGCACCTGTAGATACCCCCGCACAAAATGCCATCGCAAGAAAACCGGTTCAGAAAAAAGCGGCAGAGGCGAACGGTGTTGATCGCGATCGCAAGCGCAAGGAACGCCTGGGCGAAATCAAGATCGAGCTGCACCGTGAATTGCTTGAGAACCTGAACCTTGCTGCACTGGAAAACGCTGATGAATCTGAACTGCGCTCAGAGATCAGCGCGATTGCCAGCGAAGTTCTTGAAGCGCGTAGTATTGTTCTGAACCGCGAAGACCGGACCCAACTGAACAAAGAACTTTATGACGAAGTCACAGGCCTTGGCCCATTAGAAACGCTGCTTCAGGACGACACTGTCAACGATATTCTGGTGAACGGCCCGCAACAGATATTTGTGGAACGCGCCGGCAAGCTGGAAATCAGCGACATTACCTTCAAGGACGAAAAGCACCTGATGCGGATCATCGACAAGATCGTATCCGCCGTGGGTCGTCGAGTTGATGAATCCAACCCCTATGTTGACGCCCGTCTGGCCGATGGATCGCGCTTCAATGCTATGGTGCCACCAATTGCGGTGGACGGTTCTCTGGTTTCCATCCGTAAGTTCAAAAAGGACAAGCTGGGCATTGACGATCTGGTCAATTTCGGCGCGTTTACCGAAGAGATGGCCGCCTATTTGCAGGCCGCAGTGTCGACCCGACTGAATGTGATCGTATCGGGCGGTACGGGTTCTGGTAAAACGACCACTCTGAACGCGCTATCCAGCTTTATCGACGATGCCGAACGCATCCTTACCATCGAGGATACGGCGGAACTTCAGCTGCAGCAGACCCATGTGGGCCGGATGGAAAGCCGCCCACCCAACGTGGAAGGTAAGGGTGAGGTCAGCCCGCGCGACTGTCTAAAAAACGCCCTGCGTATGCGCCCTGACCGCATCATCGTTGGCGAGACGCGTGGCGCCGAGGTGATCGACATGCTGCAGGCCATGAACACCGGTCACGATGGGTCAATGACGACGATCCACGCCAACTCAGCTCGGGACGGCATCTCGCGTCTAGAAAACATGATTGCGATGGCTGGCATCGAGATGCCGATCAAAGCGGTCCGCAGCCAGATCTCATCCGCTGTGAATCTGATTGTTCAGGCCAGCCGTCTACAGGACGGCTCGCGCCGTATGACATCAATCACTGAGATCACCGGTATGGAAGGTGATGTTATTTCGATGCAGGAAATCTTTAGATTTCAACGCGTTGGATTGACACCTGACAACAAGATTATCGGTCACTTCACTGCAACGGGTGTACGCAGCCACTATTCGGAACGGTTCCGTTTGTGGGGCTTTGACCTGCCTGCGTCCATCTACGACCCAACCACAGTGTAGGAGAGCTTAGTATGAATGTGCCTATGGAGGCGATCATCTATGTCGCCATATTTGTGGGGGTCCTTGCCCTAGTTGAAGGCATCTATCTTGTCGCGTTCGGCAAATCCATCAGCCTGAACAGCCGGGTAAATCGCCGTCTGGATATGCTGGAAAAAGGCGCCGGGCGCGAACAGGTACTTGAACAGCTGCGCAAGGAAATGCAGCAGCATATGAAATCGCAGAGCATCCCTCTGTATTCATTGCTTGCAGACAAAGCGCAAAAGGCGGCGATTGCGTTCTCGCCACGGCAGTTGATCATGATCATGTGCTTGGTCTCTGTTGTCGCGTTTATGGGGCTGAGCATTGGTACCGCTACAGAGATCACCCTGCGCATCGCGATTTCAATCGCGATCGGTATTGGCGGTGTCTACGCTTGGGTGAACCACAAAGCCAAGAAGCGGATGAGCCTGATCGAAGAGCAATTGCCCGATGCAGTGGAACTGATGGTCCGGTCCCTGCGTGTGGGCAACCCGTTTGTTTCGACAATTCAGGTGGTTTCTAACGAAGTACAGGACCCGCTGGGAACTGAATTCGGTGTAATCGCCGATGAATGCGCCTATGGCCGCGATGTTGGCGAGGCGCTGAAAGACATGGCAGAACGATTGGATATGCAGGATTTGCGCTTCCTTGCTGTTGCTGTCGGCATTCAGCAGCAATCCGGTGGTAACCTCGCAGAAATTCTGGCCGGTCTCGCACAGGTTATCCGCGCGCGTTTCCGTCTGTTCCGCCGGGTCAAAGCCATCACGGCCGAGGCGCAATGGTCTGGTAAGTTCCTGTCTGGTTTCCCAATCGCCTGTCTGGTGTTTATCCTGGTGAAAGACCCCGGCTATTACGACGAGGTTCTGGATCACCCCTGGTTCATTCCGGCCTGTTTCGTCGTTGGCATCCTGCTGACGCTGAATCTGATCGTCATGAAGATCATCACCAACATTAAGGTCTGAGGGCGGTATCATGGAATTTCTGACCAGTATCAACGATATGCTCACCGCGAACCTTGGTGAGTTTGGCCCACTGATCGTTGTGGGCATTCTGGGCCTTGTGCTGATCGGCGTCGCCGTTTCGCTGATGATGAGCCAGCCCGAAGACCCGTTGAAAAAGCTTCAGCGCTCGACCGCTGCCCCCAAGGCAGCGAAGAAGGGTAAAAAAGACAAGCTGCGGCATGGCAGCCAGAACGAACAACTTGAAAAGTTTGCCACCTTTCTGGAACCCAAGGACCAGGAAGAATACTCCGCGGTCCAGCTGAAACTGCGGCAAGCGGGCTATCAATCAAAAGATGCTGTTCGCTTCTTTCACTTTGCGCAGTTCGCACTTGGAATCACTGGTATCGTTCTGGGCGTCCTGCTGATCACGGTGTTGGCAGGGGATCAGGAATACACCAGCCAACAACAGATCATCCGCGTACTTTTGCCTGGTGGCATTGGCTACATGATCCCAAAGTACTGGATCACGCGACGGGTCGCCGAACGGCAAGAGGCGATAACATCGGGTTTCCCGGACACGCTTGACCTCATGCTGGTCTGCGTCGAGGCAGGGCAATCACTGGATCAGGCGATTGTGCGTGTCGCAGCTGAGATGAAATCCTCTTACCCGGACATTGCGCAAGAATTCGAAGTTGTTGCGTATGAGATGAAAGCCGGTAAGGACAAGGATACGGTCCTGCGCGATTTTGGTACGCGCTGCGGAGTTCAGGATGTCAGCTCTTTTGTTACGGTAATGATCCAATCGGCAACATTCGGTACTTCAATCGCCGAAGCCCTGCGGGTTTATGCCGGTGAGATGCGCGACAAACGGGTCATGCGCGCTGAAGAGGCCGCAAACAAGTTGCCTACGAAAATGACTCTGGTCACAATGATGTTGACGGTGCCACCACTGCTGATCATTCTGGTTGGCCCCTCTGCAAATGTCATTTCGAGCTTTGGCCGCGGATAAAGCGCTAATGAATACAAAACTCAGGTGCGTCCGATCTGGACTTCGCCGACTGCTTCAAGCCACGGTGGTGATAGCCACCGTGGCTTCTTGTGATCAACTTGGTCAGCCCAACGGGTTGGACGCGCCGGGCATCGACCCCGATGGTCAAACAAGCGACAACATCGCGACGGGCAACAGGTTGATGGCCGCAGGGGAATATGAACTTGCCCTGCAAAGTTTCAGCCGCGCCGCGCTTGAACAGGGGATGACGCCACAAGTCCTGACATCGATGGGAACCGCCAATCTTGGATTGCGGCGTTTGGGTCAGGCAGAACCTTTGCTACGACGCGCGGTTGAAGATGATACTGAGTGGCCCGTGGCCTGGAATAATCTGGGCGTATTGTTGATGGAGCAGCAGAAATACCCCGAAGCCGCTCAGGTCTTCCAACGTGCCTTCGCCCTGGACAATGGCGAAAGTGACGCAATTCGGGACAATCTGCGCTTAGCACTCGCAAAAATGGAAAATCCTGTTAATACTACTCCTCAAGAACAAGAATATACGCTGGAACAGCGCGGCGACGGGCAATTTACGCTGCGCAAAATCCAGTAAACGAGGCAAGAGCAGTAAAGGACGCAAAAATGCGCCAACAATTCTTGATTCCGTCACTCATTCTGAGCGGGCTTATTCTATCCGCATGCGAAAAAGAATCTGCCGAAGAGCGGGTTGAACGCACGTTTCAGGAAGTGAACGTCATTGACGAAACCAACCTGAACGACGTTCTTCTGAACGCCTCAGATCCCAACGAAGCGGTGACCTATTTTCAGGGTGCCGCCGCCAAGAACCCCAACCGGATCGATCTGCAGCGTGGACTGGCCGTTTCACTGGGTCGGGCAAAACGTACCACCGAAGCAAGCGCTGCCTGGAAACGGGTAACGACCATGAAGGGAACCAACAGCTCAGACAAAGTCGAATATGCGGACGCTTTGGTTCGAAATGGCGATTGGGCGCAGGCCAAATCTGTGTTGGATTCAGTTCCCCCGACCTATGAAACCTTCAAGCGCTATCGTCTTGAGGCTGTTGTGGCCGATTCCAGAAAAGAATGGAAACGCGCTGATCATTTCTATGAAACAGCCATGGGTCTGACGACTCGTCCTGGCAGCGTCATGAACAACTGGGGCTATTCTAAACTGACCCGCGGCCAGTATGCGGAAGCAGAGCGCCTGTTTTCCGATGCCGTTCGGCAGGATAGTTCGTTGTTTACAGCAAAGAATAATCTGGTTCTTGCCCGCTCGGCACAGGGGAACTACAGCCTGCCTGTTGTGCCCATGTCGCAGATCGAACGCGCACAATTGTTGAACACGATGGGCATTTCAGCTGTCAAACAGGGCGACATCAATACCGCGAAGAACCTGTTCCGCGAGGCGATCTCGACTCATCCACAGCATTTTGACGAAGCGGTCAGATCTCTGCGCGCGCTTGAGAGTTCCACCTAAATGGAAATTCCTGTTCGCGCGGCGATCTGGTTCTTGCCGTTCATCCTACCGATCTGCCTGTATGTCGCCTTTACCGACATGCGCGATATGAAAATCAAGAACCATGCGGTTGTGGCTCTGGCTTTTGTCTATGTGGTTGTTGGGTTGATTGCCCTGCCCCCTTGGTCTACCGGCACAATCAGTGGCTCGCTAGGCCCCTTCCCGGTCGCCCTCTCTCCATATATCTGGCAGTTGCTGCATCTGCCCATTGTGCTGGTTGCGGGCATTCTTTTGAATGCCATCGGTGCCTTCGGCGCGGGTGATGCTAAGTTTCTGGCCGCGGCAGCACCCTTCGTCTGGATACAAGACCTGGGCGTTCTGATCGCGATTTTGCTGGCAACAGTGCTGGGCGCCGTTGCCACTCACCGGTTGGCCCGCCACACCAGACTGCGCACCATCGCCCCTCATTGGGAAAGCTGGGATCGCGGTAAGAAGTTCCCGATGGGCCTCGCTCTGGCAGGGGCTTTGGTCATGTATCTGATTTTGGGCACTGTTTACGGTTCGTAAACTATCATCTGTGCGCCATGTCGCTGCCTTGGTCCCGCCACAAAGCTGAGCCAGATTTCCCACAAGTGGCCCCTTTGGGGGCATGTGTGTGATTTCAGGATAGACGAGCGCCGCGCATGAATATGCAAACCTCCGCCGTGATGGCCCCTCCTGCGCCTAAGGGATTGGGCGAAATGCAGCTTCCGCTGGTGATGATGCGGGACATCCTGCTGAAAACAGTCTTTCGCAAGAATGCCAGCACCGTGTCGGAAGTAGCCGAGGCAATCTGCCTGCCCGGCGCTGTCACACAGGAACTAATCGACATCGCGCGCGAGCAGAAACTGCTGGAAGCCACGGGCACCCTGAACGCGAACAGCGGCAACGAGATGGGGTACCAGCTGACCGACGCAGGAAAGGCCCGTGCGCTGGATGCGCTGAGTCAGTCGGAGTATTTCGGCGCGATGCCCGTGCCGCTTGATGTGTACCGCGAGCAGGTCAAACGCCAGTCGATCCGCAACATTCAGGTCACGCGTGAGCAATTGGTCGGTGCAATGGGCCATCTGGTCCTGCCTGACAGCCTGTTGGACCATCTTGGCCCTGCGGTCAGCGCAGGCCGCTCGATCCTGATGTATGGCCCTCCGGGCAATGGTAAATCCTCGATCTCGAACGGTATCCGCGATGCATTGGGCGACAATGTCTATGTGCCCTATGCCATCGAATATGCTGGTCAGGTAATCACCGTCTATGACCCGATCGTGCACACCGCGATCGAGCAGGAAGCCGACGACCCCAACAGTCTGCGCCGCCGCAAGCGGTTCGACTCGCGCTATGTGCAATGCGAACGCCCTACTGTTGTAACGGGTGGTGAATTATCGCTCAGCATGCTGGATTTGGTCTACAACCCCACAGCGCGGACCTATCAGGCCCCGCTGCAGTTGAAATCGACCGGTGGCATCTTCATCGTGGACGACCTTGGCCGTCAGGCAGAACCGCCACAGGCGCTGGTCAACCGCTGGATTGTTCCGCTGGAAGAAAACAAGGATATCCTTGGCCTGCAATCGGGTGAGAAATTCGAGGTTCCGTTTGACACGCTGGTCATCTTCTCGACCAACTTCCACCCGAACGAGATTTTCGACCAAGCGGCCCTGCGCCGGATCTTCTTCAAGATCAAAATTGATGGCCCGAACCAAGAGAACTTCCTGAAAATCTTCGCCATGGTGGCCCGCAAACGCGGCATGCCACTGGATGAGGCCGCTCTGGTTCACCTGTTGAAGGTCAAATACCCGACCATCGACAATATCTATGCGAACTATCAGCCGATCTTCCTGATCGATCAGATGATTTCGATCTGCGAATTCGAGGGCATCCCCTATCAGATGAGCCCCGACCTGATTGACCGCGCCTGGGCCAACATGTTCGTCAAGGACGAGAAAATCGTCAAATAACGCCGTGCCATTCCGGCACGAGGGCGGTTAATCTGCACCTATGACGCAGATTCCCGCCCGGATCACCGATTGGTTTTCGGCCAAAGGCTGGTCCATCCACCCCCATCAGCAAGACATGTTCGACCGGGCACGTGATCCGGCAACGCTGCTGATCGCCCCTACCGGGGGCGGCAAGACAATGGCCGGGTTTTTGCCGTCTCTGGCTGAGCTGGCCGTAGGCGCACATAGCGGGTTGCACACGATCTATGTCTCACCGCTGAAAGCCTTGGCGGCGGACATAAAACGCAACCTGCGTTCCCCGGTCGACGAGATCGGCCTGCCTATCCGTATCGAAGATCGCACCGGCGACACCTCGGCCACGCAGAAGAAACGCCAGCGTGCGGACCCACCGCATATTCTGCTAACGACGCCGGAAAGCCTAGCCTTGCTAACCTCATATGAGGATGCGCCGCGCATGTTTGATGGGGTGCAACGTGTGATCGTCGATGAAATCCACGCCCTCGCCGAAAGCAAGCGCGGAGATCAGTTGATGCTGGCACTGGCGCGGTTGCAGAGCCTTTGCCCGGAACTACGTCGCGTCGGCCTGTCGGCGACGGTCGAAGACCCGGAAGGGATCGCCCGCTTTCTGGCGCGACACCCGGACCCGTGCCGGATCATTCAAGCCGATCCCGGCCCTGACCCCGACATCGCGATGCTGGAAATAGACGAAATGCCCCCCTGGTCCGGCGGTGGGGCGGCCTATGCGATCCCGGCTGTTCTGGATCAAATCCGCCAACACAAAACAACACTGATCTTTCACAATACCCGCGCGCAGGCGGAAATTTTCTTTCACAATCTCTGGCTTGCCAACGCAGACAGCCTGCCCATCGGCATCCATCACGGTAGTCTGGACCGCCAACAGCGCGAACGTGTTGAGGCCGCCATGGTCCGGGGCGACCTGCGCGCCATTGTCTGCACCGGCTCTCTGGATTTGGGAATCGATTGGGGCGATGTTGATCTGGTGATCCAGATCGGTGCGCCCAAAAACGTCAAGCGGCTGGTGCAGCGGATCGGGCGGGCAAACCATCGCTACAACGCGCCGTCCAAGGCGCTTCTGGTACCCGCAAACCGGTTCGAAGTGGTGGAATGCGTCGCCGCGCTGGAAGCTGCGAAAGCGCATGAACTGGACGGCGACCCGCGCGGCGCAGGGCCCCGCGATGTGCTGTGCCAACACATCCTGATTGCGGCCGCCGCAGGGCCATTCGATGCGGATACGCTGTTCACGGAAATGACGTCCGCCGGGCCGTTTTCCGATCTGAGCCGCCCGGAATTCGACGCCTGTCTGGATTTCTGTGCAACTGGAGGCTACGCCCTACGCGCCTATGACCGCTGGCAGAGACTACAACAGCGCTCTGATGGGCGGTGGCAGTTGCGCGACCCCCGCGCCGCTGCACGTATCCGCATGAACCTTGGCACCATTCAGGATACCGATACGCTCAAGGTTCGGCTGAGGCGTAACAGGGGCGGCAAACCTCTGGGCGAGGTTGAAGAGGCGTTCGCAGCTTCTCTCACCCCCGGCGATACTTTTCTGATTGGCGGTCAGATCGTGCGTTATGAGGGGCTGCGTGAGATGGTGGTCGAGGTCAGCCGTCGTGCTGACAAGAAACCCAAAATCGCCACCTTCGCAGGGACGAAATTTGCCACCTCCACCCAGCTAAGCGACCGTATCCTACACATGTTCGCACAACCCGATTGGCCTCAGTTGCCTCGTCACACTGCGGACTGGTTGGCCTTGCAGAGGGACATATCCCGGCTGCCCCAACGTGATCGCCTTCTGATTGAGAGCTTTCCAAGCGACGGACGAGAGCACCTATGCGTGTACGGCTTCGCCGGACGCAATGCTCAGCAAACTTTGGGCTTGCTGATCACCAAGCGCATGGAAGAAACCGGGTTCGCGCCCTTGGGTTTTGTTGCAACGGATTACGCGACTTTGATCTGGGGCTTGGATGCGGTGACCGATCCCAGCCCTCTTTTCCAACTCGACGCTTTGCGACAGGGATTGGACACATGGTTGGCTGGCAATGCCGTTATGAAACGCAACTTTCGTGCCTCGGCCACAATCGCCGGCCTGATCGAACGCAACACCGGCGGGCAACGCAAAAGCGGACGGCAGGCCACGTTTTCGTCAGATATCCTCTACAACACGCTATTGAAATACGACCCCGACCATTTGCTGATGCAGATCACCCGAGAGGAGGCTATGCGCGGGCTGGTTGATTTTGGACGTATCGAGGCAATGGTCGCACGGATCGGAGATCGGATTGATCTGCTGCGGCTTGACCGTATCACACCGTTGGCTGCGCCCCTGTTTCTAGAGGTTGGAAAGATCCCGGTCAAAGGCGCGGCCGAGGAACGGTTGCTTGCAGAAGAAAGCGCACGGCTGCTGGAAGCTGCCGGGCTGAACCAGCTGTAAGCCCTTGCGCATGGAACAGAAACAGGCAAAGAACGTATCATGAACGGCTTGGATTTTCTGTTTTGCGGTCAGACGCTGCGTGCCCTTCCCTCTGGGGCACTTTGGTGGGCTAATCGGCGGATGCTGTGTGTCTCGGACCTGCATCTGGGCAAGTCCGAACGGTTGGCACGGCGCAGCGGATTGACGCTGCCACCCTATGACGGCCGCGAAACGCTGGATCGGCTGTCGGCAGATCTGGATGCGTCAGGTGCTGAAACCGTTTTGTGCCTGGGCGACAGTTTCGACGATCTGGATGCCTCAACCGCCCTGGCCGCATCCGAGAAACTGCAGATCACCAGGCTGCAGGCCGGTCGGGAATGGATCTGGATCGAAGGCAACCACGATCCCGGCCCTATCGAACTGGGCGGCACACATCTGGCGGAGTGGGCCAAAGGTCCTCTGATTTTTCGCCATATCGCCGAGGCAAATGCCAAGGGCGAAGTCTCGGGTCATTTCCACCCAAAGGCACGCCTGTCGATCCGAGGTAGATCAATCTCTCGCCCGGCGTTCTTGGTGGATCAAGATCGGCTTGTCCTGCCAGCCTATGGTACCTACACAGGCGGATTACGCAGTTCCGAGCACGTTCTGTCAGACCTGATGCAGAGCGACGCTATGGCCATATTGACCGGGCCAAACCCGCAGATGATCCCGATGCCGCGCACGGCCTAGATCAGCCCGTCTTCTTCCAGCATCGGCTTATATTTGCGGCTGACCGGTACCAGATCACCATTGACCAAGCGTAGGAAGGTTTTGCTGCCGGTCTTTTCAACGCCCGCAATGGATGCATCTGTGACCCAATGTGAGCGGTGAGAGCAGTGGCCCGGAACAGGCTCCATCTCGGCAATAGCGTCCGTAAAACGTGATCTGATCGAAAACATGCCTTCTGAGGTAACAACATCCACGTTGTGATCCCGGACTGTCAGCCGGTAGATCTGACCCTCAAACCCTTCAGGCAAGCGTTTTGACAAGCGCGGCAATTCCGGCGGCTTAGGCCCCACGCTATCAGCATGAAGATCACCGCGACGCACAAGCACAAGGCCTGTGGCAAACAGCACGCCATACGCTGCTACCGATTTAACCTCGGGCACCATCTTTCCGGTATACGTAAACAGACCCCAAGCCAGCAGCCACAACAGCGGTGTTAGAAACACCAGGATCACCGCCGCGAAAGCCAAATCGCGCAGCGGCAGTTTCAGTAGTATCAGCTTGTCTCGCAAAAGCATCCGGGTTGCCCAGATCGCGCCCAACGCGATCGTCATAACTCCGACCCAAAACAACAGGCGCAATCCATAGGGAACATCAGCATCCATGAAGGGGGGGAAGGCATATGACAGCAACGGAAGAAAAATGAACGCGGCGCACATGCGCTGAGGGGTAAGGGCCGTTTTGAGTTCACTTACTTCGGTATTCATACTTATCTTCAGATGCACCGCGCCAAATCAACATCAGACATATTGGCAAAGATGCAGACTAACTTAGTAACCATCTGGAAAATAATATTTATCACGATTTACTTCACAAGGAAAGCTTTTCAAAAAAATACCGCGCCCGTGGTCATGCGGGCGCGGTAAATCGTATCTTAAGCTAGCTGATTCTGGTTCAGTTCCAGAACGCAGAATTATGCGGTCAGACCTTCTGGTTCTGCCAATTTGTTCGCGCGGCATGCGGCTGTGAGGGTGTTTGCCAGCAGGCAAGCGATGGTCATGGGGCCGACCCCACCGGGAACCGGGGTGATCGCACCGGCACGCTCGGCTGCGCTGTCATAATCCACGTCGCCCACAAGCTTGTTCTTGCCATCGCGTTCGATCCTGTTGATGCCCACGTCGATCACGGTGGCACCTTCCTTGATCCAGTCGCCCGGCACCATTTCAGGGCGGCCAACGGCGGCCACAACGATGTCGGCGCGTCGCACGACATCGGGTAGATCCTTGGTGCGGCTGTGCGCGATGGTCACGGTACAGCTGTCGCCCAGCAGCAGCTGTGCCATCGGCTTGCCAACGATGTTCGACCGCCCGATCACAACCGCATCCATACCGGACAGCGAGCCATGGTGGTCGCGCAGCATCATCAGGCATCCCAGCGGGGTGCACGGCACCATCGACTTCTGGCCGGTGCCCAGCAGACCCACATTCGAGATATGGAACCCATCCACATCCTTGGCCGGATCAATCGAATTGATCACGAGGTCTTCGTTCAGATGCTTGGGCAGCGGCAACTGCACCAGAATGCCATGCACAGCCGGATCGTTGTTCAGCTTGTCGATCAGCGCCAGCAGGTCGTCTTCGGATGTGTCGGCGTCCAGCTTGTGCTCGTACGAGTTCATGCCGACCTCGACGGTCATTTTGCCTTTCGAACGCACATAGACCTGGCTCGCCGGGTCTTCGCCCACCAACACCACGGCCAGACCGGGTGTGATGCCATTTTCTTCCTTCAGCTTGGCAACTTGATCAGCCACCTGCGCGCGCACTTTTGCGGCAAAGGCTTTACCGTCGATAACCTGGGCTACCATTGTTCAATCCCCTCTTCCAAAACGGGTCAGGCGCACGAGGCGCCTGTTTGGTCAGTCAGCGCCGAGCACACGCTCTTCGCGCGCAATCGACCAATCAATCAAAATGCGCCAGAGCTTTTCAGCAAGATCAGGGTCCATGCCCAATTCATCCGAGCTCTTGCGCACACGCTGCACCACCTCTTCGACCCGATCCGGGATACGGGCGGGCAGCCCCTCGCCGGGTTTCAGCTGAGACGCACGGTCAATATAGCCTGCGCGCGTTACCAACAATTCGATCAATTGGCGGTCCAGCTTGTCGATCTGAGGCCGCAATTCCTGCATCGAGCGACAGTCTTGCGGCGGTATCAGAGTGGGCATGTTTCTCTCCTCATGGCCCGGGGGTATCCCCAGACCACGAGATGTATCATTCAGGCGCTTAGAACAAGCCCTCGATCTCACCTGCGTCGTTAAGGCAGATGGTCTCGGCCGCAGGTTTGCGCGGCAGGCCAGGCATGGTCATGATCTCGCCGCAGACTACCACAATGAAACCTGCACCAGCCGACAGACGAACCTCGCGCACCGGAACCGAATGGCCGGTGGGCGCGCCGCGCAGGGTTGGGTCGGTCGAGAAGGAATACTGAGTCTTGGCCATGCAGACCGGCAGGTTGCCATAACCTGCGGCTTCCCATTCCTTCAGCTGGTTGCGGATCTTGTTGTCAGCCAGCACCTCGTCTGCGCGATAGATGCGCTTGGCGATGGTTTCGACTTTCTCGAACAGAGGCATATCGTCGGGGTAGATCGGCGCGAAATTCGCGCTGCCACCTTCAACGATTTCGACAACTTTCTCAGCCAGAGGCGCCGAGCCTTCCGAGCCCAGTTCCCAGTGACGCGACAGAACCGCCTCAACGCCATGCTCGGCGCAGTAGCTCTTGACCGCTTCAACTTCGGCGTCGGTGTCGGTGACAAAATGGTTGATGGCGACAACAACCGGTACGCCAAAGGACTTCACGTTCTCGATGTGACGGCCGAGGTTGGCACAGCCAGACTGAACCGCATCCACGTTCTCGGCGCCCAGATCGGCTTTGGCAACGCCGCCGTTCATCTTCATCGCGCGCACGGTGGCAACCAGAACCACAGCCGACGGAGCGATGCCCGCCTTGCGGCACTTGATGTTCATGAACTTTTCGGCACCCAGATCGGCACCAAAGCCCGCTTCGGTCACGACATAGTCAGCAACTTTCAGAGCAGTTTTGGTCGCGATGACCGAGTTACAGCCGTGTGCAATGTTTGCAAACGGGCCGCCATGCACAAAGGCCGGGTTGTTTTCCAGCGTCTGCACCAGGTTCGGCTGCATTGCGTCTTTCAGCAGAACGGTCATTGCGCCTTCGGCCTTGATGTCGCGGCAGTAGACCGGGGTTTTATCGCGGCGGTAAGCCACGATGATGTCGCCCAGACGCTTTTCCAGGTCTTTCAGGTCGTTCGCCAGGCAAAGGATCGCCATAACTTCGGACGCAACGGTGATGTCAAAGCCTGCTTCACGCGGGAAGCCGTTCGACACGCCACCCAGCGAAGCAGTGATCTGACGCAGCGCACGGTCGTTCATGTCGACCACGCGACGCCATGCAACGCGACGGATGTCGATATCGCACTCGTTGCCCCAATAGATATGGTTGTCAATCATCGCCGACAGCAGCGAATGGGCCGAGGTGATGGCGTGGAAGTCACCCGTAAAGTGCAGGTTCATCTCTTCCATCGGAACGACCTGAGCGTAGCCGCCACCTGCAGCGCCGCCCTTCATCCCAAAGTTCGGGCCAAGCGAGGCTTCGCGGATACAGATCATCGCGTTCTTGCCAATGCGGTTCAGACCGTCACCCAGACCGACCGTGGTGGTGGTCTTGCCCTCACCCGCCGGGGTCGGGTTGATCGCAGTGACCAGGATCAGCTTGCCGTCTTCACGGCCCTGCACCGAGTTGATGAAGTCTTGGCTGACTTTGGCTTTGTCGTGGCCGTAAGGCAGAAGATCCGCAGAGTCGATGCCTATCTTGGCACCGATTTCCTGGATCGGCTTCTTGTTCGCTTCGCGCGCGATTTCGATGTCGGATTTGTAGCTCATTGGGCAGGGTCCCTGATTGAATGCCGTGCAAATACGGCGCGGCGCGCCGATGCTGAGCAACCCATACCGTTGTGTACAAATCCAGTGGCTATGGATTCCGACATATTCATGCCGCGAAACGGCGTTAGATTGACTTCACCGTTTCTAATCGGAAACCCTGGCCACCTATGGCGCCCAAATCGGTTGATCGGGAACAAACAGTTTCATCCTGTCGCCAATGCGTAACTCACCGGGCCGCTCGTCCCAGGCAGTCACCCCGCGACGCCCTTTCGCAGCAGGCTTGAACTCTGCCCCGTGGCCGGCGTGCTCCGCTTCAATCTCACGCCCCGGCAAGATGCAGGGGGCGTTCTCCATATCGACTGTGAGCGTTACATCACCGTCGCCCTTTAGTCGGGACGAAGGTGGAATATGCGAAAAGTCAGGGATTCCCTTGAGGACAATCGAAGCGCCCAGATAAGACGGATCCAACTGATCAAGCCTCATCTCGGCGGCGATCTCGTCCAGTTCTTCAACAGACAAAATCGACAGCTGACGCACATTTCGGATTTTAGTCCCCTTTGGATAAAGGTTTCCAACCCGAACACAGGATGCGCGATTGAGCCCTTCATGGCGCTCACCCTGGACACCCACAAATTCAAGCCACAGCGCTTCGACCGCCTGTGCACGCAATGATGCCCCTGCAGGGACATACCCTAACCAGAGCACCTCGGCTGAATACTCTGTTTCGCGCAAAAACGGCATGGGCTATCCTTCTCTATCGTGCCACGCGCGCATAATGCGCATGCGTGCAGCGATGGAAAGAAAAACCCGGAGGCGGGCTCCGGGTTTTCTGATTATGCGGTTGGTTCAGGCTCCATACCACCTTCGGGTGGGGATTTCTTGGCCTTGGTCTTGGGGATCGCCGTGACACTTGGGGCGCTGCCCTCATCCGGCTTATCGCCCTCGTCGTCACTTTCGCTGGGCGGCTCGCCATTCATGACGCGCTTGATCTCGTCCCCGGTTAGGGTTTCGTATTCCAGCAGACCCTGGGCCAGACGCTCCCACGCCTCGTTCTTGTCGGTCAGGATTTTGTAAGCGTGCTCATATCCCTGCTGGATCAGACGCTTCACTTCTTCCTCGATCAGCTCTTTGGTATGCGCGGACACCGAGAATCCGGCTGTATTGCCCGAGTACCCTTCATGCGCTTCGGCATAGTCAATGTTGCCGACCTTGTCCGACATACCCCAGCGCATCACCATCGCGCGTGCCAGCTGGCTGGCCTGCATGATGTCACCGGCGGGACCGTTCGACACATGATCCTCACCATATTTGATAACCTCGGCCGCCTTGCCCGCCATGGTCATGGCCAGCTTTTGTTCGCACTCATCGCGGTGGTAGTTCAGGCGATCCATTTCTGGCAACGAGACAACCATACCCAACGCACCACCGCGTGGAATGATCGTTGCCTTGTAAACCGGATCGCACAAAGGCAGTTCCAGACCGACGACGGCGTGACCGGCCTCGTGATACGCGGTCTTTTCCTTTTGGTCCTGAGTCAGCACCATCGAGCGACGCTCGGCCCCCATCATCACCTTGTCTTTGGCGTTCTCGAAATCTTCCATCGTGACAAAGCGACGACCCACGCGAGCGGCCATCAAAGCGGCCTCGTTCACAAGGTTCGCCAGATCTGCACCTGAGAAGCCCGGAGTACCCCGAGCGATGATGCGCAGATCGACATCGGGGCCCAAAGGTGTCTTACGTGCATGCACGCCCAAGATCTTCTCGCGGCCTTTAATGTCGGGGTTGCCAACAGTCACGTTCCGGTCGAAACGGCCCGGACGCAGCAGCGCGGGGTCCAGCACGTCCTTACGGTTAGTCGCGGCCAGAATGATCACGCCTTCATTGGCCTCGAACCCATCCATCTCGACCAGCAATTGGTTGAGCGTCTGTTCGCGTTCGTCGTTACCACCGCCATAACCGGCGCCACGATGGCGACCCACGGCGTCGATCTCGTCGATGAACACAATACAGGGTGCGTTCTTCTTGGCCTGTTCGAACATGTCTCGGACACGAGATGCACCGACACCCACGAACATTTCAACAAAGTCAGAGCCCGAGATGGTGAAGAACGGCACGCCCGCCTCACCTGCAATCGCACGCGCCAGCAACGTTTTACCAGTACCCGGAGGGCCAACCAGAAGAGCGCCCTTCGGGATCTTACCGCCGAGACGGCTGAATTTCTGCGGATTGCGCAGGAATTCCACGATCTCTTCCAACTCTTCCTTGGCCTCATCGATGCCCGCTACGTCATCAAAGGTCACACGGCCATGCTTTTCGGTCAGCATCTTAGCCTTGGACTTGCCAAAGCCCATCGCACCGCCTTTGCCGCCGCCTTGCATTCGGTTCATGAAATAGACCCAGACACCGATCAGCAGAAGGAAGGGCAGCAGCGTGATCAGGAACGATTGAAAGCCCGACTGCTGTTGTTTCTCAGCGCGCACCGGGATGTTCTCGTCGATCAGCAGCTTGGTGACCTCGGCATCGCCGGGTTTGATCGTCACGTAGGTTCCGCCGGTTTCGGTGGTGTAGCGGATCTGCTCACCATCCAGCGTCACGTTCTTGACTTCACCGTTCTGTACGGCGCTGACAAAGTCGGAATAGGTGCGTTCATTGCTCTGAAGTGTTCCGCCCGGTCCGCTGAACAAATTGAACAGTGCAAGGATCAGCAAGAACAGAACGACCCAGAAGGCGATATTGCGAGCGTTGCCCAAGGAAATTCTCCCAAAAGATTTCGGCAAACGGGTATTTGCCGGGTTGCTTCTTAAAATAGAGAGGATTGGCGCAGGTTCAATGCGATAAAAACGACGCGTAAAACTCGGGCCATTCCGGTGCGAGTTCTGCGGCCCAGCCATTGGGAAAGCCTGCCAAAGGCGCCGCCTGCAATTCATCACCGTGCCAGATCGCTGGTGAGGATTGTAGTGCAAGGCGCGGACGCCCCGCTGCACGCCAATCGGGAACCGAGGCAAGCCCTGCCTCACCCAGCGCGCGGATTTCAAAACCGTCGGTCCCCGGCCCGGACAAAATCCAACGTGCATCCCAGCGCGCGGCGGGGCGCGCTTTCAGGTTGGCAACGGCCTGAAACTCTCTGCAAATCCAAGTGTTCGCAGCTTGAGGCACCAGCAGACACCCGCTTAGAGATCCCGCTTGACCATTGGCCAGCGCTTCTATGGCTTGGTCCACAGCGGACTGACGCGGGGGATATCCTGGCCCTGAAATCCAGACGAGGATACCGACAAGCAGTCGACGCTTGATCTCGGCTGGCAAGGTTTGGAACGCGGCCCGATCCACACAAACATCCCCGTCGAATACACCCGTGACCTTCCGGGCGGATTCCTGCGTAAACAGGTCCAGCGCCTCACGCGCTTGGGCAAGGTTGCTGGCGACGCGCGACAAGGTTTCGGGCGTGATCCCCAGCGGAGACAGGTCAGCAAGTGCCTTTCGGGCTTTGATCCGATCAAACCTATTGTCCTGATTCGATGGGTCCTCGATCCAGTTCAGCCCTTTATCCGATAGATAGTCGCGCAAGCTATGGCGGGAGATCCCAAGCATCGGGCGCAGAATGGTGATACCCGCCCAGGCATGCGAATTTGGCATCGCTGCAAGGCCTGTCACCCCTGCGGAACGGGCCAGCCGCATCAGCACCGTTTCTGCCTGATCATCCGCAGTATGACCCAACGCAATCGCAGGGATACTATTTGCATGCGCCCATTGAGTCAGCAATGCATACCGCGCCTGCCGCGCTTGATCCTGCAGATTGCCTGAGCCGTCCCAACCTTGCCACTTCAGGATGTCGTGTTTCAGCCCCAGTCCAGCCGCCTGCCGCGCTACAATTTGGGCCTCTTCGGCAGCTTCTGGTCGCAAGCCATGGTCAACCGTGGCTGCACATAGCTCAGTCCCTTCATCTGCGGCGATTTCAGCGAGAAGGTACATCAATGCCACCGAGTCGCCGCCGCCTGAAACAGCAACACCCAGACGTTGCGGCAGCCGTTCAGGCAGCCGGGCGCGAATATCGGATGTCAGGCTGTTCGGGGTCCGGCTCAAGAACACCCCAGTGAGGCCATTTCCTGTGTGGCATTTGACGCAGGGCCAGAAGATGGGAACCGAACACCGACTTCACCGAGGGTGATACAGGCCTGATCGGTTTGACCCAGACGGCCCAGCGCCGCGCCGAGCTCATACAACGCCTCGGGCGCAACCGCCCCTTCGGAATCGCCGGTGAAGCTGGCAAGAAAGGCGCGTGCCGCTTCGCGCGTGTCACCCAAACCTTCTAGCGCTTGCCCGCGTTTCAAATGCGCCTCGGGCGCCAAAGGGCTGCCGGGATAGGATGTATCGAACTGCGCAAACTTGGTCGCGGCGGTCTGGAAATCACCATCGGCCAGCGCTTGCGACGCATCGTTGAAATCCGCCTGCTCGCCAACGGCGAGTTCTGCCTGCTCGGTCGCAGGAGGAGTGGCAGGTGTTATCACCGCCGTGCCCGAACCGGTGTCTTCGCCACCCAGTGTACTAGTTGGTTCGCCAGAGATTTCACAATTGGCCTCCAACTCACAAAGGCGGAATTCAAGATCCCCGATCCGGTTGGTGCCATCGGTCACAATGTTTTGCACCCGCTGGTTCAATTGCTCAGTCTGACGCGTCAGGCGTTGTAGCTCGGCCTCAATCGCGTCGACGCGTTCAAGGACAGAACTGCCGGAAAGGTTCGGCGCCGGAGAGCCGGTGGTGGAAAACTCGCGCTTCAAGCGCTGTATCTCCACATGCAGCACAGTCAGCTCCTGCCGGATATCCGCCAGCGTCTGCTGATCCTGCGCTTGCGCCACGCCCGCTGTTGCGACAACTGCGGCCAAAACCCATCCTGCAAGTCTCATCGTCTTACCCCAAGGTTGAACCGGTCAGCACTGTTACCGCACGGCGGTTCTTGGAATAGCATTCCTCGGTGCTACAAATTTCAATCGGGCGCTCTTTGCCATAGCTGACAGTGGTCAGTCGGTTGCCCGCCACCCCACGCGAAATCAGGAACTCACGCGCTGCATTGGCGCGGCGTGCACCCAGTGCGAGGTTATATTCGCGCGTGCCCTGCTCATCCGCATGGCCTTCGATCGTGGCCACATAGTCAGGGTTCGCCATCAACCACTCGGCCTGCCCTTGTAGAACCGTCTGAGCCTGCGGCGATAGGGTCGACTGATCCACTGCAAACAAGACGCGATCGCCAACCGTTTGCTGGAAATACGCAGGCGAGCGCGGATCACTGGGTGACCCCGCAACAATCGAACCGCTGCCACCGGGACCGCCACCGCCCAAAGCCGAAGGATCATTGTTTGCGCAAGCTGCAACCACGCTCAGCGCGCCCAGCGCCAGGATTTTGCCCAATATGTTCATCTCAAGTGCCTCGTTGTTTTGTTCGTTGCCGCCTGTCTACCACAGGGGCGGTTTCTTGTGAACGTTCCCGCACATCTGCAGCGATCAATTCTGTAAAGGACCCCATGACGGGTCGCTGCCACCGTCCGGTGTTCGCACTGGACGCAGGTTCCGCCCCGAAATATCCACTGAGTAGAGCGTCGCCCGACCGCTTGCACCCTGTGTCTCCCGGGTGAACATGATAACCCTCCCGTTCGGGGACCATGTTGGCCCTTCGTCCAGGAAGGACGATGTGAGCAGGCGTTCTTCGTCCCCGTTGGTGCGCATCACACCGATATGGAACCGGCCTTTGTTTTGCTTGGTGAACGCGATCAAATCTCCGCGCGGCGACCAGACGGGCGTGCCATAGCGGCCCTGACCAAAGCTGATCCGCGTTGCCTCGCCTCCGTTAGCGGGCATGACATACAGCTGTGGCGTACCCGAACGGTCGCTTTCAAACACGATCTGGCTTCCGTCTGGCGAATAGCTGGGCGCTGTTTCAATCGCGGGCGTATTAGTCAGGCGCGTACTTTGTCCCGAGGCCAGATCCATCTTCCAAAGGTCGGTGTTACCGCCCTGGATCAGCGAATATACAATTGACCTTCCATCCGGTGAGAAGCGGGGCGAGAAACTCATGGTGCCACCCTGGGTATTCAACTCCTGACGCCTTACGTTTCCCACATCCAGCACGTAGATACGCGGGCTGCCTGTTTCATAGCTGGTGTAAAGCAACCGATCCCCGGTGGGCGAAAAGCGCGGGGCCAAAACGATCGCGGAACTGTCGGTCAGGTACTGAACATTTGCCCCATCATAATCCATGATCGCCAGACGTTTCAGACGCTGGTTTTTAGGGCCGCTTTCCGAGACAAACGCCACGCGACTGTCGAAATATCCACCTTCGCCCGTAATCCGGCTATAGACCTGATCCGCAACCTTATGCGCCATGCGCCGCCACCCATCGGTGGTTCCGGCCAGCTGCAGCCCGTTGCCCAGTTCTTGACCTGAGAACACATCCCAGACCCGGAACCGTACCGTCAGCCGCTTACCCGAGACATTGACCGCCCCGGTTATCAGTGCCTGCGCATTGATCGCTTTCCAATCGGCAAACTGCACCGGTGCATCAAAGCTGCTGACGCGGCTGATGAATGCGTCCGAGGAGATTTCGCGGAACAGCCCCGTTCCAGTCAGGTCCGCCGCGACGACGCGGGAAAGATCGGCGGCGTATTGCGTCGCGGATGGCCCATCAGGCACAAAATTCGGAACCGCAAAGGGCATCGGCTCGATGATCCCTTCGTCGATCTCCAGACGCAGGGGGCCGCTCTGTGCGTAAACCGGGGCCGACATCACGGTCAGACCAAGGACGAGGCTGGTCAGAAGTTTCATCATTTGATCCGCATCCTCTCGGGATTGAAGGTAATCTCAATATCCTGCCACTGATCGTATTTGTCAGCAGGCAGATCGTATCCACGCGCACCACAGCGCAAAATTGCCCGCCTTGCGGCCTGATAAGCCTGATTTTCAGCCCCCGCCGACCCGCCAGAGCTGTCCAGCAAGCGAACACTTCCGCCTACAACCGTTCCATCACGATTGAGTGAAAACCCAACCACAACAACGACGTTCAACGCATCCGTCGACAACGAGCCGACATTCCAGCATTGCGATACCGCCACACGCATCGCATCCTTTTCACCGCTGGTCAGCGGCGGGCCGGATGGTGCGGCGGGTTCTGACAAAGCCTCGGCCAGCGCGTCGTTGATGGCATCATCATTGTTCTGCGCTGGCGCCTCAGGGGTCGGTTCCGGAGTTTCCGCCACCTCTGGTTCAGGCGCAGGGGCTGGACGATTGGGTCGTACACGTGGACGTGGCGACGTCAGAGGCGCTTGCTCATCGCTCTCCTCAGCCTCAGTCACAATCTCAGGCGCAGCCTCTTCCGGGGCGGTTTGATTCTGTTGTTCCTGCTGGGTTTCGGCACCTTCGTCCAAAGAAACGGGGGGCGTTTCCACCTCATCCGGCTTCGCCTCGGGCGGTGGTGGCGCGACGGGTTCGGGTGCGATCCGCTCAGACGGGCTGGGCTGCGCCTCGGGGCCCGGAGGCGCAACCAAGGCGGTCGTTTCCGGTTCCTTCAGTGTCGGGGGCTCTTCTGGCAGTTCCGGTTCTGGCGGAACTTCAACCGTTTCTGGTTGAACCTCGGGCTCGGGCTCAGATGGCGTTACGGGCTCGGGGCGCGGTTGTTCTTCCGGTGTCGCCTCGGGCGCGTTGGCTTCGGTCTCGGGCTCTGGCGGCTGCTCCAATATACCCGGTGAGGTCGGCACTTCGGGCGCGTTGGTCTGCGCGGTCATCGCTACAAAGTCCTCAGCCGAAATCACGGACACATCCTGCACAGCCATCGGCAAAGGTTCGGACCGGAAGGTGCCGCCGAACAGCGCCAAGCTGATTAGCCCGACATGCGCAATCGCCGAGATTTTGGTGCCGGTATCCACCGCGCGACCCCACCTTTACCCATCGTCCAGCGTCGGCCCGCCGGTATCCGTCACAAGACCCACATTCGAAAACCCGCCCGCATTCAACGCGCCCATGACCTGCATCACCTGTGCATAGGGGATTGCTCCGTCAGCGCGCAGAAAGACCCGATCGCTGCTGCGCTCGGCTGCAATGGCACGTAGCCTTCCGATCAATTCCTCGCGCTGAATATCGGTGGTCTGAATTTGAATACGGCCATCAGCAGTCAGCGTGACGGTCAGCGGTTCTTCACTATCGCCGGGCAAAGCACTTGCGGCAGTCTTGGGCAGATCGACAGGCACCCCGACGGTCAGCAGAGGCGCTGCCACCATGAAGATGATCAGCAGCACCAGCATGACATCGACAAAAGGCGTCACGTTGATCTCGGCCATTGGTTGCGCGCGACCACGCCGCCGTCCGCGTCTGCGCCCATTGCTGCCAGAGTTCTGCTGAACCGCCGCGCCCATCGCTCAGCCGTCCAACTGACGCGACAGGATAGTGGCGAATTCATCTGCAAAGGCCTCGTAACCGCCAACGATCCGATCGCTATCGGCACTGAGCTTGTTGTAAAAAATCACCGCCGGGATCGCGGCCAACAGGCCTAGACCGGTCGCCAACAACGCCTCGGCAATGCCGGGAGCGACAACGGCAAGGTTGGTGTTCTGCTGCTCGGCAATCTCGATAAAGGCGTTCATGATGCCCCAGACCGTACCGAACAGACCTATGAACGGCGCGGTCGAGCCGACGGTCGCCAGAATAGGCAGCCCTTTCTGCAAGGTCTCCGCCTCCTTTGCGATGGCGACATCCATCGATCGATCAATCCGGGCCGTTGCGCCTGCGATCAACCCGCCATCGGTGCGATGCGATCTGCGCCATTCGATCATTCCGGCGGCGAATATCTTCTCGGAACTGCCGTCAGGCTGCGAGCCGATCTGCTCGAACAGCTCATCCAACGGGTTGCCAGACCAGAAATGTTCATCAAACACCTGCGCTTCGCGCCGAGCCGCGCGATAGTTGATGAGTTTTTGGATGATAATGCCCCAGGACCAGATCGATGCCGCGATCAGCATCAACATCACCAGTTTGACGATAAAGGTCGCGCGGGCATACAGCCCCCACATGGAGAAATCGATCTCCTGCGCCAGCGCCAGCGTTTCAGCTTCCATGAACCTGCTCTTTGTTTTTGCCTGAATGGCCGTTGATTTGGCCTTGTTTTGCCAAACGCTATCGCAGTTGGGGCTGAAAAGCCAACAGAACCACCCCAGGTCCACAAATTGTTACATCAATGCGCGAATCTCTGCCGGAAGGCGCACGGGCTTGCCCTGCGCATTCATGCACACCGCGGTAACCTCAGCCCGGAAAATCTCGGTCTCACCCCGTTTCACCAGCTGCGACATGGTCAGCCGTGCGCCAGAGAGCGAAACCATCTCGGTTTCCACAACCAGCTCATCCTCGAACCGCGCTGCGGCCAGATAGTCCGCCTCGACGCGCCGTACGACCCAAACAATGCCCTGTTCCCGCATCGCATTCTGGTCATTGCCCAGTTTTCGCACCCAATCGGAGCGGGCGCGCTCGATATATCGCAGGTAATTTGCGTGATAGACGACGCCGCCCATATCGGTGTCTTCATAATACACGCGAACCGGGTAGGTGTGTTTCATTGCAATGTCTCCAACCGGGCAAACAGACGTAAAGCATGCGAGGCATCCTGCGCCGACCCCGGCAAAATCGGATCATACGCGGCGCGGATCAGTGCAGCAATATCCGGCCGCAGGATCGTGGCCCCTGCCGTAATTGCCAGCGGCGATTGCGCCCGAAACGCGGTATCCGACCACAACAGGATCGTCTGCACCACCTGACTAAGCGCAAGGGTTTCCGCAGGCACCTTGGACAATTCCTTATCCATGCGAAGGAAAACAAACGCGGCGCGGATCGCGCCATCCTCTTCGAACCGGAATATCCGGTATTGATTGGCCTCAGCGGCCAACAACCGGTCGACCAATGGCCCGAGGCCGGGGATCAGACGATCCAGATCCGGCACCTCAAGCAGTTCCTGCCAGTCGCGGAAAAAGAATACCATGCAATTGGCACCCAGTTCTGGGTCAGTTTCAGCCATCTTGTGACCGGCCAATGTCACAACCGCCTCAAACGCGCCTTTGACGGTGGACAGGGTTTCATCCTCAACCCCAAACACGATGGGCACGATGGGTCGCCCCCAACGCGCAAACAGAAACTCGCCGCTTTCACGGGTAAACAGCGCTTCGATCTCGTCCGGAGTCACGCTCAGCCCTTTTGTCTTTCTGAAAATACTCTCACTGAGAGGCATAAAATCTTAAGTGCGTCGCTTCAACAAAACAGATCGCTCTGGCCGCGAGGCGGGGCAATTCCCAGATGTGTCCACGCTTTTTGCGCCAACATCCGCCCACGCGGGGTGCGTTGGATCAAACCTTGCTGCAACAGATAGGGCTCGATCACCTCTTCGAGCGAATCCCGGCTCTCTGACAGCGCAGCCGAGAGCGTTTCGATACCGACCGGACCACCCGCATAGTTCTCGGCGATTAGCTTCAGATACCGCCGGTCGGCCCCATCCAGCCCCAGATTATCGACCCCCAAACGCGTCAACGCTCCATCGGCCAATTCCCGCGTGATCCGGCCATCGCCTTCGACGATGGCAAAATCGACCACCCGGCGCAGTAACCGCCCAGCGATCCGGGGTGTCCCGCGTGACCGGCGTGCAATCTCACGTGCGCCGTCCTCATCCGCCGGAGCGCCCAGTTTGCGGGCGTTGCGGGTGACGATCTCGTGCAATTCATCCACCGTATAAAACTGCAAGCGTGTCGGAATGCCGAACCGGTCCCTAAGCGGTGTCGTCAGCAAACCCATCCGTGTAGTCGCCCCGACAAGCGTGAACGGCTGCAACTCGATCCGAACCGTCCGCGCAGCGGGGCCTTCGCCAATGACCAGATCCAGCTCAAAATCCTCCATCGCGGGATAGAGCACTTCTTCAACCGCCGGGTTCAGACGGTGTATCTCGTCGATGAACAGCACATCGCGCGATTCCAGATTGGTCAGGATCGCCGCCAGGTCACCTGCTTTGGCCAGAACCGGGCCGGATGTCATGCGAAAGTTTACGCCCAACTCACGCGCCATGATCTGAGCCAGCGTGGTTTTCCCTAAGCCCGGAGGGCCATGGAACAACGTATGATCCATCGCCTCACCCCGCTGCTTGGCCGATTGGATGAAGATGCGCAGGTTAGCGCGTGCCTCGGCTTGCCCGATGAACTCGTCCAAACCCTGCGGGCGCAATGCGCGGTCATTATCCTCGGGCAGAGGGTCGGGGCGCAGGGTGGGATCAGCGTCTACCATTCACTCAGCCCTTTGGTGCCAGCAATTTCAGTGCTGCGCGGATCAATTCAGCCTCACTCGGCTCCGGCAGGCTCGCCGCCGCTTCGGCCACGGCCGAGGCGGACTCGGACGGGCCATAGCCCAGATTTGACAGCGCAGACAGCGCGCCCGCAGATGCCGCTGCTGACCCCGAGGCCGGTTTCGCCACGCGTTTCGGCGCAGGGGCGGGTTCAGTCAGTTCAACCACCTCAAGCGCGGGGCCATCCATCGCCTCGGTTACCGTGCCGCCCATGGCCATGACGCCCGGGGCCTTGTCTTTGAGATCTAATACAATTCGCTGCGCAGTCTTCGGTCCAACGCCCTTGGCTGCTTTCACTGCCGCCCAATCGCCCAGGGCAATCGCGCGGCTGACCCCATCGGGACCAAGCGCCGACAGAATAGCCAAGGATACCTTCGCCCCAACGCCCTGAACCGAGCAGAGCAACCGGTGCCACTCCTTTTCGACCAGAGATAGGAACCCATAGAGCTGCATCAGGTCCTCGCGCACGACCATATCGGTGTAGATCGAGACCGCCTCACCCACCCCCGGTAGGGCTGCCATGGTCCGGTCGGAGCAATAGACAATGTAACCGACCCCACGCACATCGATCAGGACATGATCCGCTGCGCGATAGTCCAAACGCCCTGTCAGCTTACCGATCATGCCCCGACCTCTTTCAACCGCGATTGCTGCGTCTTGCCGTAATACGCATGACAAATCGCAATCGCCAGCGCATCCGCCGCATCTGCGCCTTTTGGTGAACAGCCGGGCAGTTGCAGTTTGACCATGTGCAGAACCTGCTCCTTCTCGGCATGGCCAACACCAACCACGGTCTTCTTGACCCGGTTGGGCGCGTATTCCCCCACCGGCAAACCCGCCTGAGCCAACGTCAACAGCGCCACACCCCGCGCTTGGCCCAGCTTAAGGGTCCCTGCCCCGTCCTTGTTCACAAAAGTCTGTTCGATGGCAGCCTGATCCGGCTGATGCTCGGCAATCACTTCGACAATCTGGTTATGCAACGACAGCAGCCGCTCACCCAGATCGTCGCCATCTGATTTGCATAACCCGTTCGCAACATGGCTCAGGCGGCTGCCATGCGATTCGATGACGCCCCATCCCAAGGTTCTCAACCCCGGATCAATGCCCAAAATTCGCATGTTGTGCCTCGGCCTGCTCGGGTTATGTGATCTTTTTTCAACGCCTAGCACGAAGCGTGAACATTTTCCAAGCGAATTGGTCCATGGACAAAAACCGACAGCTTTGTCCTGCCAACGACACCACGCGTCGATTGCGACTTCGAATAATCTGTTTTCGACCAGTTTATGAACGCGAATTAACCAATAATTTAAGCGAATTACGGCTTAAACATGTTGAAGATGAGGCTTGCAATTATTGCATAGGAAATATGCAAAAAATGATCTTGTGCAGGCGATTTGGCAGCACTAAATGCCCGGCAGATCGCAAGATCGATATGAAACACAAACCAGAAGGAAACAGGATATGGCTGCACTGGACACCACCCGCATCGCCACCACTGGCTCGTTCGGCCTCGTTGGCCGTATCGGCGCGCTTTTTGCATCGGCATTCAATGTCGTTGCTGAATGGAACGACGCCCGCGCAACACGCAAAGCGCTGACTGGCCTGACGGACCGCGAGCTGGAAGATATCGGCCTGTGCCGTGGCGACATCGATATGATCGCCGAAGGCCGCCGTTAAGACGACGACAACATAACTGCCCCTTCTCCTCCCTATGGGGCAAAAAGAAAACACCGCGTGCTGATCAGCGCGCGGTGTTTTTCTATTCTGGACGTCTAAAGCAGGGCTGTATCAGTAGAGAACCTTGTTCAACTGAACCGCCAGCGCTTCGGACAAGGGATCGATCTGCATGACCCAGGCACCAGCCTGTTCAACCGATGTGCCCTGATTCAGGCTATCGATCCGAAACTGATAGCCTGTCGGCCCGAGGCTGGAGAGCAGGAACGCTTTGAATCCGAAAAAGCCAAGCAAGCAAAAGACTAACACTTTAGCCGGAACAGCTGATCGAACACGCTGTGGTTTCATAACAACCAAGCCATCCTTGCGCATCGTCGCGCGATAGCCTCGGCTCATCTTGTGATGCTTCTTGTTCAGGCGATGTACGCGCTGACTAAATTCCAGTTGTTTTGTCGTCATGGCAGCCTCCACAAAACCGCCCCCCATCGAGTTGATCAAAAAACGGTAAGTAGAGAATGCGACAAAACCGTGGCAAAAATCCACAAAACTCCTGCAAATGGTCTAAATTGGGCCCTGTTTGCTTAAGATTAGCGTCGTCCATTCACCAATCTCACTTCTGTCAGCCAGATTAAATCCATTCTGGGAATAAACGGACACGACATCATCAGCCTGTTCATTGAGGATTCCCGACAGAATTGCGTACCCCCCCGTACAGAGATTCGCGGCAATTTCCGGTGATAAGGCCACCAGCGGGCCCTTGAGGATATTTGCAAATATCAGGTCATACGGCGCGGCAGATTTGAGCTCAGGATGGTCGAACCCCGCCGCTTCGACACAGCGCACGGCTCCGGCCATACCATTGGCCTTCAGATTGGCCTCGGCCACGTCAACCGCCACCTGATCAATGTCGCTGGCCAGAATCTCGCCATCCCACACACGTGCTGCGGCCATGGCCAGAACGGCGGTGCCACATCCGATATCGGCAACTTTCATCGCGCTGAACCTGTCATCCAGCAAACGATCCAGCGCCTTCAAACACCCAAGCGTGGTGCCGTGATGGCCTGTGCCAAACGCCATTGCGGCCTCGATAAGCAAGGGAATCCGATCCTCGGGCAGTTTGTCGGCATCGTGGCTGCCGTAGACAAAGAAGCGGCCCGCTTCAACCGGGGCCAACTCACGGCGCACATGGGCGACCCAATCGGTTTCGGGAAGCTCCGAGACAACAAAGGGCTTGGCCTCAAAGGCAGCCGCCAGCACCGCCAAGGCGGTTTCATCGGGTGCTTCGGTAAAATAGCCCCCGACTTCCCATAGGCCCGAACCGTCTTCGACCTCAAACACACCAACACCGGTGGGTTCCGGGTCCAAACGCTCCATCGCCTCACCCAGACCTTCGGCGGCAGTTTTGCCTGTCAGCGTCGTTAACGCGGTGAATGTGGGCATGGGGACCTCCTGTCTTGGTTGAGACAGCGCCTATGGCTTAGGCCCGCCAAGGTCAAGCATAGGCGCTCATTCAGCAGGGGCCGCGGCGTATTTGGACAGGATGGTTTCGTTCCCTGGCTCAGGATGGCGCGGGATGAGCAGCGATAGCAGCAGCGAGATCATCGCCATCGCAGCCGCCAGACCAAAGACGGCACCGGGCGACACGACCCAAAGCAGGCCCAGCAGCGCAGGCAGGAACACCGCCGCAATATGGTTGATGGTGAAGGCCACTGCAGCTGTTGGAGCGATATCCGCCGGGTCCGCAATCTTTTGGAAATAGGTTTTCAAAGCCAGCGCCAAAGCAAACAGAACATGGTCGATCACGTACAGGATCGCCGCCAGCAAAACGCCCCAGCCAAACCAATAGATGCCGCCATAGGCTGCAAAGACAATCGCGAGACCGGCATACTCGAAGATCAACGTGCGGCGCTCGCCAAACGTGGCCACCGCCTTGCCCAGCATCGGTGCGGCGGCCATGTTGATGACGAGATTGATCAGGTAGAGGCTAGTCAGTTCGTGCACCTCAAACCCGAACTTCTCGACCATCATGAAGCCCGCAAAGACGACAAAGATCTGACGTCGAGCCCCAGCCATGAATTGCAGCGCATAATACAACCAGTACCGTTTGCGCAGAATAAGCTTTTTGGTCTGAGGAGTCGGCGCGTCGAACTGCGGATACGCAAGCAAGCAGAACAGGGCCAACAATGCGGTTACACCCCCGGCGGCCCAAAACACGGTGTTGTAGGACAGATCGAACCGATCCCATGTCAACACGATCAGCCCATAGACCACCGCCGTCGCAGCCGACCCCATGGCCACAAGCCAGCCCAGAACCTGCGGGGCCCTATCCTTGGGCAACCATTGCAGCTGAAGCGACTGGTTTACAGTTTCGTAGTAATGAAAGCCGATTGAGCTAAACAAAGTCACGAATAGCAACCCGCCTAGGCTGGGGAACCATGCCGTCACCGCCGTCGCCACACCCAGCATCATCAGCGAGATCATGGCCAGCACTTGCTCGCGGACGAAAATGATCACCGCAATCACGCCAACCGCCAGAAAGCCCGGGATTTCGCGTACCGTGTGCAATAGACCGATATCTGCGCCATCAAAATTGGCCACTTCGATGACGAAATTGTTCAGCAAGGCACTCCAGCCATTGAACGCGATCGGCATCGTCATCGCCATCACAAACAAAAGCGTGATGGGGCGACGCCAGAATGGCAGGCTTTGCGCCTCGGCAAGGGGCATGGGTTTCAGCATGAGAGTCCCTCTACGCCCATTTATCAGGTTTGGCGAGAGGAAAGCACTGAGCGCACAATGGGTCTGCGCAGGTGCAGAGATCAGTAGAAACTTTGCGGGTCGATATCGACCGTCAGGCGAATATCACCTTTCAGCCTCAGCGGCGCGATCCAGCGCACGATACCGTCTTGTATCGGAGCGCCTTTCGGGGCCTTAACCAACAGACGCACTCGGTGACGTCCGCGAATACGCGCTATTGGAGCCGGAGCCGGGCCATAGACCTGCGCCCCGATCTCGCGTAGTGGCCCATCATTGCGGGCCATGGCATTGCCGATATCGAACACCGGACCAACCTCGGGTCCGGACAAGACGATACCCGCCATGCGCCCATAGGGCGGTACACCTGCGGCTTGGCGCGCGGCGGCTTCGGTTTTCCAGAACCCTTCCTCGTCCCCCGACAAGATCGCCCGGATCACCGGATGTTCGGGTTGAAAGGTTTGCAACAAGGCTTGACCCGGTTTATCCGCACGCCCTGCTCGGCCCGCCACCTGTCGCATCAATTGAAAGGTGCGCTCGGCGGCGCGCAGGTCGGCCCCATGCAGGCTAAGGTCTGCATCAATGACACCGACCAATGTCAGCTTGGGGAAGTTATGCCCCTTGGCCACCAGTTGGGTGCCGATGATGATATCCGCCTCCCCTGCGGCAATCTCCTCGATCTTTGCCTTCAACGCCCGGGCCGATCCGAAAAGATCCGAACTCAGCATGGTGATGTTGGCGTCAGGAAAGGTGGCTTCGGCCTCCTCCGCCAGCCGTTCGATCCCCGGCCCCACCGGCGCCAGTTTGCCCTCGACCCCGCACCATGGACAAACGTCGGGCATCGGTTTGGTCTCACCACACTGATGGCACATGAGGCGTTTGAGAAAACGATGTTCCACCATCCGTGCATCGCAATGATCGCATGCAATTTGGCTGCCGCAAGCTCGGCACAAGGTGACCGGCGCATAGCCGCGGCGGTTTATGAACAGCAGGGACTGTTCACCATTCTCGATCCGTTGTTGCACGGCCTGCCGCAAGGACGGTGAGATCCAGCTGTTGGGTTGCAGCGGTTCGGCCCGCATATCAATTGACCTCATTTCGGGCAGCATCGCCGCGCCAAAGCGGGACGTCAGGTCCAACCTTTCATACTTGCCCGCCTCGGCATTTGCCCAGCTTTCTAGCGAGGGCGTCGCGCTGGCCAAAACCACGCGCGCGCCGCAAATGGCGGACCGCAAAACCGCCATATCGCGGGCGCTATAGTGCACCCCGTCTTCCTGTTTATAGGATGTGTCGTGCTCTTCATCGACCACAACAAGCCCCAGATCGCGGAAGGGCAGAAACAAAGCTGATCGCGCGCCCACGACCAGTTGCGCATCACCCTGACCAACCATGCGCCAGACCCGGCGTCGTTCAGTCATGGTTGCACCCGAATGCCATTCGGCAGGGTGGGCGCCGAACCGGGCCTCGACGCGGGTAAGGAATTCGGCGGTCAGCGCAATCTCAGGCAGCAGCACCAGAGCCTGCCGCCCCATGCGCAATGTTTCTGCGACGGCCTCCAGATACACCTCCGTCTTGCCCGAACCCGTCACGCCTTTCAGCAAAGTAGTGCCGTAATCACCTGTGCGCTGACCATCTTTCAACGAGGCGACCGCCGCGGCTTGGTCGTCCGTAAGCTGTTTGCTCGGCAAATCCGGGTTCAGATGCGGATAGGGCAGGTCACGCGGGCTGTCCTCTTCTCGAACAGAGCCCAGTTTGACCAACCCTTTGACGACAGAGGTCGTTACCCCGGCCTGCTCGGCCAGTTCTTTCAACGTGAAGGCCAGCCCGCCGTATTCTTTCAACACCTCAAGCACCCGGCCCCGAGCGTCGGTCATCCGATCCGGCTCGGCAACACCCAGGCGATAGACCTTCCGCATCGACGGCGTATCACCCAGCCCCGGTGCGCGAGTCGCCAAGCGTAACATCGCAGGCATCGGTGTCAGAGTGTAGTCCGCCACTTTCCCTAGAAACACCCGCATCTCTTCGCGCATGGGTGCAACCTCTAACACCCGGATCACGGACCGCGCCTTGGCCAGATCGAACCCGCCCTGCCCCGGTCCCCAAACTACGCCCAGCACTATTCGTGGACCCAGAGGCACCTCAACAAAGGCACCCAGAAAGCAGCCACCTTCGGGTGCCTTGTAATCCAATGTCCGGTCCAGAGGCTGCGTGGTCAGCACCGCAACCAGCTCTCCTTCGTCGAAAAATCCGTTAGCGCTCACAGCATATCCTACGCAGGGGGTTCCAGCAGGGGTCTCTTTGAGGTAAAGCCATCCGCGACCAAGGCCAACCCATCAAAGGACTGCCCGCATGAAATTCTTCGTAGACACCGCCGAGATCGACGCCATTGCCGAACTGAACGACCTGGGCATGGTGGACGGCGTAACCACCAACCCTTCGCTTATCCTGAAATCGGGCCGCGACATTCTGGAAGTCACCAAAGAGATCTGTGATCTGGTCGACGGCCCCGTGTCCGCCGAAGTTGTTGCAACCGAAGCCGACGACATGATCGCCGAAGGTCGCAAGCTGGCCAAGATCGCGCCGAACATCGCGGTCAAAGTACCGCTGACATGGGCCGGCCTGAAAACCTGTAAAACCCTCAGCGACGAAGGCCAGATGGTCAACGTGACCCTGTGTTTCTCGACCAATCAAGCAATTCTGGCAGCCAAAGCAGGCGCAACCTTCATCTCGCCCTTCATCGGTCGTCTGGACGATATCAACCTCGACGGAATGGACCTGATCGCCGACATTCGTCAGGTCTATGACAACTATGGGTTCGAGACCGAAATCCTCGCGGCGTCGATCCGCACCGTGAACCACGTGACCGACAGCGCGCGTATCGGGGCCGATGTGATCACTGCACCGCCAGCCGTGATCAAGAAACTGGCCGATCATCCTCTGACAGACAAAGGTCTTGAAACCTTCCTCGCCGATTGGGCCAAAACCGGTCAGCAAATCCTCTGATCCTTTTGCACAACCGCGTGGTGCCGACAGGCACCGCGCCCGGCCCAACTGTGCGGGGCTGATCTCTGATCAGCTCCAAACAGGCGGGAGCGCTCGCCACACGGGCCAATTATTCCACCAAAAGGTGTATTTTTCCCAAGTCAAAACCGGTTCATCATGTTATAAGCCGCCAAAACAAAAAATACCGACCGGACGGGACATGAGCAGCAACCCAAAACTTGAAGACAGCCTTCGCGCTGCGATTCTGGCCAAACCAGACGCCTTGCTGGATGACAAAGACCTGATGCAGGCATTGGTCAGCGCCAATGAACAAGCGCGCGGTGAAAACGTGATCGACTTGCGTGGCATTGCCATGCAGCGGCTCGAAGCGCGGTTGGACCGGCTGGAAGACACGCATCGTTCCGTAATTGCGGCGGCCTATGAAAACCTGGCTGGCACCAATCAGATCCATCGCGCCATTCTGCGGCTTCTCGAACCCGTTGAGTTCGAGGATTTTCTGCGCATCCTGGGCAATGAAGTTCCCGAAATTCTGCGGGTCGATCAGATCACCCTGGTTTTGGAAACCGCCATCCTGCAAGACGACCCCGCGATCGACACGCTGGGCGGTGTTCTGACGGTCGTTGAACCCGGTTACGTCAACAGATACCTCTCGCAGGATCGCGGAAGCACAGTGCGCGATGTCACCTTGCGCGAAATCCGTCAACCCAACCCACG
Source organism: Ruegeria sp. H3 (assembly GCF_056533095.1). Taxonomy (NCBI): domain Bacteria; kingdom Pseudomonadati; phylum Pseudomonadota; class Alphaproteobacteria; order Rhodobacterales; family Roseobacteraceae; genus Ruegeria; species Ruegeria sp. H3. The sequence goes on along the minus strand of NZ_JBQFOD010000006.1, from coordinate 67,366 downwards.
CATCTTTGGTAGCGACGCCGACCATCTGCGGTCCGAGGCATGCCTCAAGCTGGATCTGGGTGCAGGCCGCCTGCCAGGCATGATCGTGATAGGCGCCACCGATCCGCGCCATTTCACGCCACAGCTTGGCACTGATCTTTTGGCCTTCTTCGCAGGCGTATTCGAACGCTCGATGCGCCACTGGCTGTCGTGAGCCTGATTTCACCGGCGTGCAGGGATGCCTTGCAGCATTGGCTGGAAAGCCTTGGCGCGCTGGCTGGGCGATCAGACAACACCCAGTCCGCCTATCGCGGCGATGTCACTGATTTTCTGTCCTTCATGACACTCCATCAAGGGGATCGTCAGGGGCTTGCCGCACTTGAGCGCATCTCGATCTCGGATATGCGAGCCTGGATGGCACAACTGCGCGCGGATGGGGTTGGTGCGCGGTCGCTTGCGCGCAAACTCTCGGCTGTCAAAAGTTTCTACCGATGGCTAGCTGAACGGGAAGGGTTTGAACCCACGGCCGTCCTGACCACCCGCGCGCCCAAGTTCACCAAGAAGCTGCCGCGTCCCTTGGCCGAAGACGCAGCCCGGGCCATGATCGACACGGTCGAATTGCAAGCAACATCGGATTGGGTCTCTGCGCGGGATGTGGCCGTCGTCACCCTGCTTTACGGCTGTGGGCTGCGAATATCCGAAGCCCTTACTCTGACCGGGTCAGATGCCCCATTGCCGCAAACCTTACGCATCATCGGTAAGGGTGGCAAAGAACGCATCGTCCCCGTAATCCCTGCGGCGCGTGAGGCTGTTGACCGGTATCTCCGCCTCTGCCCGCATCCTCAATCGTCGAAGGCACCGCTGTTCCGCGGTGTCCGCGGTGGCGCGTTGAACCCGCGCGCGATTCAGGGGGTGATGGCCAAAGCCCGGATGCAATTGGGTCTGCCGTCAACGGCAACACCTCATGCCATGCGGCATAGCTTCGCCACGCATCTGCTGTCTGCCGGCGGCGATCTTCGGGCCATTCAGGAACTCTTGGGGCACGCATCGCTTTCGACAACCCAAGCCTATACAGCCGTTGATACCGCGCGCTTGATGGAGGTCTACAATCGCGCTCATCCCAAGGCCTAACACTGACGAAACAGGTTTCTTGGGCAGTAGGTCACGCAACTGGGCTTTTGGTTTGCATCTTGGACACGCATCGTACATGACACTCGCATGACACTCAGATTCAAAGCCTTAGCCGTCCATCTTTTCACTGCGACGGGCGCCGTTTTTGCCATGTTGGCCATGCTAGCCGCCGTCGAAGGTGAATGGAGCCTGATGTACCTTTGGCTGGTGGTTTCGTTCATTGTCGATGGGATCGACGGCCCGCTGGCGCGGCACTACCATGTTAAAAAGAACGCGCCAGAGTTTGATGGCGTGCTGCTGGATCTGATCATCGACTATCTGACCTATGTGTTCATCCCGGCTTATGCCTTGTTTAAGTCGGGCCTGATGGACGGATGGACAGGCTGGTTTGCGATCATCGTGATCACCTTTGCCAGCGCGATGTATTTTGCCGATACGCGAATGAAGACAAAAGACAATTCGTTCTCGGGTTTTCCGGGATGCTGGAACATGGTGGTGATCGTGATCTTCGCGCTTGAACCCAACTTCTGGGTCAGCCTGGTCCTTGTCACACTGCTGTCGATCGCGATGTTCCTACCGCTCAAATTCGTTCACCCTGTACGGACCGAGCGTTGGCGCAGCCTGACCCTGCCCATGGCTTTTGCCTGGACCTTCTTTGCTGGCTGGGCGGCCTGGGTTGATTTCCACCCCGAAAGCTGGGCGCATTGGGGCCTGGTGATAACCAGCCTCTATCTGGTTTTTGCCGGGATCGGACAGCAGATCATACCACAGCGCAGGGCTACATGACGTCCTGCACCTCGAACTCAGCTCCGTTATGCGTGAAGACATCACCCGCTTGAAGCCCTAGCATGGCGAGGTAAATGGGGCTTTGCGTTGAAATACCCATATAAGTCTTTCCATCCACATCGAAACGGGTTGTTGAGACGCAAACAACGAAACGGCGATTGTTGAACTTGATGACAGCCCCCGGCTGAACCGTATCGGTCAAACCAAAATCAGTGTTTTCGATCACATCGATCTTGGCGTGATGGGCATGGACAGGTGCGTCAAAAGCGGCGGCCAAATCCGCATTCTCGCGCGAGGACGCGATATCATCTTTGTCATGCGCTTCGCGGTCGTCCAGCTGAGCATCTTTCAGAAAGGCGTCATAGTGCGCCTGTGCCGTGGCAAGCTCCTGTGCTTCCAGCGACATCAGCTTATCAACAATTGATTTCTTGCGAGCGGCGCGGTCGGCCTCGGTCATCATAAAATCCCTTCAACTGCGGTATCTTGTATAAGTTGTGCACCTGATCACAGGATTGCAACTGAAATCCGGTTGTCAGATCAGCAGACCTGCCGCCTTTTCGTGGCGCAAGAGGGCGACCTTTGTTTCGACCCCACCATCGCCCGAGAACCCGCCCAGACCCGTTGCCGATAGAACCCGGTGGCACGGGATAATCACCGGGATCGGGTTGGCGCCACAGGCTTGTCCGACCGGTTGGGCCGGGTGTCCAAGCTGTTTTGCGATCTCGCCATAGGTCATGGTTTCACCCATTGGTATCGCGTACATCAGATCGCAGACCTGCCGCTGAAACTCTGACCCTTCGATGCGATAGGGCAAATCAAAGCGTGTCAACTCACCGGCATCATAGGCGCGCAGCTGGGCTGCCGCTTCGCGCAGCAAGGATGTAGCTTCGCCCTCATCCTGCCCATGCCAGACCAGCCGCGTGATCGCCCCGTCCGCCTCAACAACGCCTAACCTTCCGAACTGTGTTTCAACTGCAATCATGGCCATGACCCAAGGCTTTCAGATCAGAGCACCCAACGCAAGAGAGCCAAGCAGGACCTGTTTTGGGATTTGGGCAATTTCATGCTAAGCTTGCCCCATTGTTAAAGGAATTGGAGTTATTGGTATGGGACGGCATTTGGTCCTGACGGTCCATGGTATCGGCGAACAGAAACCCGGTGAAACCGTGGATCAGGTGGTTGGTGCGGCGACCACATGGTTGGACGGGAAATCCCAACCCCCCATCGAAGTCGAGCGTGAGATGATCGAGTTGGCCGAAAGAAATTTCGATGACTCACACCGCAACGCCAAGCTGTTCAAGGTCAATCTGCGCAAAGTGTCCAAACCCAATGACACAAGGGATCAGGCCTTGTTTGCCGAGGTGTTCTGGGCAGATCGCTCGCCTGCCCCCAAGGGAGCCATCAAAACGGCAATCGACCTGATCTGGGTGGTTCTGGCACTGGGCTACCTGGCGATGGACAATGTGGAACAAACCCATAGGCGCAAAGGAGTAAACCCGGGTGAAGAGCATGGCCGGAACACCTATGCGGCCAAAATCGTTCACCTGTTCACTTGGGTTTTCTTCGGCGCGGTTGCGACATTGAATTCATATCTGCTGATCGGCGCTGGCGCGGTGATGATCCGATCGCTGAAAACAGAGCTGGCCCAAGGCTGGGGTGTGTTGTTCACGCTGTTGCTCCTGATCTATTTGGGCGGAACGCTGGCCGGGTATCTACGGTTCAAGACCGCCCCGACCTACCTGCGACGCGTGTTCTGGTGCGGCATCGGTTGGGTCGGCCTTATACTAGCAGTTGCCCTGATCTCGGGGCCTTATGGCCTGGAGCTTTGGGCGTTGCCCTGCGACAAAGACGGCAAGGGGCGGGGATGCGGCTCTGCGCTAGAGCAGCTTGTCGTCTTTCAACTAATGATCCTTGGCGGCATCTGGGCGTTTCTGATTCTGTTGACGGTCATCCTGTATCTGATCTCGCTGCTGAAGCTTGAGGTCTCGGATGGCTTGGACGGACATCGGCGGCTCTATCCGAGCATCTGCGCCGGAATGCTGGTTTTCTGGATGTTCTTCATATCCGGGCTTTGGCTTACGTTTGAAGAATTGCTCAAAACAGTACCCAGCCTGTCAAACCCGACGCTCAAGGGGTTATTCGCCGGGAACCTGAGAAACTCCCTCGACACGCTCAGCATCGCATTTGGCGCCATCGCCCTGTTGGTCGCACTGGGGATTGGCCTGTTTATCGGACGCAAGCTGGGCAAGACGAGACTCCACGAGAAGCATCATTTTCTGAGCCGGGCCATTCTGAACCAGTTGGCACAGTTGGTGTTCTTCATCGCGGCCATAAGCTTGGCCGTCGTGGCGGTCAGTGAGTTGTCCCTCGTGATCTTTGGACTCGACCTCCATTGCACCACCACGACCAACGCCGAGGGGGTAGCGCAATCAGGCGAAGGCAACAAAACCTGCAACGCCGTAGGCAACGGCCTGAGCAAACTCACCGTAGCGCAAGGCTGGATTGGTGTGATTGTGCTGGGCGCCACCGCCTTCCTATATCGGTTTTCGAACGTCGTCGCGGCGGGTCTGGGCGTGGCCCGCGATATCGTGACCTATGCGATCCGCGATAAATGCGCGTTGCGTTGGTCGTTAAAGGATCGAAGCAGCAACTACCCGGACCGCCACGCCATTGATGAGCGGTTCTACAGAACGCTCTACTATGCGCTGGATATCTTCCCGGCCGACCACATCACGGTGATCTCACATTCTCAGGGCACCGTGATCGCTACGCAGATGCTGGCGGATGAACGGGTGCAAAAGCGCATCAAAGGCCGCCCTGTCACTCTGATCACGATGGGTGCGCCGGTGACGCATATCTATCAGCGCTATTTCCCTGAAATGTTCACTGTCGACCCACAAAAGCTGGGGGCGACATGGTTCAATATCTTCCGCCAGGATGATTTCGTCGGCACCCGGATTGACGGAAACCTCATTCCCAATGACAGGAATATCGACGTTCCACCCGGCGGGCATACGGGATACTTCACCGACTATAAGGTCTGGACAAAACTGACCGGAGATAAGATCGGGTTCCACCTGTTCAATCCCAAAAGACATTGAATAGGCGTGCCCCCTCTGTGTCCAGAGGGGGCAAGAGGATTTATCCAAGTGCCTCGTTGCAGCGGCCGCAAACGCCGGGATGGGCATGCAGCCCAACGTCTGGCAGGATTTTCCAGCAGCGTTGGCATTTTATTCCTTCGGCTTTTTCAAAAACCACCGAGACACCTTCGATCTCGGGCACCCGGAAAGCCTCGGCCGGGGATGGGTCTCCGGTGACGGTCAACCCCGAGGTGATGCACATGTCGTCAACATCAAAGGTTGCCAGCAAGTCACGGGTTTCGCTGTCTTCCACATGCACGACCGGCGCGGCCTCAAGGCTTGAGCCGATTACTTTGTCCTGACGTTGCACCTCCAACGCGGCAGTCACGGCGCGGCGGACGCGACGAACTTTGGCCATGTTGGCTTCCAGCTCTTCATGGCGCCAGTCGGCTGGCGTTTCCGGGAAATCCACCAGATGGACCGAGCTGTCGTCGCCGGGGAACCGCTCCAACCAGACCTCTTCCATGGTGAACACCAGAACAGGGGCCAGCCATGTGGTCAGGCGGTGGAACAGGATGTCCAGAACCGTACGGGCCGAGCGGCGGCGCAGGGTATCACCGTCGCAGTAGAGCGCATCCTTACGGACGTCGAAATAGAAGGACGACAGATCGACCGTGGCAAAGGTAAACACCGCGCTGAACACGCCCTGGAAGTCGAAGGACGCATAGCCCATGCGTACCTGTTCATCCAGTTCCGCCAGTCGGCTGAGCACCCAGCGTTCCAGACGCGGCATGTCCTGCGGATCGACCCGGTCGGCTTCGGTGAAGTCGGCCAGCGAACCCAGCATGAACCGCATCGTGTTGCGCAAACGGCGGTAGCTGTCAGCGGTGCCCTTCAGGATTTCCGGCCCGATCCGCTGATCGGTTGTGTAGTCGGTCTGAGCCACCCACAGGCGCAGGATATCCGCGCCGTACTGTTTGATCACTTCCTCCGGCACGATGGTATTGCCAATGGACTTCGACATTTTCATGCCCTTTTCGTCCAGCGTCATGCCATGCGTGATCACATTGCGGTAAGGCGCGCGTCCCTTGGTGCCGCAGGCTTGCAGCATGGACGAATGGAACCAACCACGATGCTGGTCGGTGCCTTCCATATAGACGTCGGCGATACCGTCCTCGGTCCCGTCCTCACGGTCACGCAGAACGAATGCGTGGGTCGAACCCGAGTCGAACCACACGTCCAACACGTCAAACACCTGATCGTAGTCGTCCGGGTTGGCGATGCCGTCGAGGATCTTTTCTTTGAAGCCGTCCGTGTACCAGATATCCGCGCCGTCCTGCTCAAACGCCGCCTTGATGCGGGCGTTGAGTTCCTCGTTGCGCAGCAAGTAATCTGCGTCGGTGGGCAGAGCACCTTTCTTAGTGAAGCAGGTCAGCGGCACACCCCAGGCGCGCTGGCGCGACAGAACCCAATCCGGGCGCGCCTCGATCATCGAATAGAGGCGATTGCGGCCAGTTTGCGGTGTCCACTTCACCAGCTCGTCAATCGAGCGCAGGGCGCGTTCGCGGATGGTATCGCCCATCTCGCCCATGCCGTCGTCCAGCTTACGGTCGACGGATGCAAACCACTGCGGCGTATTGCGATAGATGATCGGAGCCTTCGAGCGCCACGAATGTGGATAGCTGTGCTTGATCTTGCCACGCGCCAGCAACCCGCCGACCTCGGCCAGCTTGTCGATGACAGCTTTGTTCGCGTCACCTTCGCCGCCCTTGCGGGACAGGATGAATTTGCCACCAAAGAACGGCAGATCAGCGCGGAACGAGCCGTCGTCCATCACGTTGTAGGTGATGACCTGCTCGAGCATGCCCAGATCGCGATAGAGTTCGAATTCCTCCATCCCGTGGGACGGCGCGCAGTGGACAAAGCCGGTGCCCTCGGTATCGGTCACGAACTCAGCGGCGCGGAAGTCGCGGATGTCGTCCCATTCGCCATTGCCGCCCTCAGCCCCAGCCAGTGGGTGCTTAAGGCTGAGCGTTGCAAGCTCATCAGCGGTGACGTCGCGGACACGGGTCCACTGATCGTCGTTCAGACGCGCGCGGCCCAGCACATCGGCGGCAAGATTGTCGGCCAGCAGGAATTTGTCACCAACCGCGGCCCAGCACTCATCAGGTGCACCGGTGACTTCATAGAGGCCATACGAGATGTCCGATCCATAAACCACGGCTTTGTTGGACGGCATGGTCCACGGGGTCGTCGTCCAGATCACAACGTAAGATCCGTCAAGATCGCCAAGTGGTTGCACCTGCCCCACTTCGCCGGTGACCGGAGGCGTGGTTTCATTGATCAAGACCTTGAATTTCACCCAGATGGTGAAGCTTTCCTTGTCGTGATACTCGACCTCGGCTTCGGCCAGCGCGGTTTTCTCAACCGGCGACCACATAACCGGCTTGGACCCCTGATAGAGCGTGCCGTTCATCAGGAATTTCATGAACTCATCGGCGATCACGGCCTCGGCGTGATAGTCCATGGTGATGTAGGGATCGGGCCAGTTGCCGGTGATGCCCAGACGCTTGAATTCTTCGCGCTGGATGTCGATCCAGCCTTCGGCGAACTTGCGGCATTCCTGACGGAAGTCGACGATGTTCACCTCGTCCTTGTTCTTGCCCTTCTTGCGATACTGCTCTTCGATCTTCCATTCGATCGGCAGGCCGTGGCAGTCCCAGCCGGGCACATAGCGCGAGTCAAAGCCCATCATCTGATGGGACCGTACGATCATGTCCTTGATGGTCTTGTTCAGCGCGTGGCCGATATGCAAATGGCCGTTTGCATAGGGCGGGCCATCATGCAGGGTAAAGGGCTTGCGGCCCTGTTTCTCGCGCAGGCGGTCATAGACGCCGATCTTCTCCCAGCGCTCCAGCCATGCGGGCTCGCGCTTGGGCAGGCCAGCGCGCATGGGAAAGTCAGTTTTGGGCAGGTTCAACGTGTCTTTGTAGTCAGGTGTTTGGGTCGTGTCGGCGCACATTTGGGGCGTCCTCAGGATGGTCTGGTCGTGTGTAGATCGAAGCGGTCAGTGCGATAACTCAAGCACCTTTGCCCGGCGTCTCGCGATATCAGAGCGCCGGGGATATAATTCGAATAATGATGGCCAAACGGTCAAACATGGCCGCGCTTATAGGACGCCTGCGCCTAATGGTCCAGAGGGTCCTGCCCCTGCATCCCGTGGCGCAGTTTTGCCCAGCGGTTGAGCCATGCCAGACCCGCCAGCGCCAGCCCCAATGCAAGCAGCGAGAACACCCGGATCAACCCACCCAGACCCGCGATATCGATCAGGAAGACCTTGGCCACCGCCAGCCCGATCACCGCCAGCCCCGCCTTGCGCATCAGCTCGGATCGACTCGCCAGAGACTGATAGAACAGCGCAGCACCTATCAACAACAGCGCCATGGTATAGGTATAAAGCTCCGGCTGGGTAACCCCGTTGCTCTCATACATGCCGTCGGCACCCTGCCAGATATGGCGGATCATCAGGCCCAGCCAAACCGCGGCCAATGCGGTACTCAGGCCATAGCAGGCGCGTCGCAGCCATAGAGGTATCGCCGGAATGCGCCATGCCGAGAACCCTATCGCCAGCGCAGGCAACAGATAGGCAACGGCCAGCGTATTCAGCACGGGCGGGCCGAAAACCGGCTCGGCAAAAGGGTTCAGTAGCGGGTTGCCGATCTCCAACGCTTCGAACAACCGCATCAGACCATGCCCGGCAAAAAACACCGCCAGCGCATAGCGCAGATAGGTCAGCTTGCCGCCCAGTTCGAACCGTTGCACCTGCGCAAAAGCCAGCAGCAACCAGATGACCGACAGCAGACCTAGCCCCCAATGGCTGTTCTGCGCGCCGCCTTCGCCAAAGGTCTCCAGCCAGCGCAGCAAAAGCAGTGACAGCAGGATACCCCCGGTCGCCCAGGCGGCGCTTTCCAGCAGCATCTTGGCAATTGGGCGGTCCAGCGGTTTGATCAGAATCCAGCTCGCGGCGAAACCAGCCGTTGCGGCGCCATAGACCAATGTCAACTCCCACAGGGGCGCAGTGTCTGCCCAGCGCAAACCAGGGTCCAACACTAAGCGCACTGTTACCGTGAACACTCCAGCCCAAATGAACCAGCTCATCTGTGGCAGGGTGAATCGGCGATCCAGCGTGGCCGCCACAACAATCGTTGCGACCAACGCGATGGTCAAAGCTGCCGAGCTGAGGACAATGACACAGGCAAAGGCCAGGCAGGACAGCGCGGATAATGTGGCCAATGCTGGCCGCAATCGGTTATCCGCATCAACCCGCGCGAACCGTTCTGCCAGCCCAACCATCAACGCACTCAAAACGATAGCGTGCAATGCCCAAGGGTATGGGCCGATCACGGTGGCGGGTTTCCAGCCTATTTCCAACGCTATGGCCATTGCTGGAGCAAACAGCACCGCAGCCCCGGCCCAGACAGCGGCATATCGCCCAGCGCCAAAGGAGCGCCGGGCGGCAAGGATGGAAATCAACGCGGCGAGCGCCATCAAACCAGTGGCCACCATCGGGGCGTCTGCTTCAACGGTTTCGGCATAGGTGGCCGCGAAGGTCTGCGCCACAATCCCTCCGTCCAACCCGTGCATCAACACATAAGCGATCAAACCAATCGCAGGAAACACGGTCACGTCTTGCAAAGCAGGCGCATCTTTGGCCCACAGGATCAGGCCCAGCAGCAGCCCTGTTAGTAGGATGATGCCCAGCCAGAATTCCCCAGACGAATCCGCCCAATGCAGTGACAGGATTGCAGAACTGACCGCGACTGCGGCAAAGGCCACACGCGTCGGAAACTCGGGCCAAGGGTCTCCTTTTTTGCGTCTAATCAGTTCGGCCACCATCGGGCCGGAGTGATCAGGCCAAAGGCGCCGTGCGGGGACCGCAATCGCCAGCACCGCCAGCGCAGTAGCACAGGTCAGATATCCGGGTTCCGTCAACGGCGCAGACAATACCAGCAGCAAGCTGGACGCATAGGCAGCAACCAAGGTCAAAACCGTGATCCATGCCCAACGGCGCACGGTGTCGATGCCCAACCCCAGAAGGGTGAGAACGATTAAGTACCCATACAGCCAGGTTGGATCATCCGAAGAACCGCCGACCACAAAAGGCGCTGCAAAACCGCCCAGCAAGCCAACTGCGGCCAGTAAGGGACCATGAAACCAACCAAGAACCAATCCCAAAAGCGCGATTGACACCATGCCGCCCAGTGCGGCTTCGGGTGAGATCAGGTCGTACAGCTGCCGAGCAGCCATAACACCTCCGAACAAAGTCACCAGCCCTGCACCAGAGAAGACGGATGGCAGATAGGCGGTGCTGGCGTCTTCATCATCGCCAAACTTGCGACGGACAAGCTCACCCGCGGCGATCAGAGCCGCGCCAAAGGCAAATGCGGCGGCAACACGTGCTGATGGCGGTAGCAGACCGTTCTCAACCCCGTATTGAACCAGAAATATCCCGGCCAGCGCCAAGGACAGGGCTGAGACGGCATAGAACCAGTTTTCACGCAACCAGCCCCAAAGCGCGGCAAACCGATCCTGCCGAAAGACAACAGCGCATTGCGTGTCCTCCACTGCGTTTGTCTCAGGTTCGATCTTGGCAGCAGGCCAAGGCGATTGAGCGGGCCCTACGGCAGGTGCAGGTTCCTCTGACTCAATCTCAGGTTCTGGCGGCAGAGCCTCTTTCGGTGTTGGTGACACGGACTGAAGCTGCTTTTCCAACTGCTCGACCCTGCGACGCAATCGTGTTTGCCCAACCAACAGCACAATGATCGTGACAGGTATCGCCAAAACAATTAGGCCAAGAAGAACAAGCAGCGATTCCAATTGAAGCTCCGTAGCTGTTATCGGCGCAAGCTACACCGCCTGAGCCCCAGAGCAACAGTCAGGAATTCCGGCCACAACGGTCAGGGATGAAACAGCGAGCCCACCAGATAGGCAATCGCTGCCGCTGCGCCGCCGATCAGCAGCGTCTCAAACCCGGATTTCCACCAACGCACCAACGACCATCGGCTTTTTAACGCACCAATGGCAAAGAACACACCCATCGTCATCCATGCCGAGATTGCAAAGGCATTCTCCAGTGCGATTAAAAAGGGCAACAACGGGATCAACCCAGCTACCAGAAAAGCAAAAAACGTAGCCAGCGCTGCCTTGATGGGATGCGGGTCGACGCTGCCCAGTCCGTATTCACCCTCGATCATAAGATTGATCCAGCTTTCGTGGTTCGAGGTGATGGCAGCTGTTGCATCGTCCAGCACTGGCCCTGACAGACCTTTCTGCGCCAGAATTTCACGCACTTCGTCCTGTTCCCCTTGGGGATAGAGCGCGATGTGGCGTTCCTCGATCGCACGGATGCGTTCAATGTTGTCCAGTTCAGCCTTGGTGCCCGAGTAATTCCCTGCCGCCATCGAAAACCCATCGGCCAACACATTCGCCAACCCCAGCGCCACGATGACAAAGGATGACAGCCCAGCCCCAGCGACACCTGCAACGATGGCAAAGGTGGTGACCGAACCGTCGATACCCCCATAGACCACATCGCGCAGAACGCCGCGGCCCGGTGGTGCGTTAATCCGCTGTGCGATCTCCTGCTGGCTGTGACCGTGATCTGTCATGGTTGGCCCTCCGTCCCGTTCAGTGTGACGAAGGGCTGTCAGATGCGCTTTGCGTCAGATCAACCCTTGGAAAACAGCCCCTTCAATGCCCGCTTGATTACGGCACGGGTCGATGGTTTGTGGCGATCCGAGAAAGGCAAGGGTCTGCACACCTCCATCGCGGCAACGCCAACCCGGGCGCTGAGTGCGCCGTTCACCAACCCCTCGCCGAACCGGCGGGACAGTTTGCTGAGGACCGAGCCACCGAGCACCGGTTCCAAAAGGTCATCACCCACCGCAACCGCGCCAGTTGCGACCAGATGCACAAACACCGCACGGGTCAGACGCCAACTGCCCAGAAATCCAGCTCGTCCCCCATATATCTCGGCAATCCGCCGGATCATCCGCAACGAGGCTGCAAGCGCCGTCGCCACATCCGCCAGAGCTAAGGGCACCAAAGCCGTCACCGTCGCCACCTGACGAGCTGCGGCCTCAACCTCTCGGCTGGCAGCGGCGTCCAGCGGGGCCAGCAGTTCATCTTCAGCCAAAGCCAGCAGGCCGGACGCATCCAAGTGCTCGGGCATCCGCTCAGACAATCGGTCGCGACCCCATTGGGTTTCATCACGACCCTTGTAAAAGGCAATCAGGCGGGTCGTGACAGCGCGGGCTTTGGCTAAATCGGCGTCGGCCAGCGCCTCATCGGCAGCGCGGCGCAAACCATCGACGCGGGCCAAGCGACCAATCGCTGCCAGTTCCCGGATAGCGATGATCAGTACGACGAAAACCAGCGCCGCGATCAACCCGGTGACAATCCACCCCAGAACAGGGGCACGGGCCATCAGTGAAGTGGCGAAATCCCAAGCGGCAACCGAGATTGCAGCACCAACAACCGCCAGCGCCAGCCCCCAGAACCATCGCGCCAAGGCCGAGGGTTTGCGGGCGGCAAATCGCGCCGCGCTTTGCATGGCCTGCCCTTGCGGCGGCACCAGATCGGGCACCGGAGGGGCTTTGGCCACGTCAGCGGTGGGTTCGTCTGTTTCGAGATCGATCAGAACAGGGCCTTTAGCCATTCTCTGCCCCTTCACTGCGCCAGACATATTTGATGTCAGGCAGGTTTTCATCGTTGTCCGCCCCGTCGCTTCGGGCGACCTCGGCAAAGCCGTTGCGTTCATAGAACCTGCACGCGCCAGTGTTTGCATGAAAGGCAAACAAGGAAAGGTGCGGGTGCTGCGCCTTCGCATGATCGAGCAACCGCTTGCCGATCCCTTGCCCGCGCACTGCAGGCGCCAAATACAGTGAATGCACATCCGATCCGTTCAGGGCCAGAAATCCAACCACTGTGTCCGAGACCTCAGCGACTGTAACCCAGCCTTGATCAATCATACGGCCACAAAAGGCGATGGTTTCGGCGCTACTGTGCAATTCCGGCATCCAGTCATTCTCACATGAAAACCCGTGCAGGATTTCCCCGGTCGCACCGGCATCGGTGCTGCGGGCGGGGCGCAAAGTGACCATCACAGCCGGTCTCCAATCAGGAATTGTGCGGCCCGATCCAGCCGGATATGCGGCGGTCCGTCGCCCGGGCGCAGCGTCAACTGGGCCGGAGCGAAGGCCATGAAACCATAGTCGTCGCCAAGCCACGTCTCGGCTCCGTTCCGGGCAGGGCCAAGCAGATGGGATGGATCATCCGGAAGCTCTCCGGGGTAGAACGCGGCTTTTTTGCCGCTGTCCAGCAAGGTGCCCCGGACGCAGGGAAGCTCAGTTCCGTTATGGCTGCGCATCTCTTCAGTCGTGGCACGCAACGAGGCCAGCGACAGGGCCGCCGTTTCAGCACCAGCGAAGCTCGCCCGGTCCCGCGCCTCACGGGTCAGTGCCTCCATGATCGCGGTCAGGCGCGGGTGTTGCGTGTGGTGCAGATGGTCGGCCTTGGTGGCCGCAAACAGAATGCGTTCAACCCGTTTGCCCAGCAACAACTGGCTGAGCCACGCGTTGCGCCCCGGACGGAAGGCCGAGAGGATATCGCCCATGGCGCGGCGCATATCCTCGACCGCTTGCGGGCCTTTGTGGATTGCGCCCAACGCATCGACCAGCACAACCTGACGGTCGATGCGTGAGAAATGATCGCGGAAAAACGGCTTCACCACTTGGGACTTATAAGCCTCGTAGCGCCGCTCCATCTCGCGGTGCAGGGTGCGACGGCGCGAGGGATCGGACACCGGCAAAGGCGCAAAGGTTAGAACCGGAGAGCCTGCCAGATCGCCAGGCAAGAGAAAACGACCCGGCGTGCAATCGTAGAAACCAGCGTCCCGCGCCTTATTCAGATAGGTCGTGAACGCAGCGGCCAGAGCCTGCGCGGTAGGCTCGTCATGCGTTGCCGTCAGATCGGTGCCACGGGCCTGCGCCAGAAACTCGACCGCCTCGGGGCGGTTTTCGATGCGCGACAGCGTCTCCTTTGACCAGCCGGCGTAGGATTTGTCTAGCAGCGCGAGGTCCAAAAGCCACTCGCCGGGATAGTCAACGATGTCCAGATGTACGGTGCGCGGTCCCTGAAGCCCTGCCAGCAATCCGGCCGGTCGCGCCTTGAACGACAGGCGCAGCTCGGACACGGCGCGGGTGCTTTCGGGCCAGTGCGGCTGCGGGCCTGCGAGGTCGGAAAGATGGGATTCGTAGTCGAACCGCGGGACCGTGTCGTCTGGCTGCGGTTGCAGGTAGGCCGCGTTGATCCGCCCCTCTTGCTGCGCGACAAGGCCGCTCATGCGGCCCCGGTCCAGCAGGTTTGCCACCAGCGACGTGATGAAAACCGTCTTGCCGGAGCGCGCCAGACCGGTGACGCCCAGACGGATGACCGGCTCGAAAAACGTCTCGGACACGCTGTCGCCAATGGTTTCGACGCCGCGCACAAGACTGTCTGCCAGGGATGAGATGACCAAACTGTCGCCCCGCAATTATCGTTTTGCCCAAGATAGGTAGCCGCTGCCGGACATGCCAGCGCTTTCGCCCCCTTGCCCGTTTGCGCGCCGCGCGCTACCAGCGGCCCATGCCCAGATATGCGTTGAAAGTCGAATACCAAGGGGAGCCGTTTGCCGGATGGCAGCGGCAGAAGGAGTTGCCGTCGGTGCAGGGTGCCATCGAAAGTGCCCTATCCCGCATCCAGCCCGGTGATCACACCATTGCTGCCGCCGGGCGCACCGATGCAGGTGTGCACGCGCTGGGGCAAGTGGCGCATTGCGATCTGGTCAAAGACTGGGACCCCTTCCGCCTATCCGAGGCGTTGAACTACCACCTCAAGCCGCAACCAGTGGCCATTGTGCAGGCCGCGCGGGTCGCGGATGACTGGCACGCACGCTTTACAGCGGTTGAACGTCAATACCTGTTCCGCATTCTCATGCGCCGCGCACCCGCGACCCACGACAAAGGGCAGGTTTGGCAGATCAACCATCAGCTGGATGTCGAGGCCATGCAGGCGGGTGCGGATATGTTGATCGGGCGGCATGATTTCACTACCTTCCGATCCTCGATCTGTCAGGCGGCCAGCCCGGTGAAAACCCTGAATGAGTTGCGGGTTGAACAGGTGCAGGGTTTCTCGGGCCCCGAGGTTCATTTCCACGTGCGCGCGCGATCCTTCCTGCACAATCAGGTGCGCAGCTTTGTGGGCACTCTGGAACGTGTTGGCGCCGGGTCGTGGTCGCCCGAGGATGTGCGCGACGCTCTGGAAGCCGAAGACCGCGCCGCCTGCGGGCCGGTTTGCCCGCCGCAGGGCCTCTACCTGGCGCGGGTTGGGTATCCCGATCCGGTCTTCTAAATTGCCCGCAACAGCAGGCCGCTCGCGATCACGACAATCACCAGCCCAGCCACCAGTTCAATTGTCGGCGCGAGTACAGACGCAAAGCGCGTCGCCGATGCCGAAGCCAGTAACCCTCCACGCAATCCAAAAGACGTCCAGCCTACCAAGGTGGTGACCAGTGCGGTGCCCAGTGCCATAGCAAAGGCCCCGGCGATTCCGACCCAGGCGATACCCATCTGCCAAGTCAGAATCAGGACAAACAGCGCTCCGGTACAAGGTCTTGCAGCGATGCCTGCGATTAGGAACATCGCCTCGCGAACACTACCAACATTGGCAACCTCCTCCGCGCTGGGGCCATGTCGATGGCCACAATCCGAGCAGACCTCACCCTTGTGGTGATGATGGTCGTGGTGGTGGTTACGGTCGTGCGTATGACCATGCGTGTAATCATGAGCCTGCGCTGGCTCGACCGCAATACGTGATCGCCTTATAAAACTGCGAACGCCCCTGAAAACAAGCCAAAGCCCGATTGTGGCAATTGCTGCGTAGCTGATTGGGGCCATAACCTGTTCGGTCGTGCCTACAAGCGCCTCACGCGACATCTGAAAAACAAGGACCCCAGCGTAAACCAGAACCACCGCTGTCACCGCTTGCCCAAGGCTCGACAGCACACTGATGGCTGACAGGCGCCAGAACGCAACGCGCCGGCCCAAGCCGTATCCGCCGATCAGAACCTTGCCATGCCCCGGTCCAATCGCGTGGAAAAACCCATAGGCAAAGCACACTGTCAGAAGCGTTGCGACGGCCTCGGGCTCTCCGGCGCGGGTGGCGCGCAGGGCGCGGGCGATCTGGTTCTGGAATTCGCGCTGCTCTCCGGCGGCCCAGGCCGCGAGGCTGTCAAATCCACCGCTGCCCCAGAACCACAGCAATAGACCACATGCAAGCGCAACAGGTACAATCAGGTATTTGGACATGAAATCAGGATTTCGGTTGCAAAGCTTTCCCCGACCAGCGGGATATCATTCTCTTCCAGATCGTATTCTGCATCCAAGGTCAGCAAGAATGCCTGCATCTGCGCCAACTGTCCATCAATATCCGGGTCGATCCGCTCCATCACGCACGACGCAGGCCCGGTAACGGTTACCGGTCGGTTCACCTCGTAAGCGGTATAGTAGGTCTCATCAAACGGTTTGGCCGACAGGGCGGCCGCTGAAACAGCGCCCCCTTTGACCGCGCGCAGATGCGATGTGATAATCCGCCCGTTTTCCGCCGTGGCCTGAGGTTCTAGCGGGCCGGACAAAGCAACCGGAGCACCGCCCGCAGTCAACACAAGATCTCCGTTATACCCTTCGATCCATTCCGCATCAAAACCTGTCAGTGTGGCTTCTTCGCGTTTCGTCAGCGCACCATCGCCATCCTGATCCAGCTTCATATCCTCAAGCTGCAGCAGCGAGAAAAATTCGTCATAGGCCCAGGTCACGCGGATATGAGTTAAATGGCCAGTCTCATCCACGATAAATTCCAATCCGGTGTCGATGAAGACATGCGGATGGGCCAAGGCCGGTAATGGCAGGCAACAGGTCAGGAACGGGATCAGCCAACGCATGCGCGCAAGATAGGGTGCCGACCTCATAGCGGCAACGCGTTTAGCACGCATCATGCAAAAACCAGCCGATAGGGTCAGCTTGGCGGGAATAGAATGAGGGTCTGCAGCGCCGTCCCGACAGGACCCTCAGTGTCAAAGAGGACCGATTGCGACATACCAACACCCGACGGTTGCCAGTGTGACAGCGACTCGGACGCCAACCAATCCGACGCAGGCTCTCGGTGGATGTTCACAGTCAGATCCGTGTTCATGAAACCCATTTCAGATGTCGGTGCATTCCAAGAAATGCCATTGCCACAATCCGCAAGCGCGCAAATCGACTGGATTGGCGATTGCGCTTCACCCTCAAGCAATTGAGGCGTACGCATCCAGACGGTTTTCGGGCCGGGCCCATGCTGCGTACCCGCAGGGTATTTCACATCGCTGAAATGCGCGAAACCAGGTTTTTCATGACGAATTTCACCAATCGGAAATGGGCCATCAACCGCCGAGTCATAAATTGGCCCGGTGATATCGACATTGGGCACAGCTCCGAGATCACGCCGCACCAGATGCATGGTCGAGGCAGTTGCACAGAGCGTGTCATCCAAATCGTGAACCGTGACCCGCGTTGTTGCCAACGTCTTGGTGTGGCGTGTCGTCTCTGCCGCCACACGCAACCCGGCCAAGGGTAGTGGACGCAGCAGATCGACCGTCAACCGGGTCAACATCTTCTCGGGGCCGACCTCGGTTTCGGCGGCGCGCACGATCAGTCCCGCGACCGGCCCGGCATGGCAGTGATCAGGGGACCAAGGCCCACGGGCCGGATCATTGCCGACAAAGGCTCCATCTTCGACCTGACGAAAATAGGCCAAACCTTCGAAATCCAGCGCTGCGGCCATCTGGGATCAGACCCTTTCCTGCGTATGTTTTTTCAGTTCCGCACGTGCGACCTGACGACGGTGTACCGCATCCGGCCCATCGGCCAGCCGCAAAGTCCGCACATGGGTCCAGGCGGTTGCCAGCGGCGTATCCTGACTGACCCCCTGACCGCCAAACATCTGTACAGCCTCATCGATTACCTTGAGTGCCACACGCGGAGCAACAACCTTGATCTGGCTGATCCAAGGGGCCGCCGCACGCGCATCGCCCTGATCCATATACCAAGCCGCTTTGAGACACAGCAGGCGGGCCATCTCGATCTCCATCCGGCATTCAGCGATGATGTCGTAGTTGGCCCCCAGCTGCGCCAGTTTCTTGCCAAACGCCTCGCGCTGCATGGAGCGTTTGCACATCTGTTCCAGCGCGCTTTCCGCCTGACCGATGGCGCGCATGCAGTGGTGAATGCGCCCCGGCCCCAAGCGACCTTGTGCAATCTCAAATCCCCGGCCTTCGCCAAGAAGAATATTCTCTGCAGGCACACGCACATTGGCAAACCGGATATGCATATGGCCATGCGGGGCGTCGTCGTGACCATACACTTGCATGGGCCGCAAAATTTCGATCCCCTCTGCATCTGCTGGCACCACGATCATCGACTGGCGCTGATGCTTTGGCTGATCCTCCCCGGCCGTCTTGACCATCACTATATATACTTTGCAGCGCGGATCGCCTGCGCCTGATGACCACCATTTCTCGCCATTCAGGACATAGTCATCACCGTCCCGCACGCAGGACATCGACACATTGGTCGCATCGGATGAAGCGACATCCGGTTCGGTCATCAAATAGGCCGAACGGATCTGACCATCGAGCAGTGGCTTCAGCCATTGCTCTTTCATCTTCTCGGTCCCGTAGCGTTCGAACACCTCCATATTGCCCGTATCGGGCGCAGAACAGTTGAACACCTCAGCCCCCAGCGGGGTTTTGCCCATCTCTTCTGCGAAATAGGCATACTCAACGGTCGTTAGCCCAAACCCCTTGTCGCTGTCGGTCAGCCAGAAATTCCACAGCCCGGCCACCTTGGCCTTAGCCTTCAGCCCTTCAAGGATTTCAGCCTGACGTTCGGTGTACTGCCAGCGGTCGCCTTTGTTGATCTCGGCCTGGTATTCCTCTTCCAGTGGCATGATCTCATCGCGGACCATATCGGCGACACGTTGCAAAAGGGCGCGGTTCTCTTCGCGCAGACCAAAAGACATATTCATGAGAATCCCTCCTGCCCCGTGAAATCCGGGCTGTACCTTATGCCCCGAGGATGGCTTAACTGTCGGGACTCTGTCCAGTTGGGTGACGGAACGTCATCCATCATTTTGAAACGAAGGAAACACCATGGCGCTGTTGATAGATACCGGGCTGACCAACTGGATCAGTGATGCCGAGATCGCCAATGAGGTTCGATCCGCGATACCCGGTGCCGATATTCGCACACCCGACGCGATCGGCAACGCTGATGAGATTACGATGGTCGCTGTTGTTGGCATGCAAGATGACCACCTGCGCCTATTGCCGAACCTGGAACTGGTGCAAAAGCTTGGGGCCGGTGTGGAAACAATCGTTGGCAATCCAAACCTACCCAACCATATGCGGATCGCACGTCTGAAACCCGATGCACCAGCACAGGGCATCGCGGAGTGGTTTCTTGCCTACATCCTGCGTGCCCAGCGCCATATGGCGTTTCACGAGGCAGCACAGGCCCGTGGTGAATGGCTGCCGAAAGAGCCGACCTTTACACCCCATACGACCGTAGGCGTTCTGGGTCTGGGCCATATCGGGGATCGTACGGCGCGAATGCTGCGCGCCGTCGGGTTTCAGGTCTTGGGTTGGAGCCGCTCACCCAAACAGATCGAAGGTGTCACCTGCCTGCATGGTGATGATGCCCTGCCCCAATTGCTGGGTCGGTGCGATTTCGTCTGCGCCATCTTACCCTCGACCCCGCAAACGGTGGGTCTGTTCGATGCGCAAATGCTAGCCGCGATGAAGCCTGGTAGTCAGTTGCTGAACGCAGGTCGGGGCGATCTGATCGACGAAGACGCGCTGATCACCGCACTGGATCAGGGCACGCCAGGCCATGCGGTTCTCGACGTCACTTGCCAAGAACCCCTGCCTACCAGCAGCCCGTTGTGGCACCACCCACATGTCACGATCACACCTCATGTATCGGGCTGGCACCTGGGCGATGCGCTGTCGGATGTGGCCGAGAATTTCAAAAGACTTAGCTCAGGCGCGCCCTTGTTGAATGAGGTCGACCGCGCACGCGGCTATTAACGGGATCAGGGGGCCATCACCCAATTGCCTCCGGCATCTTTGCACTGGCGCGTTCTAACCCCGCGCGAGGCTTCCTCGCCTTGTGGCTGAATATCGTGTTCCAAACGAACACAATTGCCTTCGACCGCAATGATGCGGATTGTTCCCTGTGATCCGGTTTGGCCATTCGCCCAACCCATCTCTTTGCCGACACTCGGCGTGCCATCAGTCAGCAAGGCGCGCGAGGTTTTGCTCGCCACCTCGAAGTCCGACGGCGACAGCCCCATCTCGGCAATGATTCGGGACAGCGGTTTAGCCGATGCGGTCATGCCGAACCCCATCGTGCTGAGAATTGACAAAACGAATATGATCCGGGCTTTCATGAGTGCCTCGCTGAACTGAGATAAATGCCGCTCAAGGATATACCTGCGCTGAAACGGGGCCAACCCCCGCCTGGCCGGACCTTCAAATTATCCCGAACAAACCTATCGTCAGCCCGGCGCTAGAGGCTGCTCCATCTTCCCCTCATAGTACCAAAAAGACAGCCCGAGGCATTCGATGACCCAACCGACCTATTTTGCGCCCACTGGCGGACATCCCGGCCAGGATCAGTTGCTGACCGACCGCGCCATGTTCACCGATGCCTATGCGGTGATCCCCAAGGGAACGATGCGCGACATTGTCACCAGCTATCTGCCGTTCTGGGAAGGTACGCGCCTGTGGGTTCTGTCGCGTCCGCTCAGCGGATTTGCCGAGACATTCTCGCAATACATCATGGAGGTTCAGCCGGGTGGCGGCAGCGACCAGCCCGAGACCGATGCTCGGGCTCAGGCGGTTTTGTTTGTCGTCGAAGGTTCCGTACAAATTACCCTGCATGGTCAGGAATATGATTTGGAAACAGGGGGGTATGCCTATATCCCGCCGGGTGCGGATTGGACCTTGAACAATCGGTCTGACGACGAGGCGCGATTCCATTGGGTGCGCAAAGCATATGAGGCCGTACCTGGATTGCCCACGCCCGAACCAATCATCACAAATGAACGCGATGTAGCACCAGTTGAGATGCCCGGAACTCAGGGTCGCTGGTCCACAACCCGTTTTGCCGACCCGCAAGACCTGCGCCACGACATGCATGTCAACATCGTCAATTTCGAACCCGGCGGCGTGATCCCTTTTGCCGAAACCCATGTAATGGAGCACGGGCTTTACGTTCTGGAAGGCAAGGCCGTCTATCGCCTCAATCAGGACTGGGTCGAGGTCGAGGCAGGCGACTACATGTGGCTGCGCGCCTTCTGCCCTCAGGCTTGTTACGCGGGTGGGCCGGGGCGATTCCGGTATCTGCTGTACAAAGACGTAAACCGGCATATGCCGCTCTCCGTGGCGCGCTAAAGCGGGTTTAATCGCATTTTATCCCGGCAGGGGTTCACACTCGCCCCGGAATTTGCTGAAATCCCGGCATATTCCACTGTTTGAGTACTGGAGACTGGCCGATGAACCTGCGCACCCCCCTGATGGCACTGGCCGCAATCGCCATGGTGGCCGCTTCGGTTTCCACGCCGGTCGCAGCAAAAGACGAAACCAAATCGGTCTTTGTCATGAGTCGCACCTGGGCCGTGACCAAAGTATCGGACGAGCCGGTCATTTACCGTGCCACGCGCGACAATAACAACCTCAACCCCTTTGGTCCGCCACCGCGCCTGCGCACCCTGCAGGCCATTGCAGCAATCCAGCAGGCAACGGGCTGCAAACCGATCGTGACCAGCATGTATCAGAACATCTCGGGGCAGTTTTTCTCGCAGGTCAGTTGCGGCTGAAATTGGTACAATACTTTCATTGAGATCGCCTGATCTGCCTGCCATAGCTTGCGCATGAAACTCGCGATTAACGGATTCGGCCGCATCGGCCGCACGATCCTGCGGCAGGTTCTGGCCCAGCCGCAAGGATCAGATATCGAACTGGTGCTGATCAACGATATCGCGCCGCTCGATACCTGCGCCTATCTGTTCAAATACGACAGCACCTTTGGCCCCTATGCCGGTGACGTCGCCGCACACGACAATGCTCTTGTCATCGACGGACGCAAAGTGCCTATGACGCACAGCTCCGATCTGACGAACGTCGATCTGACCGGCGTTGATGTTTTGCTCGATTGCACCGGGATCGCGCGCACATCTGATGTGGCCCGCCGGGGTCTGGCTTCCGGGGCGCGCAAAGTTCTGATCTCGGGACCCTCGCCCGCTGCCGAGTTGACGGTGGTTCTGGGCGCGAATGACGATCAACTCGGCGATGCCAGCGTCGTCTCGAACGCGTCCTGCACCACCAATGGCCTTGCGCCGTTGGTCCGGGTTCTGGACCAGATCGGCGGCATCGTCTCAGGTCACATGACCACCATTCATTGCTATACTAACAGCCAGCCGATGGTCGACGCACCCCGCGGCGACCTTGCCCGGTCGCGGGCGGGAGCACTGTCGATGGTACCGACGACCTCCAGCGCGACGCATCTGATCGATGTTGTTCTGCCGCATTTGGCCGGGCGCATTTCAGGCGCGGCGGTGCGGGTTCCGACAGCCAGCGTATCTGCCGTAGATCTTGTTGTGACGCTCGAACGCGGGATGAGCGCGCAAGCCTTCGATACAACATTCCGCGATGCGGTAGAGGCCTCGGACGTGCTCGGCTGGACCGATCTGCCGCTGGTCTCTTCCGACCTTAGAGCGCGCCCTGAATCGCTGGTCATTGCGGGCCCTGAAACCCGTATGGTGGGCGAAAATCAGGTCCGCGTTTTCGGCTGGTATGACAACGAATGGGGCTTCTCAGCTCGTATGCTCGACGTCGCCCGATTGATGGCGACGGGCTGATACAGACCAGCCGCAGTGGGCGGGCCTGCCCGCGCGCTGCCCGGCCCAACGGGTCATGGTGCATCTTTGATGCGCCCTGACCGGGCGGGAGCGTGCCGGGCTCAGCCAGCGATCACCTCATAAGGAGTGTCGAACCAATGCTCCTCAAGATTTGTACCCTCACCGATACGGTCAACCACAGCAAACAAACCGGGGTCATGTAGCGGGGTCAGCACGCCGTGCCAGGTGCCCCGATGGTAGTTCACCGCTTGCCCCGGCTCTGTCAGGAAAGCCCGAGGAATGCCGGGCAAACCATCGCGATCGGGTGCGACGATCACCAGAAAGGGCTGATGGGTCATCGGAATGAAGGTCTGGCTGCCATCGGGATGACGCTCGACCATATCCAGCGCGTAGGGCAGCGCGCGTGGATTGGCGTTGAACAAGCTGATCCCGGCGCGCCCGTCAGTGAACTCCAGCAACGCGCGGTCATGATACCGTCCGCATTGTCCCTGATTGATAATCTTGTCCGGATCGCCAGACAGCTCGATCAAGTCCCCAAACGGCGCAAAAGCCTCAGCTGTCAACGGCGATGCAACGATCTGGCGGCTCATGAGGGTAATATGTCCCGCAGTCGAAACTCGGCGATACGTTCCACCTGGCGGCAGGCTTCGGCAAACTCCGTGTCCCGGTCCTGTTCGATACGCCGTTGAAAAGCGGCCAGGATTGAGGCCTTGTCATGATCCCGCACCGCAATGATGAAGGGAAAACCGAATTTCTCGGTATACCGCGTATTCAGATCGGTGAAGGCCCTGCGCTCCTCATCTGTCAGCGCATCCAATCCGGCTGAGGCTTGCTCGGACGTGCTTTCAACAGTCAGCCGCCTGGCCTGCGCCAGTTTGCCCGCAAGATCGGGGTGCGCAGTCAAAACACCCAATCGTTCGGCATCAGAGGCCGACCTGAACATCCGCGCCAAGGCGTTGTGCAACCCGCCTGCGGTGTCATGCGCGGGCCCAAGCTCCAGATCATAGGCCCTATCCGCGATCCAGGCCGAGTGTTCGAAAATACCCCCGTAGGCTTCGACAAATGCGTCCCGCTCCATCTGCGATGGCTTTGGATTGGATTGCGGCAGGTGGTTCTGCGCCCAGTGTTCAGCAATCTGCAACCGCGTGGCGAACCACACATCCGCATGACTGCGCGCATAGTCCAAAAACCGTCTCAGCGCCATAACGCGCCCCGGTCGCCCGATCAGACGGCAATGCAGGCCAAT
Source organism: Ruegeria sp. H3 (assembly GCF_056533095.1). Classification (NCBI taxonomy): domain Bacteria; kingdom Pseudomonadati; phylum Pseudomonadota; class Alphaproteobacteria; order Rhodobacterales; family Roseobacteraceae; genus Ruegeria; species Ruegeria sp. H3. Next base: position 43,090 of record NZ_JBQFOD010000006.1, on the reverse strand, counting down.
CGACAGCATCTTGGGGGCGCCGGCCTCACCTTCGGCATAGAGCGCATCGAAACTGTCCTTGAGGTAGGCCAAGAACTGATCGCCTGAATTGAACCCCTGCGGCGTTGCAAATCGCATATCGTTGCAGTCCAGCGTGTAGGGCACGATCAGCTGATCCCGGCCGCCGATCTGCATCCAGTATGGCAGGTCGTCATCATAGGTGTCGGCGACATAGGCGAACCCACCTTCTTCGCTGACCAGACGCACGGTGTTGTCGGAACATCGCCCGGTGTACCAACCGCGCGGGCGTTCGCCGACAACCTCGGTATGCAGGCGAATTGCCTCAGCAATCTGGGCGCGTTCCTGCGCCTCGGGCATGTCCTTGTGTTCGACCCATTTGAAACCATGGCTGGCAATCTCCCAATCGGCATCCTTCATGGCGGCAACCTGATCCGGGGATCGTGCCAGGGCAGTAGCCACACCATACACCGTGATTGGCAGCTCCTTCATCAGCCGGTGCAACCGCCAGAACCCGGCGCGCGCGCCGTATTCGTAGATCGATTCCATGTTCCAATGGCGCTGAGCCGGCCATTGGGCAGCACCTACGATTTCGGACAAAAATGCCTCGGACGCTGCATCCCCATGCAATACACAGTTCTCGCCACCTTCTTCGTAGTTCAGGACAATCTGAACCGCGATTTTCGCCCCGCCCGGCCATTTGGCATTCGGCGGGTTGGCACCGTATCCGATCATATTGCGAGGGTATCGAGGAGGTTGCATGAGGTCTTCCGGGCTTTGAACTGTTTCGACAGGCTTATCCTAGAAACTCGCCGATGATTATCAAATCAAACCGAACGCTGTTTCGGGTTCTTTCGGCATTTCCCCTGTTTCGATGTTTGCGCCACACTGTCAGAAAGCGAAGTTACGCACCTGAAGGAGGTTCACGTGGCAGGCTATCTGACAACCCATGTACTGGACACCGCCCGGGGTTGCCCCGCCGCTGGTATGAAAATTGCACTCTACCGAGTATCCGGCAACTCGCATCGCAAGCTGGTCGAGATGGAGACCAATGTCGATGGACGTACTGACAGTCCAATCCTACCCACCGAAAAATTCAAGACCGGCACATACGAGTTGATCTTCTTTACTGGGGATTACCTACGTTCAACCGGCCAACATAGGGATGATCCCTTGTTCCTGGATCAGATCCCAATCCGGTTTGGTATGTCAGATGCCGAGGCGCACTATCACGTGCCGCTGCTTTTGTCGCCTTACGGCTATTCGACCTATCGCGGCAGTTGATCTGTCAGGTTTCGGCGCTTCGAACAACGCCACCGATACGCTCGATCATGAAATCCATGAACAATCGGGCTTTGGGGTCCTGATGACGCCGATGGGTGTAAAGGCACGCCATTTGAACCGGAACAGGGGGCGTGTCTTGCGCTACCGTGACGAGGCGCCCGGCAGCCAAGTGCTCTGCCACTTCAAAAACAGGCTTCATCGCAATGCCTTGGCCTGACAGCGCCCAATCGGTCAGCACGTCCCCATCATCACATTCGAATCGACCGGACACGGCAAACCGTTTTGGGCCGTCGGGGGTTTCCAACATCCACTGAAACTCGGTCGCACCGGGAAAGCGAAGATTCAAGCATTCGTGCTGGCCTTTGATCAGGTTCTCACCGGATTGCGGCATGCCCCGCCTCGCCACATAGTCGGGTGCGGCACACAACACCCTTTGACAATCCGCGATCTTACGAATGCGCAGGGTGCTGTCTTCCGGCTGCCCGATGAAGAAGGCCAGATCCAGCCCTTCGGTCGTCAGATCAACGGATCTATCCGTCAGACGCAATCGAACATCAATTTCGGGATAGTCGGCGAGAAAATCAGGCACATGCGGGGCTAGCAACCGCCGCCCAACCCCCAGCGGAGCCGCCACAAACAAGGACCCGCGCGGCGCTTCGGTCAGATGCGTTACCTGCGCCTCGGCCTCATCCACCGCATCCAGCACCGCCACCGCACCGGGGTAGAACGCCTTGCCCTGCTCAGTCGGCGACAGGTTACGCGTTGTACGCTGAAACAGCCGCACGCCCAGATGATCCTCAAGCTGCGAGATTCGCGCCGACGTCACCGCAGGGGAAATGCGCAAATCGCGCCCGGCGGCGGACATACTGCCCAAATCATAGACACGGACAAAGGTGCGAATATTGTCGAGATAGGACATCTTTTCGTTTTTTTTGATACAGTTTGACAATATACGGGAATACCGAAGAAAACCCCGTTTGCCTAGTGTGGCGGCACCTTATCGGAGACTTCTGAAAATGTACGACTTCGCCGTGTTCTGGGATTGGATGGCCTTTGCCGTGCGCTGGCTGCACGTGATCACGGCCATGGCCTGGATCGGATCGTCCTTTTACTTCATCGCGCTGGATCTGGGCCTGAACCGCAATATCCCCGGCCCAGCGGACGGCGAGGAATGGCAGGTCCATGGCGGCGGCTTCTATCACATCCAGAAATATCTGGTCGCGCCCGAACGGATGCCGGACCATCTGACCTGGTTCAAATGGGAAAGCTACTCGACCTGGCTGAGTGGTGCTGCGCTGTTGATGATCGTCTACTGGGTCGGTGGAGAGCTTTATCTGATCGACGCGGAAAAGGCCGATCTGGCGTTGTGGCAAGGCATTCTGATCTCGGCAGCCTCGCTAACTGTTGGGTGGCTGGTCTATGATTTCCTGTGTAAATCGGGGTTAGGAGAGCGCCCGACCCTGTTGATGGTTCTGCTGTTCGTGCTGCTGGTGGTCATGGGCTGGGGCTATAACCAGATTTTCACCGGTCGCGCCATGATGCTGCATCTGGGGGCCTTCACCGCTACGATCATGACGGCGAATGTGTTTTTCATCATCATGCCGAACCAGCGCATCGTTGTGGATGACTTGAAGAACGGGCGTACACCGGACCCGAAATACGGCAAGATTGCCAAGCTGCGGTCGACCCACAACAACTATCTGACTTTGCCGGTCCTGTTTCTGATGCTGTCGAACCACTATCCGCTGGCATTTGCCACCGAATACAACTGGATCATCGCGGCATTGGTGTTCCTGATGGGCGTGACCATCCGGCACTACTTCAACACCCTCCATGCGCGCGCTGGAAACCCCACCTGGACCTGGTTGGCCACCGCCCTGCTGTTCATCGCCATCATGTGGCTATCGACCGCGCCGATGTACAAGCCCCTGGAAGAGGCCGAGGCCCAGCCGCTGACACCGTATGAACAGCGCTTTGCCGCTGCAGACGGGTTTACCGAAGCGCATGATATCGTTCTGGGCCGCTGCTCTATGTGCCACGCCCGCGAACCGGTTTGGGAGGGTATCCTTTGGGCACCCAAAGGTGTGCTGCTTGAAACCGAAGCTGATATCGCGCGGAATGCGAAACAGATCTACCTTCAAGCCGGTATCACCCACGCGATGCCCCCGGCCAATGTCACCTACATGGAGCCCGATGACCGCGATGCGATCATTCGCTGGGTCCGTAACGCCGGGCTTTGACGCGCGCAGGAGTTCACGCTGGCGAATGTTTCCCCCTTCCCCCGGGGCGCTCCAAATGATCTAACTTAACCTTAATCAGCCGCGTCATTTAGGCGGTATAAGTGATTTCGAGTTTGGGGGCAGTTGGAGCATCTGATGCAGGGATACAAGCCGCGGCGCGGTCTGACATGCTGGCTATTTGGTGCGCTGATGGTTTTTGCGCCCGCGATTGCTGAAGCATTGGAGACCACGCTGACCGTGCCCGGCGCCCCGAAAGAGGTAGTCGAGCGGCTAAAAGAAACCTCCTCAATCACTACGGCTGAAGAACGGGGTCTGGACACGCCGCTTGAAATTCTATCTGCCGCGCTTTCTGATTATCGAACACTGGTTCAAATTCTGTATGACGAGGGGTATTTCAGCCCCGTCGTCAGCATCAAGCTGGATGGGCAGGAAGCGGCCGAGATGAGCTCGCTCACCGTGCCGTCCCAAATCAGGCGCGCGGTGATCACGATTGAGCCTGGACCAACCTTTACCTTTGGCACCGCAATCGTGCAGCCGCAGGCGCCGGATACCGAACTGCCCGAAGGCTTTGCCACCGGCAAACTGGCAACAACGGGCGCTATTCAACAAGCGGCCTCAGCCGGCGTGCGCGCTTGGAAAGATGCAGGCCATGCAAAGGCCGATGTCGCAGATCAGCGCGTCATCGCGCGCCATGCTCAGGCGCGGCTGGACGCGGAAATCGATCTTGATCCGGGGCGGCGGCTGACCTTCGGCAAGATGTTTATCAAGGGCGATACAGACGTACGCCACCGGTCGATCGAAAAAATCGCCGGGTTTCCCACTGGCCAGGTCTATTCGCCTGCACAGGTTCAGAAGGTTGGAACCCGCCTGCGCCGCACAGGTACTTTCAGCACGGTCTCACTGCAAGAACGTGAAACCCCAAACCCGGACGGAACGCTTGATTTTGATGCCACCTTTGAAGACCTGCCCAAACGCCGCCTGACCCTGGGTTTTGAGCTGGCATCGCGAGACGGGGTCGACCTGAGTGCAACCTGGACACATCGTAACGTCTTTCGCCGCGCTGAACGGCTGCGGTTCGAGGCCACCCTACGAAACATCGGCGGGTCCGAAGATCTGGATGGCCGGATTGGCCTGAGGCTGGATCAGCCCGACCGGCTTGGCCCAGATGACAATACGTTCTGGAGCGCGCTTCTGGAACGTCGCAATACCGACAATTACAACGTCTCGGTCGCGTCACTGGCTTATGGTGCCCGGCGTACGTTCTCGGATCAGCTCTACGCAGAAGCCTCAGCCGGCTTTCAATGGTCTGACGCGGATGACGCCTATGGCGACGGGCGAAAGTTTCGCTATTTCATCCTACCCTTCAGGTCCGAATGGGACCAGCGCGACAGTAAAGTCAGCGCGACGAAAGGCTTCTATCTCGACGCACAGGCCATGCCATTCATTGGTCTGTCCGGCACCGATACCGGGCTGCGGCTGTTCTTTGACAGCCGTGCCTATACAAGCCTTGGAACCGGGGGCAGGCTGGTGCTGGCAGGCCGGATTCAACTGGGCTCGGTCATCGGGCCGCCTGCCGATGGGGTAACGCCAGACTTCCTGTACTTCTCGGGTGGTGCTGGCACTGTGCGCGGCCAACCTTATGAAAGCCTTGGGATACCGGTTGGCACCGGTGTCGCAGGTGGCAAATCCTTCCTTGGTTTCTCCGGAGAGGTGCGGGGCAAGATCACTGACACCATCTCTCTGGTTGGGTTTTACGATTACGGTATCGTCGATACATCATCCTTCGTGGGCTCAGGCGCCGAAGACCATGCGGGCGCCGGGCTTGGTGTTCGGTACGATCTGGGTGGGTTCGGGCCGCTGCGCGTTGATCTGGCGGTACCGGTACAAGGCGACACCGGCGATGGCCTGCAATTCTATATTGGGATCGGACAGGCCTTTTGATGCGACGTCTCTCATATCCACTTCTGGTCGGCACCCTGATCGCCGTTCCGTTGGCCACTGGTGCCCAAGAAGACGACGGCGGAAGTATGATCGAACGCTTTCTTCAGGACACTTTGTCCGGAGACAACCAGAACGTCACTGTCAAAGGCCTAGAGGGCGCGCTGAGCTCGCGTGCGACGATTCAGGAAATCTCGGTCGCCGATGATGAAGGAGTGTGGCTTACCATCAAAGGGGCAGAGCTGGACTGGAATCGCCTCGCCCTGATCCGAGGACGGTTTTCAGTCGATGCCCTGACCGCGCAGGCGATCGATGTCGCGCGTGCGCCTGGCACCACAACAACCGAAGACCCACCGCCTTCGGCTGAAACGCAACCCTTTCAATTGCCTGAGCTGCCCGTTTCGATTGAAATCGGTGAAATCCGTGTTGACGAATTGGCGTTGGGGCAACCGCTGATCGGGGTCGCAGCAGAGCTGAAAGTGACCGGGAACCTGTCTTTGGCAGATGGGGCGCTGGATACCGATCTGGATATCACGCGGCTGGATCGCGCAAGCGATGAGATCACGCTTTCAGCCGGATTCCAGAATTCAAACAGCCAGATCGATCTGGATTTGAACGTGACCGAAGCCTCGGGCGGTCTGATCTCCACCGCGTTGCGGATTCCCGTTAGCCCGCCTATCGGGCTGAGCGCCAAGGGCTCGGGCCCGCTTACGGATTTCACCGCCGATATCGGCCTGAGCAGCGACGGCCAGCAACGTGTTGGCGGACAGGTCAGGCTGCGCGCCGCCCCTGATGTGGATGATACCGCCGCGGACGGTATCGCCTTTACTGCAGATATCAATGGCGACATGACCCCGTTTGTTGCCGATGACATGGATGTTTTCTTTGGTCAGGACACACGCTTGTTGGTCGATGGCCAAACGCAGCCCGAAGGCGCGTTGATCATCAACGATCTGGCCTTTACCTCACAAGCGTTGAAACTGGAGGGTAAGCTGGAACTGGCAACCGGTGGGGCGCTGCAGCTGGCCGCGCTGCAAGGACGGATTACACCGCCAAATGGCGAAACCGTTGTCTTACCTGCTTCGGGTGGAGAAACCTCAATCGAAGCGGCCCAGATTTCGGCGCTGTTTGATCAGGCAAATGGAAACCTTTGGGACCTAAGTTTGACGGCGGATGAGTTCAAATCCCCCCAGATTGCCCTGGAGCGCGCGCAGATTACCGCGCAAGGTTCGTTGGAACAAGGGAATGTGACCAAGGTTGAGGGTGATGTTCAGGCTGCGCTTGACGGTATTGATCTGGAAGACCCTGCGCTGAACAGCGCATTGGGGGATCGGGTCACGCTGGACGGGCTTTTCGATTACAGCACCGATGAATCTTTGAACCTTTCGGGGTTTGAGCTGGTCGGGACCGACTACACACTGGGTGTTGACGCATTGATCAGCGGCTTGACCAGCGGTTTGAACATTGACGGCACTGCCACGCTGGATGCAACCGATCTGTCCCGATTTTCCGACCTTGCCAAACTGGACCTTGGGGGTCAGGTGTCGGCGCGGCTGACGGGCAGCGGGTCCCCGTTGGAGGGGAGCTTTGACGGCAAGTTGGACTTTCAAGGCAATGATCTATCCACCGGGCGTGATGACATAGACCCGGTTATTCAGGGCGAAACAACGATAACCGTGGACGCCAAGCGCGGAACAGATGGCATCACGCTGCGCGATTTCACCCTGATCGCGGACGCTGCACGGGCGCAGGCCAACGGGACTGTCACAACACCTGATGGCAACCTGTCCATCGATGGTCAGGTCAAACTATCCGCCCGTGATCTGTCCGTTTTCTCAGGGCTGGCGCAGCGGGACCTAGGCGGGTCGCTACAGGCCAGTTTGGATGGCAAGGGAACGGTACAGACCCTTGAATTCGATGGCACCGCAAGCGTCACAGGTCGAGACGTCAAAACCGGAATGGACGAGATTGATCCGCTGCTGAGCGGTGAAACCTCGGTCGTGTTTGACGGGGCGCTGTCGCAAGATCAGATCACGATCCGGCAGGCTACGGTGAATGGCCAAGCGGTCTCTGGTCAAGTCGCCGCCGCCATCGACGATCCGACCGGAGAGATTGCGGTCGCCGGAGAGGCTAGCTTGAACATCCCGGACCTGTCTCTCTTTTCAGGGCTGGCCAAGCGAGAATTGGGCGGCTCCGTTGATGCAAATGTGCAAGGGAATGGGGCTGTCGGCAGCAAGGCTTTCGACGTGAAGGGCACAGTTGCAGCGGACGATATCCGCACCGGAATCGACCAGTTGGATGGGCTGGTTCAGGGTCGAACAACCCTGAACGTAGACGCGTTGAACGGTGATGAAGGATTGAACATTCGCACCTTCCGCCTGCAGGGCACGGCCCTATCTGCGAATGCATCGGGCCAACTGAGCCGCGATGCGGGTGGGCTCAGCTTTACTGCCGCGCTGGACAATCTCGGACGGCTTTCAAACACACTATCCGGCCCGCTAAGCCTGGATGGCAACGTTGCCCCTACTGGTTCGGGGTTGGAGGGAAAGCTCAACCTAAATGGACCAGACAGCTCGTATGCAAGTCTGACAGGCACGGTCGACACAGATGGCGCAGCCGATCTTGATTTTGATGCCAAGTTAAACCGGATCGAACGCTTTGCCCCCGATTTCCCCGGGACAGTTGCCGCGACCGGCAATGCAAAACGGGCCAAGGGCGTTTGGACCATCGATGCCAAAGCCAAAGGGCCTGCGGGGATCAACAGCACCGTGGCAGGGACGTTTGACGAGACCGCAGGCACTGCTGATCTGAGGGCTCAGGGCGGGCTCAACCTGGGGATCGCCAACGTCTTCCTCACACCCAACAAAATCGAAGGTTCGGCTCGGTTCGACCTTGCGTTGCAAGGAGAGCCAGCGCTGGAGGCGCTGCGGGGGTCGATCACCACATCCGGGACATCCTTCGCGATTCCCAGCGCAGGTCAAACAGTGACTGGGATCAGCGGATCGGTCGATCTGGCGCAAAGCCGCGCCACGATCTCGCTAAACGGTGGCATGCGTTCCGGTGGTGGATTCTCCGTCACAGGGCCGGTCGATCTGAAACCACCCTTCAATGCACAGATCACTACGCGGCTGGACAACCTCGTTTTAACGGATCAATTGCTGTACGAGACCAAGCTAAACGGCCAGATCGCGATGACCGGGGCCCTGGCCGGGAACAGCAGCCTGGCAGGGCAGATCACCTTTGAAGAAACCAATATCAATCTCGCGGCAGCCTCTGGCGCGGTGGGTGCAGCACCGATCCCCGAGATCACGCATATCGGAGAAAGCCGTGCGCAATACATCACCCGAGAGCGCGCGCAGCTGGTCACGAAAGAACAATCTGGCCAAAGCGCCTCCAGAATTGCGCTGGACATCATATTGTCTGCACCCAAAGCCGTATTTGTGCGCGGGCGCGGCGTTAATGCTGAACTGGGCGGGCGCATCGCTATTGGCGGCACCACGCGATCTGTAGTGCCATCGGGTCAAATCGAACTGATCCGGGGGAATTTCGACATATTGGGGCGCCGCCTTGCACTGACCAAAGGGATCGTAACGCTACAGGGCGATCTGACCCCGTATATCGAATTCGCCTCATCAGCCAGCACACCCGATGGAACCGCAACGATCGAAATCGCAGGTCCGCTGGATGCGCCAGAGGTTGATGTCTTTTCCGACCCCGAGCGCCCAGCCGAAGAAGCCCTGGCCATGCTTCTGTTTGGAAATCGCTTTTCGGAACTGTCCCCCTTTGTCATCGCGCAAATGGCAGCGTCACTGGCACAACTGAGCGGTGCCGGGGGCGATGCCACCAAAGGGTTGCGTGAATCCACTGGTGTGGATTCAGTCGATATCGGAGCGACCGAAGGCGGCGCAGGCCGTCTGGGCGCAGGTGCCTATCTGGGGGACAATCTGTACACGGATTTCACCGTCAACACAGAAGGCGATACCGAGGTGAACCTGAACTTGGACATCAACGACAACTTCACCGTCCGAGGGACTGTAGACGGACGCGGTGAAACCGGGATTGGTCTGTTCTTCGAGCGTGACTACTGAAGGTTCACTTGAAACAAAGCTGCCAATACAAAAAAGGCCGATCCAAAGACCGGCCTTTTCCTGCAGTCTGGCGTTCGATCAGAAGTTGAACTGAACACCAAAGTCAGCGATGGTCTGAGCTTCGCCCGCACGACCGACCTTTTCACGACCAACTGCACCGCGCAGCGTTGCGCCGTTGCCCAGATCATAGATCGCGCCAACACCATATTGCTGCGTATCACCTTCGGCCGAACCATCACCGTAAGCCGCTGTAATGGTGGTGGCGGCACCAAGGTTATAGGCAAGTGACGCACCATAAACAGTGCCGTCGGTATCTTCTCCAAAATCATTGACCGGCGTGTCACCATCACGTCCAACGAACAGTGTTCCGCTAAAGTCTCCGAGCTCAGCACCCAGAGCCAGAACAATCAGATCCTGTTTGTCGCCGCCAGCAACGGCTTCGGTCTGACCGTAGATCACTGTGGCAGAATAATTGTCGAAGATGTATGTCGCACTGACGTCCCAGCGATCTGCGCCATTGATGGCATCGGTGTCATAGGACGCACCAAAGGCCAAGTCTCCAACCGCATATTGGAAGAACACCGCATTCGAACCCGCGCCGGTCGATGAATATTCCAGGAAATCGTAATCGACACCTGAATATTGACCCAGAAACTCTTCTAGGCCCGGTTCGTTACCAAAGTACAGGTCTGAGTTGTCAAACGCGCCAGAGACGTTGCCCGCATCGACACGCAGACCGCCAAAGATGACCGAGAAGCGGGCACCGTTCAAACCGGCTGTGTTTGCCTCGCCGGTATCGCTGTCTTCATCGGCCTGCAATCGAACCCGCGCCGAGAATCTGACTCCGTTATCCGTTTCCACATCCCCGTCGATGTTTAGACGAAAGCGGGAAACCAGAATTGTGTCGCTCACATTCGTGTCGGTTGATCGATCTTCCTGATAGCCGATACCAAAACGGCCATAACCGCTGAATTTCACCTCTGCTGCCGCGACACTAGCAGTCGCGATTAGCGCTGTTGTTGCGAAGAGAACATGTTTCATGTCGTTTTCCGTAAATGTGTGAATAGGCGAGCTATGAAATTTCGCTCGAGCCCTAATCGAACAGATCAGTTCAGTTCACAAGATGCTCAGAGCAGTTTTCACCCAGCGCTTTCTTTGACCCGCCTTCTTGCGGGGTGCTTTGACGGCAAAACACCTCATCAAAGGGGCGCTTTTGAGTTTACCAGGCGGTATGCGAAGATGGTGTGCGAACTTGGTAACCTATTGTTAGAAATAAGCATACAATCCATGTGCCTGTCTCTAGACCTTCGAAGTGCCGTAGCGGAACAGCGTAGTGAGCCTTTTGTGCGGATCAGGGGCACACGTCCCAAAAGCCACAGTTTCAAAACTCAAATATTTGTGATCCAGCGCAGCCCTTGTAAAGTTTCTTTCTGATACCTAATGCGCCCAAGGCGAGTGGCATGTGATGCCTGCACCGAAGTTGGCACCACGTTATTCTGGGCAAATACACCGCCACCTTGGACGAGTATCGATCAGGCCTGAAATTCAAGCGGAACGGGGTGTCCAGTTGAACATTCCTAATCCCGAAAAGACCAACAACCATGATGGGGACTTAGAGACTGATCTGGAGCAGTCGATTGACCTCAATTCATACGTGATTCAGGGCGACAAACGAATTGAGGCCGAACCGTTCACGCCTAAACCCTCAGGAAACGAGAACAGGGTATCTCGTTCATCGTGATGAATTCCTAGCGGCCAGAAACAAATTAAAGACTTGGAATCAATATATTAAAGAACATGTCGCGAAATTCATTGCGCCCGCAACTCGTGCGACATGAACTGCAGGCCCCATTCGTTACGAATTTTCGACGTTTCGTACCAAGCTCGTTGCCTGTTTCAGGCATTTGTTCGAAAAGGTTGCGTGCTGCGGTTGTTGCAGCGCATTTAACCAGTGTGTTTGGTGACGAGTAATGCCTGATGAAGGAGGGGGTTAAATCCGAAATCGGGGGAAACGAAAGTGGTACTAACAAACCGTTTCAGCATTCAAGCATTTGATACGTTCACCTTCCTGCGTGCCGCTATCCAAATCAGCGAGAAACGCGGGAAGGTGTTCTTTTTTCCGCAAACGTTAGCGAAAGCCTGCCCCTAATATCGATATAGCCTGTGCGTAATCAGGCTCCAACACTCTGCGGACCTTCAGAGGAGGCGAGGCTTGCCAACCAATCGCGTACCGCACCGGTGCGGCTGCGGGCAACGGTCACTTTCTCACCGTTGCACAGAACGACATGTCCGATCTCATTCAAACTACGTGCGATGTCGACGCAGGAATTGGCAACCCAACACGAACGATGCACCTGCAACCCTGCCCCTGTGGGCAGCTGGGTCAGAACCCCCTTGAACGTAGAGCGCACCAACACTTCACGATCATCAAGTTGCAGGGTCACATAGTGCTGGTTTGCCTGAATGAACTTGATGTCCTTGATCAGGAAGCTCTGACCATTTGCCGTCACCACCCCGGTCGCATTGTTTTCGGGCGTATCCTCGATTGGGCTCTCGCTTTCCCCTAGCCGGTCCAGATAAGGTGGTAAAACCCAAACGATAACAATGCTCTCAATCCCGACAATCAGCAGGTACTGCGGCAGGAGCATAGGCATATACATGAAATCTGATGTCTGAAACAGATTGAGCACCCAGTTCGTCGTGAGCTCGGCGAACGTCATCGCGCCAAGCGCCACGGGGATACATGTGACAGGCGAGAAGAATCTTTTGATGCCCAAAAAACTGCTGCAGCTGGCTTGAACCAGGATCATGACAAAGGCAGATCCCATGTATCCGATCAACATCGACATCCAATAAACCGCACGACCAAACCCGCTCAGCCGGTCGGCAAACAAAGAAGATGTCGCGCCGATCAGCAACAACATCAAAGGCACCAGAAATAAGATAAAATTCCTGGACAGAAAGAAACTGGGCAGGGTGTCCACGGTTGCACGAACCGTCACCCGCGGTAGCACGACATATGTAATGTCGGCCTGTTTCAATCTGAGATACACATCGTTGAGTGTCATATCGCCCTGCTGCTCTGGTCGCGCCCAAGTCCTTCCCTTTGGGCAATCCCCTTAGATTTGATGCCTTTGCTTCTCCTTGCCCTGCGGCGAATGGAGGCGTTCTTGTGACGTTTTCGCATTCGGGGATGTGTAGAAACAGACAATTGTGGCGCAAATGGTGCAAAGAAAGTCCAAAATAATGCAGCAGGGAGTGACGTAGCGGCACTTAGGAAAAGGGCGGCCCCATCGGACCGCCCTTTCAGATTCATCGCTGCCTAAGATCACTCTGCCGCGATGGCGTCTTCAATCTTTTCGACACGGATCGCCGAGAACTTGAATTCGGGGATTTTGCCATAGGGATCGATGGCCGAGTTGGTCAGGATGTTCGCGGCAGCCTCGACATAGGCAAACGGGATGAACACCATATCCTCCGCAATCGCCCGGTCGGCGCGCACCATGATCTCGATCGAGCCGCGACGCGTCGTCAGACGGATCGTCTCACCCGGTTCGATGCCCATCAGTTTCAGGGTACGCGGGTTCATCGAGCAGTTCGCCTCAGGCTCCACCGCGTCCAGAACAGTGGCGCGGCGGGTCATGGAGCCGGTGTGCCAATGCTCCAACTGACGGCCAGTTGTGGCGATCATCGGATAATCCTCATCCGGGGCCTCATCCGGTGGGATGATGCTGGCCGGTGTGAACTTGGCCTTGCCATCGGTGCGTGGGAAGCCATCCCCGAACACAATGGACTGGCCCGGATCGGTTTCGCTGAGCGACGGATAGGTGATCGTCTCGGTTTCAAGCCGTTCCCAGGTGATGTTGTCGAGAGACTCCATCGTTAGCTTCATCTCGTTGAAGACCTGAGAGACATCCGTGTAGTCCCAGTTCAGCCCGATGCGCTGCGCCAGATCGACCGTGATCGCCCAATCCTCCCGCGCCTCGCCCGGCGGGGCCACGGCGGGCCGCACCCGCTGCACCTGACGGTTAGTATTTGATACGGTGCCGTCCTTTTCATAAAGCGCCGAGGCTGGCAGGATGATGTCGGCATAGTTCGCCGTTTCGGTCAGGAAGATATCCTGGACGATCATCAGATCCAACTTGGCCAAGGCCTCGCGTGCGTGGTTCACATCCGGGTCGGACATGGCCGGGTTTTCACCCAGAATGTACATACCCTTGATGTTGCGCGCATAGATCTGATCGATGATCTCGGTGACAGTCAGGCCCTTTTCATTCGAGAAATCATCCGAGCCCCAGACATCCGTAAACTGCGCCCGAATGCTGTCATCCGTGACCGTCTTGTAGTCCGGCAGGAACATCGGGATCAGACCGGCATCGGATGCCCCCTGCACGTTGTTCTGACCGCGCAGCGGGTGCAGACCTGCGCCCGGCTTACCGACATTGCCGGTCATCAGCGCCAGGCTGATCAGGCAGCGCGAGTTGTCGGTGCCGTGGATATGCTGGCTGACGCCCATACCCCAGAAGATCAGACCGGCCTCGGCCTGCGCAAAAGTACGAGCAACGCGGCGCAGCTGATCCGGTTCGATACCGCAGATCGGGGCCATCGCCTCGGGCGTGAACTGGCGCAGGTGCTCTTTCTCGGCTTCCCAGTTCTCGGTCCAGCGGTGGATGTACTGGCTGTCATACAGCTCTTCCTCGACGATCACGTTCATGATCGCGTTGAGCATCGAGACATCCGCACCCGGGCGGAATTGCAGCATCTCATCTGCAAACTTGCGCATGCCAACACCGCGCGGGTCCATCACGATCAGCTTGCCACCGCGCTTGGTGAACTGCTTGAAGTAGGTCGCCGCCACCGGGTGGTTCTCAATCGGGTTGGCTCCGATGATGATCGCCACATCCGCGTTTTCGATCTCGTTGAAGGTCGCGGTCACAGCGCCCGAACCGACGTTTTCGATCAGAGCAGCAACGGACGACGCATGGCACAGACGGGTGCAATGGTCGACATTGTTGTGCTTGAACCCCTGACGGATGAACTTCTGGAACAGATAGGCTTCTTCGTTGGTGCATTTGGCCGAACCAAAGCCTGCAACATTGCGCGGATCTTCGTCGCGCAGTGTCTTCAGTTTGGAGGCGGCCAGATCCATCGCCTCTTCCCAGGTCGCTTCGCGGAAATGGGTCGACAGGTCCGCCGGATCGACGTTCAGGCCCTTTTCAGGCGCATCCTCGCGCCGGATCAGCGGCTTGGTTAGGCGGTGGGGGTGGTGAATATAGTCAAAGCCAAAGCGGCCCTTGACGCACAGACGACCTTCGTTAGCGGGGCCATTGATGCCCTCGACATATTTCACCTTGCCGTCTTTGACCTTCAGCGAGACCTTACAGCCCACGCCGCAGAACGGGCAGACGCTTTCGGTTTCGCTGTCATAGTCCTTGCTGTCACCCTTCTGCTGGTCGTCCAGCACGGTAGCAGGCATCAGCGCGCCGGTCGGGCAGGCTTGAACACATTCGCCACATGCCACGCAAGTTGATGCGCCCATTGGGTCGTTCTGGTCAAACACCACCTGCGCGGTGTGGCCGCGACCGGCCATGCCGATCACGTCATTCACCTGCACGTCACGGCAAGCGCGAACGCAGAGGTTGCAGTTGATACAGGCATCCAGATTGACCCGCATCGCAACGTGGCTGTCATCCAGCAGAGGGATTTTCTCGGCCTCTTTCGCCGGGAAACGGCTGTCGCTGACATCGTTCAGCTTGGCCATGTCCCAGAAGTGGCTGGAGGCGTCATGTGCCTCTTCCGGCTGATCGGCGACCAGCAGTTCCATGACCATGGCGCGCGATTTCTCGGCCCGGTCGCTGTCGGTCTTAACGACCATACCGTCTGCGGCGGGGCGGATGCACGAGGCGACCAGCGTGCGCTCGCCTTCCACCTCAACCATACAGGCGCGGCAGTTGCCGTCCGGGCGATAACCCGGCTGCGGCTTGTGGCACAGGTGCGGGATGGTGAACCCCTGGCCCTTGGCGGCTTCCCAGATGGTCCAGCCCTCAGGCACGGTGACATCTTCGCCGTTCAGGTTGAAGGTGACGGTCTTGGTTGGGCTTGCGTCTAGCATGGCTCTGTCTCCCCTCAGATTTCGTCAGCGAAATGTTTCATGACAAGGCGGATCGGGTTCGGGGCCGCCTGCCCCAGACCGCAGATCGAGGCATCGCCCATGACCTGACACAGATCCTCCAACAGATCGGTGTCCCATTTATCCGCTTGCATCAGCTTGACCGCTTTTTCACAGCCTGCCCGGCAGGGCGTACACTGACCGCAGCTTTCGTCTTCGAAGAAGCGCAGCATGTTCAGCGCAGCGTCGCGGGCGGTGTCCTGATCTGACAGAACCACCACGGCGGCCGACCCGATAAAGGTGCCATGCGGTTGCAGCGTGTCGAAATCCAGCGGCACATCGTCAATGGAGGCAGGCAACAGGCCCGAGGACGGCCCGCCCGGCTGATAGGCCTTGAACTGATGCCCTTCGGCCATGCCCCCAGCGGCCTCGATCACGTCCAGAATGGTTGAACCGGCGGGCAGCAGGTACACGCCCGGCTTGGCAACCCGGCCCGACACCGAATAGCTGCGCAGGCCGATGCGCCCGTTCTTTTCCGTGCTGTTGAGGCATTCCGGCCCTTCGCGGCAAACCTTAGTGACCCAATAGAGCGTCTCAACGTTGTGAACCAAGGTCGGACGATTGAACACGCCAACCTGCGCCACAAACGGTGGACGGTGGCGCGGCAGGCCCTTCTTGCCTTCGATCGACTCGATCATCGCGGATTCTTCACCGCAGATGTAAGCACCAGCACCCCGGCGCAGGTCGATGTAGCCTTCTTCGACGATCCCTGCCTGCTCCAACGCGGCGATTTCACGACGCAGGATTTCCAGCACGGCCGGGTATTCGTCGCGCATGTAGATGAAACACGTCTCAGCCTCGACCGCCCATGCGGCGATCAGCATGCCTTCGAGGAAGACATGCGGCGTGCGCTCCAGATAGTAACGGTCTTTGAACGTGCCGGGCTCGCCTTCATCGCCGTTCACGGCCAGATAGCGCGGGCCTTCATTCATGCGAACAAAGCCCCATTTCTTGCCCGACGGGAAGCCAGCACCGCCCAGACCACGCAGGCCCGAGGACAGAACGTCTTCCTGCACCTTCTCCCAATCGCCGCCCTTGCGCAGCTCTTTCAGCTTGGCATAGCCGCCTTCGGCCTCATAGGTCGCGAAGGTTTCGTAGTCAGGCAGATGTGCATGGGTGTCATCGGCAGCAATTGCAGCCTGCACCTTTTCGGGGGTCGCATGGTCAATGTGGTTGTGGCCGATCTCAAGCACCGGAGCGGTGTCACAGCGGCCCATGCAAGGGGCGCGGACAACACGAACCTCGGACGGGTCCAGTCCGTCTTGCAGCGCTTTTTGCAGCTGTTGGGCACCGGCCATCTCGCAGGAAAGGGAATCACAAACGCGGATCGTCAGCGCGGGCGGAGGTGTCTCGTCTTCTTTCACTACGTCGAAATGAGCATAAAAGGTCGCGGTCTCATAGATTTCAGCCTGTCCAATCCGCATCTCGACCGCCAGCGCAGCGATGTGGTCGGCGCTGATATGGCCGTGCGCGTCCTGAACCAAATGCAGAAACTCGATCAGCAGATCACGGCGACGCGGGCGGTCACCCAGCAGACGCGCAATTTCGGTCTGCGCCTCATCCGTAAACTGACGGCCCTTGGGCGTGTGCCGCCCCTTGCCTTTACCTGACTTCCAGACGCCCTTGGGTGCGCCTGATGGCTTGGTATCTAATGGTGCCATGATGCCCTCCGATTAAGGCCCCGTGTCTCATCAGACCAGCATATCGTCAAATCGCATTTAGCTATCGCACGATAACGACACGTTATCACCGCAAAGAGGTCACCACAGAGCGCAGCGCTTGTATGGTTGGCAATTCGGGATCTCGGCTCAGGGTCGCCAGACAAATCGGCTTACTGACCACCGGATCGACCAAGGGCAGCACTTTTGTACCCTTCAGTTCGCCCAGCGCACGCACCAGAACCCGTGGCACAACGGTCGCCGCTAGCCCTTCACGAGCCATCACCATCGAGGCCGTGAAGCCGCTGGTTTCAGCCACGACATCCGGATGCAAACCTTGCTCCGCGAAAATTCGATCCAGAATACGACGGTTCTGCATTTGTGGCTCCAACAGGCTGAGCGGGAACTCGGCCACGCGCGCCCATGGGATCGGGTCGGTTTCAGCGGTCATATGCGACGGCACCAACAGCACATAGGTTTCTTCGTATAATGACTGCACCTGCCGCAGATCGGTACCGATACTGTCGCCATAGGTGATGCCCGCGTCCAGACTGCCCTCATCCAGCCGGTGTTGAATGGCGGTGGCTGACATGGTTTCGATCCGTGTGATGATGCGGGGATGCGCGTCGCGCAGCCGCTTGATCAGGCGGCCCGTAAAGGCAATGGCGGTCGGGATCACGCCCAGGATCAACGTCCCGGTAATCTCACCCTTTGCGGCCAACACCTGTTGCTCCAAAGCTTTGGTATCGTCGAGAATACGCCGGGCCCGCAGGACAATCATCTCACCCTCTTCGGTCAGACCCTGAAACCGGTTCGCGCGACGTACAATCGAGACGCCAAGCCGATCCTCAAGATTTCGGATTCGCATCGAGAACGCAGGCTGCGAGATCCCGCATTCCTCGGCCGCCTTGGCAAAGTGGCGATGCCGCGCAAGGGCGCTGAGCAATTGCAGGTCGCGGATTTCAATCATGTAGTGCAGTCTCGGATCATGGCTTGCCCCTTACACTAGCGGGCTCTGCGCCCGAGCGGAATGCATGATGCGTTCAAGCCATAAGCAAGCAATTCCATCAGACCGATGTTACGGGCATTCCATATCGTGACACACTAGACAAATACGTGCGTCCGTAAGAACCTGTGCGCAAACAATATCCAGGGAGATGCTTCAATGAAACTGATTGCGGGCACGGCATTAGCCGCCATTCTGTCCTCGACCCATGCCTTTGCCGCAGGGGAATGCGCGACAGGTAAGACTCTTACGGATGGCACCTTGACTATCGCCACCGGAAACCCGGCCTACTACCCTTGGGTGATGAATGACGCGCCCGAAAGCGGCGAAGGGTTTGAAGCTGCCGTTGCCTATGCCATCGCTAAAAAGATGGGTTTTGAGGCCGACAGTGTCACTTGGGTGCGCACCAGCTTTGACGAGGCCATCCAGCCCGGGGCAAAGAACTTTGATTTTAACATGCAGCAATATTCGATCACGCCCGAGCGCGAAGAGATGGTCGATTTCAGCCTGCCCTATTACACGTCCGCAATGGCGGTTCTGACCACGCAAGGTGTGGTGGATGCAGGAGCCGAGGCAACGCTGGACAGCTTGAAGGGACTGAAATGGGGCGCAGTCGCTACGACCACCGCGATACCGATGTTGAATGACGTGATCCAACCCGCAAGTGATCCCCTGCTTTACAATGACAATGCAGATGTGAATGCCGCGATCATGGCCGGCCAGATTGATGCTGCCCTCTACGATCTGCCCACGGCCTTGTATCTGTCAGCGGTCGTGGTTGAAAACGGGGCATTGCTGGGGCAGTTTTCACCCGATCAATCAGAAAGCCCTGATCAATTCGGCCTTTTGATGGAGGACGGCAATCCACTCAAGGAATGCGTCAACGCTGCCATCTCGGAATTGGTTGAAAGCGGAGAGCTTGCCGCCATCGAAACCCAATGGCTGTCCGAAGCCACCGGAGTGCCGGTTATTCAGTAAATGAACGACGCGTCACTACAAAATCCGCCTGAACCCCAAGGTTCGGGCCCAACACGCCGCGAGCTGTATGAGGCTGGGGTCAGGCGACGCTCGAACCGTATCGCCCTGATCTCTACGGTCAGTGTGGTTCTTGCGCTGATCATCTTGATCCCGCTTGCCCCCGGTTGGGAGGCTGTTCAGCGCGCCTTTTTCAATGGCAGGGTGTTTGCAGCAACCTTTCCCGGCTTGCTCGAAGCCTTTGTGCTGAACGTGATGATCTTTGCCTGGTCCGCACCGCTGATCGCGGTGACGGGCTTGATGATCGCGCTTTGCCGGGATACGCGCGCACCCGCGCTGTTTCCTTTGCGCCTTTTCGGGATCGCTTATACCGACATTTTCCGCGGCTTGCCTGTGGTTCTGGTGATCTACATTATCGGCTTCGGCGTCCCCGGGCTGGGCCTGCCGCGGCCTTGGAACAGCCCTTATATCTGGGGCACCCTGGCGCTGGTTCTGGTGTATTCGGCCTATGTGGCCGAGGTGATCCGGTCGGGTATCGATTCGATCCACCAATCACAACGCTCTGCCGCAGCCTCGCTGGGGCTAAGCGCGCAAGACACCATGCGCTTTGTGGTGCTGCCACAGGCCATCCGCAACGTTGTGCCTGCCAATATGAACCTGTTCATCGCGCTGCAAAAAGACGTGGCGCTGTTGTCTTTCATTGGACCGGTCGAGGTGTTTCGTCAGGCTGGGGTCTACAAATCGCTCTATGCGAACTTCACACCCTATGTAGGGGCCGCGCTGATCTTCCTTGCGCTGACCATCCCCGCAACACGCTATGCCGATTACCTCATGAATAAACAGAACCGGGCGCGAACATGATGGCGAAGTTAAGTCTACGAGGTGTGCGCAAACGGTTCGGTGATCATGAGGTTTGCAAAGGCATCGATCTTGATGTGGCCGAAGGGGAAATGGTCTGCCTGATCGGGGCGTCCGGGTCTGGCAAATCCACGCTGCTACGCTGCATGAACCTGCTTGAGCCTGTCGACGACGGCACGATCTGGCTGGACGGCAAGGATATATCGGAACCCGGGCTGGATCCTCAGCCTGTGCGCCAGCAGATTGGCATCGTGTTTCAAAGCTACAACCTGTTTCCCCATATGACGGCGGTTGAGAACGTGATGCTTGCGCCACGCCGCGTGCACGGCCTCAGCCGGGACAAGCTGCGCCCAGAGGTCACGCAGCTTTTTGCCCGCTTCGGGCTAGAAGACCGGATGCAGCACTATCCCGATCAGCTTTCAGGCGGACAGCAGCAGCGCGTAGCAATCATCCGGGCGTTGGCAATGCAGCCGCAGATCATGCTGTTTGACGAAATCACAAGCGCCTTAGACCCCGAACTTGTCGGCGAAGTGCTGGACGTACTGCGGGACCTGCATCAGCAGGGTATGACCATGGTGCTTGCCACCCATGAGATGGGATTTGCCCGAGAACTGGCAGACAAGGTCTGTTTTCTGGACGCAGGTCGCATTCTGGAACAAGGCACACCCGAACAGCTGTTTTCCCAACCACGCGAGCCGCGCACCAAGGCCTTTCTGTCGCGCGTCCTATGACCCTATGCATCATGATGCGCTGGGTGATCTCAGCACCAATCGCAATGCCCGTTGCGAGACTTTAGGTGTTGAACAGAAAGTGCATCACATCACCATCTTTGACGATGTAGCCTTTGCCCTCAGCCCGCATCTTGCCCGCCTCTTTCGCACCCTGTTCGCCATTCGCGGCAATGTAGTCGTCATAAGCAATGGTCTCGGCCCGGATAAAACCCTTCTCGAAATCGCCGTGGATCACACCCGCGGCCTGCGGTGCGGCAGTGCCGGTGCGGATGGTCCAGGCGCGGGCCTCTTTCGGGCCAACGGTGAAATAGGTTTCTAGTTTCAGCAGGTCGTACCCAGCGCGGATCAGGCGGTCGAGGCCGGGCTCTTCCAGACCCATCTCTTCAAGGAACATCTGGGCCTCATCCTCTTCCAGAAGGCTGATCTCTTCTTCGATCTTGGCGCTGATGATGACATGGGAATTGCCCTGCGCCGCCGCCATTTCGGCGACCTTGGCTGAATACTCATTCCCTACGGCCGCTTCTTCTTCGGAAACGTTGCAAACATAAAGCACCGGCTTGGTGGTCAGCAGTTGCAGCATCTTCCAGGCCTTGGCGTCCTCGGCAGATACCGCGACCAAACGCGCAGGTTTGCCGTTTTCCAACATCTCTTGCGCCTCTGCCAGCAAACGGTCCTGCTGCTGCGCCTCTTTGTCATTGCCCTTCAGCTTGCGCACCAGATTGACGCGGCGCTTTTCGATGCTTTCCAGATCGGCCAGCATTAGCTCGGTCTCAATCGTGTCCGCATCGGCCACCGGATCAACGCGTCCATCCACATGAGTCACATCGCCATCTTCGAAACAGCGCAACACATGGGCGATGGCGTCTGTCTCACGAATATTGGCCAGAAACTGGTTACCCAGCCCTTCCCCCTTCGACGCCCCCTTCACCAGACCGGCAATATCCACAAAGGTCATACGCGTCGGGATGATTTGTTTCGACGCGGCAATCGCCGCCAGCTTGTCCAACCGGTCATCCGGCACGGCCACATCGCCAACATTGGGCTCAATCGTGCAAAACGGGAAATTCGCAGCTTGCGCCGCAGCTGTTTTGGTCAGCGCATTGAACAGGGTCGACTTGCCCACATTCGGCAGACCCACGATTCCCATTTTAAAGCCCATGATGGCCTCCTGAAGCGATGTGACGGCGTCTTCTATGCACCTGAGTTGGAATGCGCAAGCAATAGCTCGGGCCCGCGAAACATGGGGCGGATAGGTCACATCACAAAACTGTTCCCCAATCGTGTTCTTGTACCAATTGAAAAATACGATTTAGGGTAGCCACTTAGCGCATGTAGACATAACGATTGAAGAACTCCGGCTATGAAGACTTTCCTTTTCGCGTCCTTGATTGCACTTTCCACCCCGGCAGTTGTGCAGGCCCAGACCGTGATCTTTGGGGCCGGCTATGCAGATTATTCTGACAGTGCGTCGGTGGATCAGGGCATTGTATCCCTTGAATATCAGCATCGCCCCTTCCATCAGGCAACCCGGTTCAGTGCGACCTGGGGTGCGGCCCTTTCGGTTGACGAAGACGGCGATACCCATATCGGCGCAGGCCTCGTCGGCATCTACAATCTGAATGACCGCTGGTTCGTCGAAGGCAGCGTGATGCCCGGCTATTACAACGAAGGCAACGATCTGAACGATCTGGGCGGCAATTTTCAGATCCGCAGCTTGCTGGGGCTGGGCTATACCTTAAATGGCGGGAACAAAGTGTCGGTGGCGATCACTCACAAGTCCAATGCCAGCACAGAGGAATTCAACCCCGGCGTAAACGCGGTGCTCGTGCGGTATCATCTGGGCTTCTGAGCCGATCAGACCCGGGCGGGATTGATTTTCGGGTAAAGTTTCTGCACATCAGGTTCAAACCTGACTGCTAGGACACCCGATGACCCGTATCGACACGAAGTTCGCCGCCCTGAAAGCCGAAGGCAAGAAAGCATTTGTTGCCTATATCATGGCGGGCGATCCCGACTATGACACCTCGCTAGAGGTGGTCAAAGGCCTGCCTGCGGCAGGCGTCGACGTGATCGAGCTGGGCCTGCCTTTTACCGACCCGATGGCGGATGGGCCCACCATTCAGGCCGCGGGTCAACGGGCGCTGGATCAGGGCATGACGCTGAAGCGCACCCTCGACCTGGCCCGCAGCTTCCGCGAAACAGATGACACCACACCGATTGTTTTGATGGGCTACTACAATCCGATCTACAGCCACGGTGTTGATGCCTTTCTGGGCGACGCTAAAGCTGCAGGCATTGATGGGTTGATCGTCGTGGACCTACCGCCGGAAGAAGATGACGAGCTCTGCCTGCCGGCGCAGGCTGCGGGCCTGAATTTCATCAGGCTCGCCACACCCACAACCGATGATAAACGCCTGCCTCGCGTTCTGCAAAACACCTCTGGCTTTGTCTATTATGTGTCGATTACCGGAATCACTGGCGCGGCTGAGGCTGAGGCTACTAATGTCGGCCCCGAGGTCGCGCGGATCAAATCCGCAAGTGACCTGCCCGTGATCGTGGGTTTTGGGATCAACACACCCGAAAAATCGCGCGCCATAGCATCGGTTGCAGATGGGGCTGTCGTGGGCTCAGCGATTGTAAGCCAGATCGGCGCGGGAAAACCCGTGCCTGAAGTGCTGGAATTTGTAAAAACGCTGGCGGATGGTGCGCATTCCGTCTGACTTTAATCACCAAGAACAAAACCGAAGCCGCAGTCAGCCCCTACTGACTGCGGTTTTTCGTTATACGGGCATGTCCATCAACCGCAATTATCCAGCGTTGCGATCTTTGATGCGAATTGGTAAAGAAAACAAACCAATCCTTCAGGGGCCGGACAAATGCCAGTCATCACCACCATCGACGACCTAAAACGTATCTACGAACGGCGCGTGCCGCGCATGTTCTATGACTACGCCGAAAGCGGCAGTTGGACTGAACAGACCTTTCGCGAAAACAGCTCGGACTTCGAACAAATTCGCCTGCGCCAGCGGGTCGCTGTGGACATGGCCGGGCGTTCAACCGCGTCTCAGATGATCGGGCAGGATGTCGCGATGCCGGTGGCACTTGCACCGGTAGGTCTAACCGGAATGCAGCATGCTGATGGCGAGATGAAAGCGGCCAAGGCAGCCGAGGAATTCGGTGTCCCGTTTACGCTATCGACGATGTCCATCAATTCGATTGAAGATGTGGCAGAATACACCAGCAAACCCTTTTGGTTTCAGCTCTACACCATGAAGGACACCGACTACGTCAATCGGCTAATCCAGCGTGCAAAAGACGCCAAGTGTTCGGCGCTGGTGATCACGCTGGACCTGCAGATCCTGGGTCAGCGGCACAAGGATCTGAAGAACGGACTGTCCGCCCCGCCAAAACTAACCGCCAAAACCATTGCAAACCTGATGACCAAATGGGCCTGGGGCATCGAGATGCTGCGCGCCCAAAGGCGTGAATTCGGAAATATCGTCGGCCATGTCGAAGGCATCTCGGACGCCTCCTCACTGGGCGCCTGGACGGCCGAACAATTCGACCCCAGCCTGGATTGGTCAAAGGTTGAAAAGCTCATGGAACAATGGGGCGGCAAGGTGATCCTCAAAGGCATTCTGGATGCCGAAGATGCAAAAATGGCCGCCAAGCTGGGGGCTGACGCCATCGTTGTCTCGAATCACGGCGGCCGCCAACTGGACGGCGCGCTCAGTTCAATCCGGATGCTGCCGGAGATCATGGACGCCGTCGGCAGCGATATCGAGGTGCATCTGGACAGCGGCATCCGCTCCGGCCAAGACGTTCTCAAGGCATTGGCGTTGGGCGCTAAGGGCACCTATATCGGGCGCGCTTTTGTCTACGGGCTGGGCGCAATGGGTCAAAAGGGTGTGACAACAGCGCTCGATGTCATTCAGAAAGAACTTGATACGACTATGGCCCTGTGCGGGGAACGCAACGTTTCGGATTTGGCTCGGCACAATCTGCTGGTGCCCCAAGACTTTGGTGGTCGCTGGCAAAACTGACGAGTGAGAGGAGGCTCTGCCCCCGTCGCCCTTACTGGGCGCCTCCCCCGGGGATATTTATAGCCAGATGAAGTCTGGATTCTTCATTCACCTGGCTAAAAAATATCCCGGAGCGCGAGGCAAAGCCTCGCAAGAAAACAGACGCTGCAAAAACCCCTTTCCAAACCCAATGAATCAAGCTAAGGACGCGGCTTCACGCGGGCATACAGCCTTGGAGGATGCCCGCCCTAACATTGGAGAATTATCATGGCTGGAGAGATTCCTGATCTCGTAGCTCTGGAACGGACGGGGACAGGCAAGGGCGCCGCTCGTCAGGCGCGCCGCGATGGCATGGTTCCGGGCATTGTGTTTGGTGGCGATAAAGAGCCGCTGCCGATTCAGATCCCGTTCAACGAACTGTTTAAACGCCTGAAGGCTGGCCGGTTCAAGTCGACCCTTTGGAACCTGAAGGTTGACGGTCACGAAGACGTTCGCGTGATCTGCCGTGACGTTCAGCGTGACGTCGTCAAAGACCTGCCGACCCATCTGGACCTGATGCGCCTGCGCCGGACCACCAAAATCGCACTGTTCATCCCCGTTGAGTTCATCAACGAGGAAGCAGCCCCTGGAATCAAGAAGGGCGGCGTTCTGACCGTTGTGCGCCCTGAGGTCGAACTGATGTGTACCGCTGGCGAGATCCCCGAGAAGATCACCGTTGATCTTACTGGCATGGAGATCAACGACGTTGCCACCATCTCGTCGGTTGACCTGCCCGCAGGCACCAAGCCGACAATCGACCGGGACTTCGTGATCGCCAATGTGTCAGCGCCGACCGGACTGTCGACCAGCGACGATGAGGAAGAAGGCGAAGAAGTGGCCGCGGACGAAGTAGAAGTCGTCGGCCAGGAAGAAGCTGAAGAGTAAACCCGGGCCCAAGAGTTCGGACTTGAAACGGGGCCCTTTGCGGGCCCCGTTTTCTTTTGGTCGGGCTGGAAACACGTGCAATTCCGTGCCATCAACCCACTGCGCTGTACAAGGACGAGAAAATGAAACTGTTTGTCGGACTGGGGAACCCGGGCTCGAAATACGCCCGCAACCGACACAATATAGGTTTCATGGCTTTGGATCGAATTGCCGAAGATCATGGCTTTGGTCCTTGGAAATCAAAGTTCCAGGGTGAGATCGCCGAAGGACGTTTGGGCACAGAGAAAGTACTGCTGCTAAAGCCGCAGACGTTCATGAACCGTTCAGGCCAATCGGTTGGCGAAGCAATGCGCTTCTACAAACTTGAATCCACGGATGTGACCGTCTTTCACGATGAGCTGGATCTGGCCCCGGGCAAAGTCCGGGTCAAGGCGGGCGGCGGTCACGCTGGTCACAACGGATTGCGGTCGATCCACGACCACATTGGGGCGGCCTATGACCGGGTGCGCCTGGGCATCGGGCATCCTGGCCGCAAGGAAATGGTATCGCCTTACGTCCTATCAGATTTTGCCAAAACCGAGGGCGACTGGCTGGACAATGTACTACGCGGTGTCTCAGACGGGGCTGAACATCTGACAAAGGACGAGGGTGGCAAATTCATGAACGCCGTTGCGCTGCGTACTACACCGGCACGATCCTCCAAGTCGCCTCCGGCCGACGACCCCACATCTAAGCCCGCTGAAAAACCCGGACCAGCTGCAGATGACCGGACGGCCATGCAAAAGCTGTTGGATAAATTCAAATAGTCCTGATCGCGCTTTCCGTTACGTCTTGATTGCGCAATGCGCCCTGCAACGCTCCTATGTAACCGAAACAGGGAGGGTTGCATGAGAACTGTGATCAAATGGCTGCTGCGCATCACTTTGGCCTTGGTGCTGGCTGCAATTGCGGTTGGGGTCTGGAAGCGTGAAGAGATTCAACGCTTGATGGCGGTGAACTCTTTGTTTTCCGAAGAGAAGATCGTTCACAACTTCTCGCACATGGATGAGGCGTTTCTGACCGCCCCCCTGCCCCGTGGAAACGGACCAACTTGGGAATTGCCCTATGGGGCTGGCTTTGACCTTCCCGATGGCACAGATGAATGGGTCGATGAACGCGCCGTGACCTCTTTGCTTGTTATGCAAAACGGTGAGGTTCGGTTTGAAGAGTACTATCTGGGCACCGGCTCAGATGACCGGCGGATATCTTGGTCGGTTGCAAAAAGCTATCTGTCGGCCTTGTTCGGCATCTTGCTGAGCGAAGGCGCAATCACCTCGCTGGACGATCCTGTCGTGCAATATGCCCCGCAGTTGAAAGGCAGCGCATATGACGGCGCAACGATCCGGAATGTGCTGAACATGGCCAGCGGTGTAACCTTTGACGAAGATTACCTGGACCCTAATTCAGACATCAACCGCATGGGCCGTATCGTTGCGCTTGGTGGGGAACTGGATGATTTTGCCGCGTCGCTCAATGAGAGTTTTGCCCCTCCGGGGGAAACCTATCAATATGTTTCGATCGATACGCATGTGTTGGGCATGGTAATCCGCGGGGCCACTGGGCGCAGTGTTACCGACCTGCTGACCGAAAAGATCATTCAGCCCTTGGGCCTAGAGCATGACGGCTACTACGTGACTGACGGCGCTGGCGTGGCCTTTGTCCTGGGTGGGTTGAACTTCACCACACGTGACTTCGCCCGTTTTGGACAGATGATCTTGCAAAACGGCGTACACAATGGACAACAGCTGGTTCCGGCGGACTGGATCGCCGTATCAACAGCGGCATCATCGCCAACCAAACCGGGCAAAATCGGCTATGGCTACCAATGGTGGATCCCTGTTGGTGCCGAAGACGGTGAATTCATGGCGCGCGGCGTTTACGGGCAATACATCTATTTTGACCAGGCCCGCGACGTTCTGATCGTCACGACCGGCGCAGATCGGCGATTCCGCGATCCCGGCGTCAGCGAAGAAAATATTGAAATGTTTCGCAGCATCGCCCGAAGCCTGTAAGGTGGCCCTATGCAGAAACAAGACAGCATCAATGTTCTGGGGGGCGTTCTGGCCCCCTGCTCACGCGATCCTCTGACCGGGTTTTTCCGGGACGGGGCTTGCAACACATGCCCCGAGGATCAGGGCAGCCACACGGTCTGCGCCGTCATGACGGCTGAATTCCTGGCCTATTCCAAGTATGTAGGCAACGATCTCAGCACGCCGCGCCCCGAGTTTGATTTCCCGGGCCTTAAACCCGGTGACGGCTGGTGCCTTTGTGCAAGTCGTTTCCTGCAGGCCTATGACGAAGGCTGTGCCCCGATGGTGCATCTTGAAGCAACACATCAGCGAGCTTTGGAGATCGTTCCGCTCAAGGTATTGGAAGCCAAGCGCGCTGACTAAGATAGTTATATCGCCACTGCGCGATATCCACGGGATGTGCGCGAAGGCGGGCCGGTTGGAAAACCGTGCTCTGCCTCCAAACCCCACCCTGATTGTGCCAGCAATTTTGCCACCACATCCGGACGATAGGTCCGGTGGCGCCACTGCAGCCATATGATCGCATTGCACCAATGCGGTTTGCTTACGACCAGCCACAGCGTCGCTCCCGGTGCAGCCAACTCGCGCATTTGACGCAGTGCATCGACCGGATCAGTACAGTGTTCCAGAACATGCGCCGCTAGGATACAATCATAGGGCTGAACGGCCTTGAACTCTGACAGCCAGTTTCTCGCGACCGCTGCATCAATTCCGCGCCGAGCGAGGGCACCCTTTGCCCGAAACAACATGTTCTCTGATGGCTCAAGCAACGTGACGGAACCGTGCGGTTGTACAACGGCACGCGCCTCGGCAAAGGCACCGGTTCCGCACCCAACGTCCAACGCATTGTCGCCTAGATTCGCCGCCGGGTCCGCCGATAGAAACCCGAGATAGGCGTCGAAATAGCCAAGCAACCGCATCTTGTCCGCCCATCCGGGCGCTGCGGCATCATACTTCTGACCAAGCTGTTCGGACTTGATGGATTGAGACGGGTCGCGCATGGGCGCAACCTGACACAATTCAATCGAGTCTCATAGCTCCAAGGCTAGTCTGCCGAGCGCCCTTCGGTATCCGACATATCAAAGTTCAGATACTTGGCCACGGTCTGTACGTCCTTGTCTCCTCGCCCACACATGTTCATGCAGATCAGGTGATCTTTGGGCAGGTCGGGCGCGATCTTCATGACATGGGCCAGTGCATGGCTAGGCTCCAGCGCAGGAATGATGCCTTCGGTCGCGCAGCACAGCTGGAACGCCTCTAGCGCTTCTTTGTCTGTGATAGCGACATAGTTTGCACGACCGATATCGTTCAGCCATGAATGCTCAGGTCCGATGCCCGGATAGTCGAGACCAGCCGAGATCGAATAGCCTTCGAGAATCTGACCATCGTCATCCTGCAACAGATAGGTGCGGTTGCCGTGCAGCACGCCCGGACGTCCACCAGTGAGTGAGGCGCAATGTTCCATCTTTTCGTTCACGCCTTTGCCGCCAGCTTCGACGCCAATGATGTTGACGTCCTTGTCGTCGAGGAACGGGTAGAACAGGCCCATCGCGTTCGAGCCACCGCCAATGGCGGCGATGATCGTGTCGGGTAGGCGGCCCTCAGCCTTCATCATCTGCTCTTTCGCTTCCTTGCCAATGATCGACTGGAAATCGCGCACCATCGCCGGATACGGGTGCGGACCGGCCACCGTGCCAATGCAGTAGAACGTGTCGCGCACATTAGTCACCCAGTCGCGCAGTGCGTCGTTCATCGCGTCTTTCAACGTGCCACGACCTGAAGTCACTGGGATCACTTCGGCGCCCAACAGACGCATCCGAAACACGTTCGGGGCCTGACGCTGCACATCATGCGCACCCATGTAGACGATGCATTTCAGGCCGAACTTGGCGCAGACGGTGGCGGTAGCCACACCGTGCTGCCCGGCCCCTGTTTCCGCGATGATCCGGGTCTTGCCCATGCGCCGCGCCAGAATGATCTGGCCCAACACGTTGTTGATCTTGTGCGCGCCGGTGTGGTTCAGCTCATCACGTTTCAGGTAGATCTTCGCGCCGCCCAAATGCTCGGTCAGGCGTTCCGCGTAATACAGCGGCGAGGGGCGGCCTACATAATTGGCCCACAGATCATCCATCTCGGCCCAGAAGGTCGGATCATCCTTGGCCTTGTTGTATTCCTCTTCCAGCGACAGGATCAGGGGCATCAGCGTTTCACTGACGAACCGTCCGCCGAAGATACCGAAACGCCCCTGTTCATCGGGGCCGGACATGAAAGAGTTGAAAAGATCGTTGGCCATGGGTGTCTCCACTCGTCGTACCCGTTGTTCATAGGAGGTGGTGGCAGGATTTGCCATGGGCAAAACGCATCATTCGGCTGCTTGAACCTGTTGTCGCCAGTGTTGAAGCGCTTGTTCGGCTGTTGGAACCCCTACGCACGAGAAATGGCAGAATCGGTTCACGTTGGCGAGGCGATCAGCTGCCAGCATGACACGGCGATGCGGGCCAGTGCGCGCAAACGCCATCATCGCCTCGATATCCTGCCAGACGCTTAGCGAGAAATAGAGGTCGTCCAGTGGGAACACCTCGGCGTGCAGGCACAAAGGATCCCGGCGTGCTTGCCGCAACGCCTGACCTGCGCGCCAGAAAAACTCTGGCGTATGGTACCAATGCCGTAGGGAAACGCCGCCAATCGCTGCAAACATAATCGAACCCTCCTCTTTGGAGGTACGGCGCGCATGCCTTTTCAGATCACTGTGCCGAGTCGATAAATGCCTGAATCAACGCCGCATCCTTGACGCCGGGTGTGCTTTCAACCCCTGATGCAACATCAACCTGACGCGCACCCGTCATACGAATAGCTTCGGCCACGTTGGCGGGATTAAGCCCACCGGCTAGCATCCAAGGCCTACGCCAGTATTTGCGCCCAGCTAGCAGGCGCCAGTCAAACGCCAAACCATTGCCGCCCGGTAAGACAGCGTTTTTCGGGGCCTTCGCGTCGATCAGCAGTTGATCGGCTACATGACTGTAGGTGTCGATTGCCGAGAGATCTTTCGCATCAGCAACACCTATAACCTTCATCACGGGCAGGCCATACCGATCCTTGACCTCTTGCACCCGCTCGACCGTCTCGGCTCCGTGCAATTGCAGCATGTCGAACGGTGCAGTTTGCGTGATGCTGTCGAGCAATTCATTCCTGGCGTTCACAACCAGCGCGACCTTAGCGACACCAGCGGGGACACCTGTCACCAACCCGGCGGCCTGTTCTGGGGAAACATATCGTGGTGATTTTGGGAAAAAGTTAAACCCTAAGTACCGCGCACCCGCATCTACCGATGCGCGCACGTGATCAGGGGCGGTGAGACCGCAGATTTTGACGGATACCTCGGCCATGGCGTCGGCTCAACTCGCCTCGTCCAGAATGGCCAGAACTTCGTCTTTGTCTTCGTTCTGCTTTTTCTTGAGCTTCTTGACCTCGCGCTCGAGCTTGCGCACTTCGCTTTTCTTGACCGAGGCGTCTTTGCGATGCTTGTGCTCTCGCAGCCATTCCCACAGAAACCCGATGACCAGCCCCGCCACGACGCCGCCCAAAACGACGATGAACAGCGGCAATGAGGTGGACAGGTTAAAGCCCAGCAGTTCTGCCAAGGCGTCAGGCATCAGCTTCAGCTCGACCGAGCTGACATTGGCCAGTGAAATCGAGATCAGAATGATCCCCAAACTCGCCAGAAAAGCATATCGAAGGTAGCGCATCATGGGATCAGGCTTTACCGTTCAATCGATCCCTTAGCAACTTGCCGGTTTTGAAAAACGGAACTGATTTTTCTTCGACCTGAACCGTCTCGCCGGTTCTTGGGTTACGGCCCACGCGAGCGTCACGCTTTTTCACCGAAAACGCACCAAAGCCGCGCAGTTCGACACGGTCGCCGCGCGACATCGCATCGGTGACTTCTTCAAATACGGTATTCACGATCCGCTCGACATCACGCTGGTAGAGATGTGGGTTTTCATCGGCAATCTTCTGAATCAATTCTGAACGGATCATTCGCGTTACCCTCCCAGGCGGCCAATATGTCAGGTCTATTGTTCTGACAGTATAGGGAAAAAGCCGGATCAGGGGAAAGCAAACTATGGGCGCGGGTGCCTGAATTTGGCACAGACTCACGCGATTTTTTGCCAGTTCACCCGCTTTACACACCTAATGCGCGAGCAATCAGCCGGATAGATCGAAGAATCGGAACATATTGATTCGCAACAAAAACGGCCCCGCGCGGATGCACGGGGCCGATTATCATGTTCAAGCTTGCGCCCTGAGTTTAGTCGCCGGATTTCAGCGCTGCGCCCAGGATATCGCCCAGCGATGCGCCCGAGTCGGAGGAACCGTACTGTTCCACGGCCTCTTTCTCTTCGGCGATCTCGCGTGCCTTGATCGACAGGCCCAGACGGCGGGTCTTGCTGTCGACATTGGTGACGCGGACGTCGACCTTGTCGCCGGTGTTGAAGCGCTCAGGGCGCTGCTCGGCGCGGTCACGGCTCAGGTCCGAACGACGGATGAACGACTTCATGCCTTCGTACTCGACCTCGATGCCACCATCTTCGATCGCGGTAACTTCGACAGTGATGACCGAGCCACGCTTCACGCCGCCCACAGCTTCGGCGAACTTGTCACCGCCCAGGGCTTTGATCGACAGCGAGATACGCTCTTTCTCAACGTCAACTTCCGAAACGACGGCCGAAACCATGTCGCCTTTGCGGTAGTTCTGGATCGCATCCTCGCCACGCTCGTCCCAAGACAGGTCGGACAGGTGAACCATACCGTCGATGTCGCCTTCGAGGCCGATGAACAGACCGAATTCGGTGATATTCTTGACTTCGCCTTCGACCTCGGTGCCCTCGGGGTGAGTTTCTGCAAACACTTCCCACGGGTTGCGCTGAGTTTGCTTCAGGCCCAGAGACACGCGACGCTTGGCGCCGTCGATTTCCAGAACCATGACGTCGACTTCCTGGCTGGTCGAAACGATCTTGCCGGGGTGGACGTTTTTCTTGGTCCAGGACATCTCGGACACGTGCACCAGACCTTCGACACCGGCTTCCAGCTCGACAAACGCGCCGTAGTCGGTAATGTTGGTGACGCGACCCTGATGGACCGAGCCCAGCGGGTATTTCGCAGCAACCAGATCCCATGGATCTTCCTGCAGCTGCTTCATGCCCAGGCTGATGCGGTGGGTCTCTTTGTTGATCTTGATGACCTGAACCTTGATGGTTTCGCCGATCGTCAGGATTTCGGACGGGTGGTTCACACGACGCCATGCCATGTCGGTGACGTGCAGCAGACCGTCAACGCCGCCCAGGTCAACAAATGCACCGTATTCGGTGATGTTTTTGACAACACCTTCGACGGTCTGACCTTCGGACAGGTTGCCGATAACTTCGGCACGCTGTTCGGCACGCGATTCTTCCAGGATGGCGCGACGCGACACAACGATGTTGCCACGGCGGCGGTCCATTTTCAGAATCTGGAATGGCTGCTTCAGACCCATCAGCGGGCCAGCGTCGCGCACGGGGCGAACGTCAACCTGCGAGCCGGGCAGGAACGCAACTGCGCCACCCAGATCGACGGTGAAGCCACCTTTGACGCGACCAAAGATTGCACCTTCGACGCGCTGGTCGTCGGCATATGCTTTTTCCAGACGGTCCCATGCCTCTTCACGGCGGGCCATCTCGCGCGAGATGACGGCTTCGCCACGGGCGTTTTCTGCGGCGCGCAGGTAAACTTCGACCTCGTCACCTACAGCGATTTCAGGGGCTTCGCCGGGATTTGCGAATTCTTTCAGATCAACGCGGCCTTCCATTTTGTAGCCTACGTCGATGATGGCTTGGCCGGCTTCAATCGCCAGAACCTTACCTTTGACGACAGAACCCTCTTCGGGTGTGTCCATTTCGAAGCTTTCGTTCAGGAGGGCTTCGAATTCCTCCATAGATGTATCAGCCATGTGGCGTCGTTTTCCTTTACAGTACGTTTTTGCTGGCCGAGCGGTTGTCTCCGCCGGTCTTGTTTCATGATGTCGTCGGGCGTGATCCGGTGCGCCCCTGAGCAAACAAACACAAAGGGCCGAGGTAACCCGGCCCTGCTCAGAAACGTCATCCGGGCGTTGACCGCCCATGTATCGACAGCGCGCGTATAGGCGGATTTCAGTGCGGACGCAAGGGCAAAGCCCATATTTTCATGGCCCAGGGGAATCCGGGCGCCCTTGTGCAATCAGACAGACTGGGTCCAGACTTTCGAATCCTTTTGCAGCATCGCCTGCTCGACCGCGTTCAACCGTCCAATCGCAGCTAAGGGGTCTTTGGCACCGTCAATTCGGTTCCAGATTTTCAGGGCCGAGCTTGGGCTCCACGGCAGACAGGCCTGTGCCAGCCAGCGCCGTAACGGTTGCGGCAAGTTATCATAGGTCTGCATAGGCGACGCCTGTCGGCGACGCCGTTTCAAATCACTCCGCAGATTGCGGCCTGCGCCGGGTCGGTATTGGGGTCTCGGTTGCCTCATGACGTGATGATATTACATTTCTCATCACAGGCTGCAACACGGATTGATCACCTTACCAAGTCATAGAGTGGGGCACTTGGCGCTTAGCGCACCAGTGCTTGACAGTTGCCCCCTGTAACCCGCCGCTGGCACCCTAGAAAAGCTGCAAATCCTTGCTGCCACTTTGAATTTCGGCAAGATTCGGCATGTTCTGAATCGCCACAGGCGCAGGCACCTGCCCCGGCATTGCCACCGTCGCCGCAGCAACGGCCTTGTCAAAGGCGGGTTTATCCAGTTCTCCCCGAATATCGCGCAACAGAGTTTTGTGGTCTGGCATCGTGCGCAGAATCTGCGCAAGGTCCACCTTGGCCCCCTTCCACCATTGAAACCAGATCGGTTTTTTCAGCGGACGTATCCGATCGCGTATCCCCGCACCATAGCCTGTGTCATAGACCTGCTTGCCCAACAGAACCGTCTGATAGACGCGGAAATTGAACAGGGTAGCGAACTCGATATCGTGCTCCATTGGCAGGCGGTGCTGCCACAATTCCAGGTTCTCGGCTAAGCGATCCGGTATCTTCATCTCGTTCCGGGCGTCGATCCAGTACTGGTCATCCGTGCGATTGCCCAAGCGATAATGCAGGCAGATGAAGTCCAGAACCTCATCATAAAGCTTATTCATCTGGCGATTATATCGCGCCCGCAAAGACGGCTCGATATCGCGCGTGGGCAGATGCTCGGCGAACCAGCGGATTGCGTGGTCAATCATATGGATCGCGGTGCTTTCGAGCGGTTCGATAAACCCACCGGACAGACCAATCGCCAGACAGTTCTTGACCCAGGCATTGCGCACCCGCCCGATACGCATCGGGATAACACGTGGCGTCAGCCCCTTGCCGCTGTCGCCCAGCCATTCCAGATACTCGTCCGCCGCCTGATCATCAGTCCGATGCGCCGATGAGAACACATAGCCCGTCCCAACCCGATTGTAGAGCGGCACGCGCCATGTCCAGCCCGCGCCCAGTGCGGTCGACCGCGTGACGCTTTCGATCTTTTCCGGATCGGGATGTTCGATCTGTAACGCCATGGCGCGGTCATTCGGCAAATAGTCCGAATAGTCCATGAACGGCTCGCCCAGAGCCTGGTTGATGATCAATCCCCGGAATCCGGTACAGTCGATGACCATCTCAATGTCGTGCCGCCCTTTGCGCTCCAGCATCAGATGGCTGACATTGCCCTGCTCGTCCAGCTCGACCGACTGCACCTCATCCTGAATGTGCTCCACACCACGCTTGGTGCAGACCCGCGTGAGCATGCCCGCAAACTTTACCGCGTCCAGATGATAGGCATAGCCAAAGCGCTGTTCGAACTCAGGCGCACCCAAAGGCCGCGCACCTTTGCACAGGCGGGCCAGATCATCATGAGGCGCGATTGACTGCGTA
Source organism: Ruegeria sp. H3 (assembly GCF_056533095.1). Taxonomy (NCBI): domain Bacteria; kingdom Pseudomonadati; phylum Pseudomonadota; class Alphaproteobacteria; order Rhodobacterales; family Roseobacteraceae; genus Ruegeria; species Ruegeria sp. H3. The sequence continues at coordinate 7,170 of NZ_JBQFOD010000006.1, read as the reverse complement.
AAATCACGATCCCCATTGCCGAACCGCAGAAAGTATTCCGCGGCCTCGAGCCCTTCCAGCAACTGCCCATGGGCAAAGGGGTTCACGTAGTCGATACGGTTTCCCTTGGCATCCTTATTCCAGTTGCAAAACTTCACGCCCAGCTTGAACGAAGCGTTGGTTTCACGAAAGAAATCCCGCTCGGAGATCCCCGCCTGGCGCAATGTGACCGGCATGCGGGGCACCGTCGCCTCGCCCACACCGACGGTCGAAATATTCGGGCTTTCGATCAGGCAGATACGCGGACGATCCTTGGTTGCGGAGGTGCGTGAAAACACCATGTCCAGGATCAGCGCAGTCATCCAACCCGCCGTACCACCACCGACGATGGTGATCTTACTCAAACGATTATTCATATTTTCTGTCCCTGTTGGCTTTTGGGATTCTGTAACCGCCTCCCCATTTATTGAGGTTGTTTGGCGGCTTTCCCATTTAGCTTGCAGGAGACTATAGCAGCTTTCCTGCATCCAGCTAGGGTCTTTGGGATGGGGCCATCAAAGAGGATGGGGGATCGCCAATTGCGTTCAGATTTCTTCGCCCTTCTTCAACAGCTCTTCGAGCAACTCGCGCTGCAAGTCATGACTGTCGCCGCCGCCAAACTCGGCCGCACCACCTGTGTACAGAGTGCCATAGGTGATTGCGATGTTCACAGTCTGGGCCAAACCCGAAATCAACTGATCCTTATCCAATCGGGACAAGGGATGGATAAACGCCGCCCAGAGTGTGCCATTGGCAATAGCGTAGCGGGCATCCAGCGTACTGTCGAAATTTGCCTGCATCATGCGCTGCAGGTCTGCGTGCGACAAATCTTCGGCGCTGCCAATCGCAACCAAAGCCCGCATCCGATCCAATGTCGTATCGGTGACAACCAGCACCGTCTGTTCTGATATCGTCAGCTGAAAGCCCGGTCCAAACGGCTGCGCCTCGGGGTCGAGCGCGAAGAGGATCTTGCCCAGACGCTCATATGTCATCGCAGGTTCGACATCTGGCTGCTCGGGCTGAGCCTCCTGCGCCATCAGGCTTCCGGCGGCGAGGAACAAAATCAGGGCTAGTCGGATCATGGCGTCTCTCCTGCTGGCATAGGGTGAACATATGGCCAGATGTTTCGCATGACCAAACAAAGCTTGGTGAACAGCATAAGCCTGCAATCCGACAAGTTGTACGATCTGCAAGTAATCGCGACCTATCTGCGATTAAACGTCCGACCACCCTTGCCTAGCTATGTTTCATCGGTCGCCACAGTGATCGACTTGAACCCAAAGCAACAAGGAAACGCACAATGAAAACTCGATTTTTGACCGCCCTCGCAGCTGCCATTGCCCTCACCACACCGGCCTTTGCGGCGGATGAAATCAATGTCTCGAACGGCATCTCAGCCGCAGGTGCGCCGCTGGCTGCCCACGGCGTTGATCTGGTCGCACTGGTCAATAACGGCAACCCGGTCGAAGGCTTCGCGACCCATACAGCAACTTATGATGGCGCATCATACTATTTTACCACCGCCACAAACCTCGAAGCATTCGAGGCGAACCCGACGGCGTATCTGCCGCAACACGGCGGTTTCTGTTCGTTTGGCGTATCGGTCGGCAAGAAGTTCGATGGCGATCCGGATCAATACCTGATTGCCGATGGCAAGCTGTACCTGTTCTTGAATGCTGATACCCGCACCGCCTTTTTGAAGGATGTTGCTGGCACCGCAAAAACGGCGGACGATCAGTGGGCAAACATTCAAAGCATCGCAGTTGGCGATCTGTAAACTGCGCCTTGCTGCCCGCGGCTTTAGTCAGCCGCGGGCAGTTTCGCGTTGATCGCGGCCAAGGCTTGGTTCAAAGCGGCCTCGATGCTCAGATCTGTGGTATCCAGCATCACGGCATCTTCGGCCGGTTTCATCGGCGCTGTACTACGCTCGGCATCGCGCGCATCGCGTTCTTTCACATCCGCCAGAACCTGATCACGGGTCACGTCAGCGCCTTTGGCCTGAAGCTCAAGAAACCGACGCTCGGCCCGAACCTCAGCACTTGCGGTGACGAAAAGCTTCACTTCGGCATGCGGGCAAATCACAGTCCCAATGTCCCGCCCATCCAGGACCGCCCCGCCTGCCCGTCGGGCAAAAGCGCGTTGAAAATCGACAAGTGCGGCGCGCACTTCAGGGATCACAGCGACTTTCGAGGCGGCCTGCGCTATCTCAGCCGTGCGCAGGTCGCCTTGATCTAAATCCTCGGCCGTCAATGTCTGCGCGGCTTCCACCGGATCGACGCCCAGCAAAGTCCGTCGCCCAACCGCGCGATAGAGCAGTCCCGTATCCAAATGAGCAAACCCAAAATGCGCCGCGACGGCTTTTGAGATGGTGCCCTTTCCTGCTGCTGCCGGGCCATCAATCGCGACAGTGAAGCTGTAGGTCATCGCCCGGCTCACTGGTTGTTTCTGACAAGCCGCGCCCCAAGGCCGGCCATCAGAGGTTCGAATATCGGGAAAGAGGTTGCGATTGGGCCAGCGTCATCAACTGTCACAGAGGTCTTAGCACCCATACCGAGGATCATAAACGACATGGCGATGCGGTGATCCAGAAAGCTCTCGCAGGTTTTGCCGCCGGGCACGTTACCGATGCCCAACCCTTCAACCGACCACCAATCATCGCCGTCTTCCACAGTGACGCCATTCGCGCGCAAGCCGCGGGCCATTGCGTCGATCCGGTCGCTTTCCTTCACGCGCAGCTCTTTCACGCCAGCCATCATCGTAGTGCCGGTCGCGTTGGCGGCCACAACGGACAGAACCGGATATTCATCGATCATCGAGGCGGCGCGTTCGGGTGGCACCTCGATCCCCTTCATATTTGGCGAATACTTGGCGCGCAGATCGGCAACGGGCTCGCCCCCTTCTTCACGTTCGTTCTCATAAGTCAGATCAGCCCCCATCTCGCGCAGCGTGGTGAACAGACCCGCACGGGTTGGGTTCAAACCAATACCAGGCACCAGCACGTCTGAGCCGGGCGTGATAAGCGCAGCACAAACTGGGAAAGCCGCGCTGGACGGGTCGCGTGGCACGGCAATGACCTGAGGTTTCAACTCGGGGCGACCGGTCAGAGTGATCACGCGCCCCTCATCCGTATCCTCAACGGTGATTTCAGCCCCGAAACCCGCCAGCATCCGTTCGGAATGGTCGCGGGTGGCTTCTTTCTCGATCACCACGGTCTTGCCGGGTGCATTCAACCCGGCCAGCAGCACAGCCGATTTGACCTGCGCCGAAGGGACCGGCACTTCATAGCGCACCGGAACCGGCTCAGCCGCGCCCACGATGGTCATCGGCAAACGCCCGCCCGAGCGGCCCACCGATTGCGTTCCAAACAGAGCCAGAGGGTCTGTAACCCGCGCCATGGGACGTTTGTTCAAGCTCGCATCCCCTGTGAACGTAGCCGAGATTGGACAGGTCGCCATTGCGCCCATAATCAGCCGCACCCCGGTGCCAGAGTTGCCGCAATCGATCACCTGATCGGGTTCAGCAAAGCCGCCAACGCCGACGCCATGAACCGACCATTCGCCACCGCCGTGATCTGTCACCTCGGCCCCAAAGGCGCGCATCGCCTTAGCGGTGTCCAGAACATCCTCACCTTCCAGCAGACCGGTGATCCGCGTCTCGCCCACAGCCATCGCACCCAGGATCAAAGACCGATGCGAAATCGACTTGTCGCCGGGAACCTCGGCCGTGCCTTGCAGCGGGCCGCAGGGATGCGAGGTCATCGGGATGGGCGTGCCGTGTCCGGACATGGGAGCTCCTGTTTTCGCTATCAATCCTCAGGCCGATTAGCGAATTGGGCGTGCAGGGTCCAGCGCCAAAGCCCCGGGTTGCAAGCTTGTTTCTTCGATTCTGTGCTAAACACCTGATTTGTGGTATACTGAAGCCATTCATATTCAGTGATTTATTTTATCTATGAAAGCTCAGGATTTTACCATGAACAGAGCACCAAACATGTTGGAGCGCGGGCCAACTCAGCTTTTCCACCCCGCCGATCCCACGCGCACAGAAAGCAAACTGGAACAAAGGCTGGCGTTTCTGGTCGGACTGGTCGCCTTTGGCCTGCCGATCATTCTGGCAGTCGGGGCCAACTTCGGCGGAAGCTGTTTCCGCGACAGCATCAGCCATTTCTACTATGCCCAGTTTCTTGGCACAATCTTCGTTGGCCTGCTGTATTTCATTGGCGGCTTTCTGATCGCCTATACTGGAGATACGTTTTTCGAAGACACCCTCAGCAGCGTTGCAGGTGTCGGCGCATTCATCGTCGCCTCAATCCCAACACTGGGCACCGGGTGCGAGAATCGGGCAACTTTTCTGTCCCGCGTATTTGTCGAAGTGACCAGCGGCCCGCCGATCACAGTTGCAGAGGCACCGCATCAAGGGTTTTTCAACCTGTTCAGTAGCGCCAGCAACTGGCACCTGATCGCGGCTGGCATCTTGTTTGTTTATCTTGGCCTATACTGCCTGATCGTGCTCAAGCGCGTGGTTCCCGAACGGCATGAAAAAGACGGCGTGCTGATCGAAAGCAAGCGCAAGCGGAACCGGCTGTACACGATCTGCGGGATCACAATTCTAGCCTGTGTCGCCGCACTTTATGTCAAAGACAAGTTCGGAACAGACTTCGTTGACTGGTGGAACAGCCTGAACCTGACCTTCTTTGTCGAAGCCCTCGCCCTGTGGGCCTTTGGAATTGCTTGGTTCGCCAAGGGACGTACCTTCCCCAGCTTGAACGACGCCTAGGCCAACCGCCGGAAGGTCAGATAGTGCGGGGTCCTGCCTTCGCGCAGGGCCTTTTGCTCATAACGGGTTGAAATCCAATCCCCCCAAGGCTCGCGCCAATCCGCGGGCCGCTCTGCGAGCCATTCGAATCCCGCACGCGGAACCTCTTCCAGCGTTTGGCGCACATAGTCGGGGATATCCGTCGCAACACGGAAAATCGACCCTGGCTTGAGCGCGCGCGCCAGTGGTTCCAGATGCTCGGGTGTGACAAAGCGGCGGCGGTGATGTCGTGTTTTGGGCCATGGGTCAGGATAAAGCAGGAAAGCGCGCGAGATGCTGGCCTCAGGCAACACATCAAACAAGTCGCGTGCATCGCCGGGGTGAACGGCAAGGTTTTGAACACGCGCCTGTCGGATTTTGCCAAGCAACATCGCAACGCCGTTGATGTAAGGTTCAGCTCCGATGATCCCGATCTCCGGGTTGGATGCGGCCTGATGCACCAGATGCTCGCCACCGCCAAAGCCGACCTCAAGCCAGATATCCTTGCCCCCGAACAGGGCATCCAAGTCCAACGGAATACGCTCGGGGTTCACATCCCAGCCCACATCCCCCGGCGACAAAGCATCGAGGTCTTCGTTCAGATAGGTCTTTTGGCTTTGCTTCAGGGTCTTGCCCTTGAAGCGGCCATAGAAGTTTCTGCGGGGGCGTTGGGGTGTCTGGGTGCTCATGGCCGTGCCCATACTGCGCTCATGATATTGTTGCAATAGATGGCAAGGGCGGAAGCGGGGGCCAGCCCCCACACCCCCGGGGTATTTTCAAACAGAAGAAGAGCGCGCCCGTCAGGGCGCACCTTCGGATTAGGGTCGTTAGACGGCCTTTTTTAGATCGTCAGTCAGATCGGTGCGTTCCCAGCTAAAGCCGCCATCCGCATCCGGTTCACGACCAAAATGGCCGTAAGCGGCCGTGCGCTGGTAAATCGGCTTGTTCAACTGCAGATGTTCGCGGATGCCACGCGGGGTCAAATCCATAACCTGCCCAACCGCCTTTTCGATTTGCGCATCCTCAATCTGGCCGGTTCCGTGGGTGTCTGCATAGATCGACAGAGGTTTGGATACGCCAATCGCATAGCTCAGCTGGATGGTGCAGCGTTCGGCCATGCCGGCGGCGACCACGTTCTTGGCCAGATAGCGCGCAGCATAGGCGGCTGAACGGTCCACCTTGGTTGGATCTTTGCCCGAGAATGCACCACCACCATGGGGCGCAGCACCGCCATAGGTATCCACGATGATCTTACGACCAGTGAGACCAGCATCTCCATCCGGGCCACCAATGACGAATTTTCCGGTTGGGTTCACATGCCACTCGGTCTCAGCCGACAGCCAACCATCGGGCAAGGTTTCGGTGATATAGGGTTCGACAATGGCGCGGATGTCATCCGAGCTCAGCGCTTCATCGAGATGCTGGGTCGACAGCACGATGGAACTCACGCCAACGGGCTTGCCATCGCGATACACAACCGACAGCTGCGACTTTGCGTCCGGGCCCAATGCAGCCTCAGCTCCGCTCTTGCGCACCTCGGCTAGACGCCGCAGGATCGCGTGCGAATACTGGATCGGTGCAGGCATCAGCGCAGGGGTTTCGGTCGTGGCATAACCGAACATGATGCCCTGATCGCCCGCGCCCTCATCCTTGTCGCCCGAGGCATCCACGCCCTGAGCAATATGGGCGGATTGTTCGTGCAGCAGGTTCGTCACCTCGACTGTTTCATGATGAAACTTGTCCTGCTCGTAGCCGATATCCTTGATACAGTCGCGCGCAATCTGATCGATGCGCCCCATGTAATCGTGCAGCTTTTCCTGATCAGACAGACCTACTTCGCCACCGATGACGACACGATCGGTGGTCGCAAAGGTTTCGCACGCCACGCGTGCTTCGGGTTCTTCATTCAGAAATGCATCAAGGACGGCATCCGAGATCCGGTCGCAAACCTTATCCGGGTGCCCTTCGGAAACCGATTCCGAAGTGAAAGTATAGTTCTGTCTGGACATAAAATTGCTCCATTAAGATTTCTCTGCCACGCCAGGAAGCCGTTGTGACAGGCTTTTGCGGGGATACGCGCGTTGTTACACGGGGTCAATCGGTATTTCTGAACGACCCCGGTAGGCCGTGAAGCAACACCCGGCAAACAGGAACAATAAAAAGATCAGAACCGGGTTGTCCCCAAATCGCGAATAGACCGTCGGTGCGTGCGGCGCAGGCAGTATGGCATCCACGAATCCCGCTTCTCCCAAAGGCAATGAATCTGTGATCTGACCCAGCGGGTCGATCATTGCAGAGATTCCGGTATTGGCGGATCGCATCAGCGGCAAACCCTGCTCAATGGCCCGCATGCGGGCCTGC